>NZ_JACXXJ020000001.1 GCF_014926405.1 Agrobacterium vitis
TTTCATCGTCGGCAATCCGATGCTGTTGCTCGACAGAAAGGCGCGCTGCCACCGCAGAGACCACGGCCATGACCTTGCCAGTCGCTGCAAGCGCCGGCTTTGAAAGGCCTGGATTGTGTCGGGCCAAAACCTTGAGAACATCGGCTACCGCAGCCGGATTGACTTCTAGCTTTGCGCGCATCTGCGATTTACGGGTGACAGCAACCATCTTCGTCTTCCTTCTTGACTACAGCCAAGATAATGCGGATTGTCCGATTTGTCCAGATTGTTGCCCTCAGATTCGGGAGCGGCCAGCACTGAGGCCCTTAGAGATTTGATGGCGAACTTACCCTCTTTTTATCGACCTGATTTACAGACGGGCAGTTAGGCTTATTCGCGTATTACTATCGGACTTTTTAGTTTGCGTATTTTTCTACTTGGCACGAGGGTTGTCGTTTCGCAATGGAAGAGCACGAAATACAGAAATGGCTGAAGGAATTTCCCGGGGCGCGCCGCGCCGCGAATGGTTTCATCATCGGCGATGAACGTGGCGAGTTCTACGTCACAGGGATCGAACCACTCGATCCAGATCTCAGCAATGAAGAACTGGTTTATGCGCCCTTCTGCTCTAAGAATGAGATTCTCCGGCTGAGGTCGTTGAGAAGCGCGCATGACTACTTGCTGCGAATTCGGGCTAACTCCGTTGCCGATTCTCCTCGAGTTACGAGGGTGCTTGCCCACCGGAAGCGTGCATTTCAGCAGAACGGTCGCCCTTGGACTCTGACATCCTACTACGAAACCGTCAATTTGGCTCCGAGACGCTATCTTGAGCGACTGCCGAAGGCCTTACGAAAATCCGCTCGCTCAATCCCCTATGGCTACGTCCCAACCCTGGAAGTGAACGCCGCTTGCTTAAAGTCCCTGGTAGGCGAGGTGATCATCGTCTCCGAAGCGTTGCGCTACTTCCTCTATTTCATGACTGTATGTTTTCATGGCGCACACTATGAATTTCCGATGGGCGACCGGATTGATGCAGCCTTAATCGCCCTGCGGACGATGATAGGGTCAGAAGCCCAGGACTTTGACATCGATCCGCGAGCTAAACTTCCAGCGAGTGTGGACGCTGCTATCAAGCGCGATGTAGACGACATGCTCGAATTCACATTCGGGCATGAGTTTAGTCATTTGCTTCTAGGTCATATGGAAGAAGCATCTTCGACCGAAAATCTGGAGGATCTAAAAACCTATAACCACGATCTAGAATTCAGTGCTGACCTCCACGCGATTACAGCCATCGGGTCGGATAAAGATGCAAAACTCCGCCTTTCCAACGGCGCCTATCACATATTTCTCTTCCTCCACTTAATTGAACTTCTGGGCTCCCGATTTCTCGATATACCTCGGTTTTCGGTATCCGAGACCCATCCCGCGCCGCTTGAACGGCTGTATGCGCTGAATGCAGCGCTTGGAGATAGGAACCAACCAACAAAGCAACATCTGGACGCACTCGTAAAGCACGTCGGCGTGGTGGCCGAGGCGCTAACACAACGAATCGACGGCGCGCCGCGGAGCGATCTGTTGTCATTTTATGGCTCCATGTATTTATTTGGCCTTGGTGGTGAAATGCGAGAGGACAGAATTGATTTCTGACCCTCAACCTTGGACGTCTGTGAATTAGTGGATGCAGAAAGCATGGTTTTTCATCCTGCTCCTGCCACATCGCTAGGCGTCAGTAACGCCCGCCGAAAAAATAACCTGCAACAGGTTTTTCAAAGTAGTAAGAATTTTTAATGCCTCTCTCATGGGCATACATCTGTTAAAGCAGAACTGTCAGTAAATTGGGGGACAAGAGATGGTCGACTTCAAAAAGCTTCGCGAGGACAAGGCAAAGCCGAAGCCCGTCGCCCCACGAGATATCTTTCATTCCCTCCCGAAAGCCGTCGGGATCAATGACCTTTATGTTAGCCAAGCCGAGGCTCTCGATGCTTGGTATCCGTCCCGCAGAAACGACAAGGATGTCGTTGTAAAACTGCATACGGGGGGAGGAAAGACCCTGGTTGCGCTGCTCATGGCACAATCAACCATGAATGAACTCGGTGAACCCGTTCTTTATCTCGCACCAACTACCCAGCTCGTCGAACAGGTTATTGCCAAAGCGACTGAATATGGAATACGCGCGGTACCCTACACGAGGGGGCAGCCTCTAGCCTCCGAGTTTCTAGATGGTAACGCCGTTCTCGTGGGGGCCTACGAGAGCCTTTTCAGTGGTCGCAGTAAATTTGGTGTTCGGGGTTCCGCGAAGCCGGCAGTGAAAGTCGGCGGCATCATCTTGGACGACGCGCACGTCGCGCTTTCCTCTGTTCGTAAAGCATTCAGCCTGACAATCACGTCGAAAGACCACCTCGAGGTCTATCAGGAGATGGCGGATCGATTCAGGGGCGCGTTCGACGAGGTCGGACGAGGCGGCGCCTTTGCTGACATCACGAGGGGGAAGGATTTCGGCGTGATCGAGGTCCCCAGCTGGGCTTGGCTGTCCAAGGTCCCCGAAGTTCGGGAATTTCTTTCACAGCATGTCGAGGGCGTTGATCCCTACATATGGCCTCTCCTACGTGACAATCTGGCCATGTGCCACTGCCTCTTCAGCCGCAAATCGGTGACGATCACCCCCACCTTTCCACCGGTTGATCTTCTTCCTACGTTCGATGACGCTAAACGCCGGATCTACATGTCTGCTACGATTTGGACGACAGCGAGATTGTTCGCACATTCGGTGCCTCCCCTGCTGCAGTTGGCAGACCGATTCAGTCTTCATCGCTTGCGGGTGTAGGCGAGCGCATGATCTTGGTGCCCGAGCTGATGCCGCTCGGCAATGTCGCTATCACACCGATGGTTAAACAGATCGCGAAATGGATTGCCGGTTATGCCGGCGTCGCGATTTTGGCGCCGTCCGGGACCATTGCCAAAGGATGGTTGGATACTGCGGAATATCCAGAGACAAGCGAAGCGGTTAGCCACCGTATAAAAGATATGCAGGCCGGATCCTTCAAGGGTCCGATCGTTCTTGCTAACCGATACGACGGCATTGATTTGGCTGGTCCGTCTTGCCGCCTGCTGATTATGGATGGCCTGCCACAGGGTACGACCGACTACGATATGTTTCGGACGAGTGTTCTTGCAGATTCCGCGGTCAACTCGTTGTTGGCTCAGCGGATCGAGCAGGGCATAGGGCGCGGCTCCAGGGGCGGCGGCGATTTCTGCGTTGTCGTCCTGACGGGAAGCGATTTGGTTGCATGGATCGGACGCAAGAAGAATCTTGAGCATCTGACCGCGAGCAGCCGCGTCCAACTCAACGTGGGACAGGAAGTGAGTGAGGCTGTCGCCAGCTATCAGGAAATTGGCGAAACGATGCTCAAGTGTTTGAACAGGGATCCGGATTGGGTTGCCTACCATGCGTCAGAGTTGGCAGCCGCCACCCGGCCCCCGGGTATCGACGAACTGGCGCTGAAGGTCGCCGGTGCTGAGCGCAGGGCTTTCCGGCTGGAAAGAGTGGGACAGTATGAAAGCGCCATTCAAGAACTCGAACACCTAATTTCCTCACCAGACCTAGTACAGGATGGTCAGAGAAGGGCATGGCTTTCCTCGTTGGCAGCTCGCATCGCTTTCCATATGAATGACGATCACAAGGGTCAGCGACTTCAGACGTCAGCTTTCGCAACCAACAACAACCATATCCCACCTCGCATCCGACCCGCCTACATTCCGCGACCAATGGCAGGTCCACAATCCATGGCGATTGTTAGCCGAATCCTCGAATACCAACGTCGTGGGTCGCTCATTCCTGCTTATAACGAAGCGGTCTCGGCTTTAGTGCCCGACGCCTCCCCGTTCCAATATGAGGAAGCGTTAAAGAACCTTGGAGCATATCTTGGTTTTGACGCCGAGCGACCGGAAGCAGTGCACAAAACAGGGCCTGATGTTTTGTGGCGAACGAGCGGTTTGTTCGACTTTGTCATAGAAGCCAAAAGCGACAAGGAGAAGGACAACCCGCTCTACAAGAACGACCATGCTCAACTCCTAGAAGCCGAGCAATGGTTCAGGCGATGCTATCCCGGAAGGCAGTCTTTGCGGGTTTCGGCGCTTCCGGAGCCCATCGCCGATCGGAAAGCAAGCACCCAGGGAACGTACGCCCTCAAGTTGGAGGAAGTGACAAAGCTCGTCGGAGCGGTCCGTAATCTCTATGTCTATCTAATTGGGCAACCCGGAGACAGGGAGGTTCTTCAAGAGCGCTGTGAGGCTGAATTGCGCCGTACTGGCCTAACGCCGGACGGCATCAAGACGATCTATTTAACTGAGTTCAGATGAACGTTGCCGCCCTCTCCCACGGATTTTGACGGCGGCAAATGCGCTGCCGTTTTGCGATAAGCGTCGCCACGAATAAGCCGCGAAACAAAAGGGGATTCTATCACCAGAAACATCTGAACGCCCGAGGACCCGACCTCGTACCGACCATCGTTTGCTGCCTTCGCATCAAATTACACCCCATGCACGGAAGCTTCCTCTCCCCGTCACTTCCCGAACGCCGAGTTCGGCGACGAGATCGAGCGCCGCACGATGGCTAACCTTCAATTCCTTGACTATAATCGACGAGGATACGATCGGTCGCGCCATCAGCAAGTCCACAACGCGCGGCAAACTGCTGGATGAGCGCTTTCCCTTCAGTTTGCGCTCGAGGTGCTCCCTAGCCTGTCCCAGCCGAATTACTTCCTTCATGGCCAGTTCAGCGCTGCTCGCCATTGCATCCAGCCCGGCAAGCACTCGTGATACACGATTGTGTGATCGCCGCCGTTCCCGCGGCACAGCTTTCAGACCGGAGCAGATGCCGAACAGGTGCGAGGACACCTTTCCGCGCACCCGGAAATAGGAATTCACCAGTTGTGTACCAAGCCAATGCTGCCGCTGCAATGGCTCTATGCATTCCCATGCGTCCCATATAACTGCGGCCGCCAACGTGGTCGGCAAGGCGTCGGCCTCAGCCAGAGCCGCTCTCCAATCCGAAAGGCGCCCTTCCTCGTTCCAACCCGGATCCCGGACAATGAGCTCACCGACCATCAAAGGATCCGCCTTGCGGCCCTCGCCCGTTGCCACCGCTTCGAGCACACGGGCGGATCGATTAAGGACCGCATCGATTTCCGCCATCTCCGCCGCAAAACCGTTCTCGTCTTCGTTCAATGCCAGTTCGATGGATAATGACGAGCTCCCTTCGCCTACCACCTCTCGTTCCGTAGAGTCCTCTGATCGCCCCGCGAGGCTTACGACCCCAGCCCTGCTCGTCGCCCAGCCCGGGTCAGCGCTTGCGATGCGCCGCCGCGCCCTCAAGATTGAATGTGCGATTGTGACTTCATGGGTCGGGGTGCGGACATCCCGATTTGCGTCGTGGAGAACGAGATCCTCGAGATGGACAAGCTCGCCGGCGACCCACATGCTGGCGGCCGCCTCGATGAAGTGCGACCTTTCGGTAAAGCCCTGCCTGACGGGGCTGCGGCGAACAACCTCGTCGAGACGCGCGAGCTGATCTTCCGCCCTTGCGATGGCCGGAAGCAGCGCCGCCAGTGGCAAATCACCGGTTTCATATCTCATTGTTTTAACGTATCTATTTTGATAATCTTGAAGCTATAATAGCATACACTTCAATCATAGCCGATACTTTTTCTCGCGCGCGTACTATTAGAGCTGCCAAAGGCGTTCGAACTGTACAGGATTAGCGCCGATGGACGTGACATCGATGAAAATCACTGTTTTCCAGCCACTTGCGACGTGTTTACTTTGACTCCAAAGGACCAAGAGACGTTTACAAACGATCGTTTATCCTTATCCTCTGCGTTTGGAAAACTGCTCTTCAACACTTCTCGGGCACTGCATATGGCCGCTAACACCAACAATCGGGCTTCCCGTCGACCGCAGGGCCGGCTGATCGGCTATGCACGCGTCTCTACGGACGAGCAGGCAACGGAAGCCCAGGAAATCGATCTGCGATCGGCCGGGTGCGATGTGATCGTCCAGGAACACGGATCCGGCGCTTCGCGTGCCCGACCTGCCCTTTCCAAACTCGTTCGCGAGATCGTCGCCGGCGACACACTCGTTGTGGTACGGCTTGACCGTCTGGCGCGCTCGGTCAGCCACCTGCTCGAGGTC
Source organism: Agrobacterium vitis (assembly GCF_014926405.1). Lineage (NCBI taxonomy): Bacteria > Pseudomonadati > Pseudomonadota > Alphaproteobacteria > Hyphomicrobiales > Rhizobiaceae > Gillisella > Gillisella vitis. The sequence goes on from NZ_JACXXJ020000001.1 coordinate 6,172, forward strand.
ATCGAGGATCTGACGGCGAAGGGCGCGCATTTCCGGTCGCTGCGCGATCCCATCGACACATCGACGCCGCAGGGAATGTTTTCGCTTCAGGTTCTTGGCGCCGTGGCGCAGCTCGAGCGCGCGCTCATTTCCGAACGAACGAAGGCGGGTATCCGGGCAGCCAAGTCCAAAGGAAAGCTTCCCGGCAACCCCGGCATCCGGGAAAAACGCCCCGAGGTGTTGGCCAGGATGACCGCGGCCCAGAAAGCGGCATATGGCGATCGCATCCAGGCCTCGGCGAACCAATGGCTTCCGACCGTTCGGCGCATGCGGCCGGATCACACATGGGACGACATCGCACGAGTGCTCAAGCAGCGCGGCCTCGACTGGACGCCAGAACGTCTTCGCCGGGCCGTGAAGTGGATGGTGACTGAACGCATGGCGGATGCAGTGCTGCTGAAAAAATCCCCGCCCCGGCTTCCCGAGGATCGCCTGATGACGCTTGTGGCCGGCATCCATTCGTCGAACGCGGACCTCACGCTGCGCGAGATCGCCGCCCAGCTCGAAAGGCTGCACGAGCGTACGCCGCGCGGCGGATCCAAATGGTCGCCCTCGTCTGTCAAGAACCTCATTGATCGTGCCCGCCGTTCCGGGTTGATCGCTGACGTCGATATGACCGCGGCCGAATAGCGAGAGGATCACCACGATCTCGGCTTTTGTAGGCTTTTCAGCAGCGAAGCCGAAACGTGGACGTGGCTATCGTCTTCGGCGTCCTCATCTGTTCGTGGTTTTCCGGCGCTGGCCGCACTTTTCTGCTCGTCCAGCTTTGCCCGGAGCAACGCCATGACCATCGGCCAGGTCGAAAACTTCCCGTCCTTGGCCCGGTCGGTCAGGCTGCGCAGATAGCCGCCGGCGTTGTTAATCTGACCGGCCCGCTGATAAATCGCCGCCAGTGTGATCGCCGCGTGCTGCTCGCCCATGGTTTCGCGGGCCTCCTGCCAGGCGCTTGGGCTGATCCCCAGCATCGGCCGGGCAAGGTCGGTCGCCGCCAGCAAGTCGCGCCAGTGCCGGATGGACCCACCCTGCGCGAGTTCCCCAATCTCGGGGCAGGCGTCCAGCACAATCCCCAAAGGCAGCTCACGTTTCGGCAAGCTCCGCACGTTGTCGGTTTCCGCGGCGCTGCCGCCCGCTTCTTCTCTTTGTCGAAAGCCGTATTCAGATTCAAATTTAGAGTCTGGTTTTGAATTTTGTATGTGACGACCGTTATGGGACTCATTGGCGACCGGATTCAGTGATTTCGTAAATGTTTCCAATGCGTCACGAATTTCGGTGTGCAACTCATGAAGTTCCTGCGCGATGCTCTCTACAAGCTGGCGGGGAGCAGAACGCGGCAACTTGGCGATGACGCTCTGATAGGTCTGTAAAACCCTTCCCCAGTTTCCGGGAACGCTCTCTCCGATGCCCGTTTCGATCATTTTGACGATGTCACGGCGAAGAAGCGTCAGCCGTTCCTTGGCCACCCGGAAGGCCTTCTTCTCAGCTTGCACGGCTTGAGCGAGGTCTCGAAACTCCTCGGCCCTGGCAACGATCGGTGACAGATCAAAGCCGTAGGCCTGCTCGACCTCCCCTCCCCTTCCCTTGCGGGCAAACCGCTTGCCATTGGGACTGTCGCGACGGATGATGAGCCCGCAATCAACCAGGACGGCAAGATGCCGGCGGAGCGTCGTAGCAGGCATACCATTGGCGCGCGTCATCAGCTGCTCGTTAGAGGGCCACACCACCAGCTCGGCGTCGCCGGTCAACGCAGTCTCCGGATGAAAAGTCAGTAGAGCATTCAAGATTGACAAGGAGCGGTCCGTCGCTCCGATCAATTCTCGGGATTCACGGATGTGCTGGAAGACTTGCCACTTGTGGGCGACAGCGTCTGGTGCGGCTGCCTTAGCGGCCATCTGGCTTGCAATATGGCCGAGCGTCATCGGCCGCCGCCCAAAGGGCGTCGTTACAATAGTCTCTCTCATGCCTTCGCCTTTAAGCGAGGGGCAAAGCGGATTCGCACCGCGAACAACGATGTTCGGATTTGACAGCCGAATCAGAGAGGGCTATTGTTTCTTTGTCACAAGGAACATGGGCTCTCGGATGGTTCGCCGTTCGGGGGCCTTTCTTTTTTGCCGTTCGCTTCCTCTCCTTTTTCCAACACCGATCGGGCGGATCGGCTACGCATCAAACCTTGGCAGCTGCCAAGGTTTATGAATCTCGGGTCGCGTTGTATCGTTCTACCAGCCCGGGCAACTCGCTCTGGATGAACTCGGCAAACCCGGGGGCTAGAGACGGGTTGAATGTTATCTTCACCTCTGTCGGCTTGAAGCTAGCTGTCCCGAGCTTGCGGCCGCTGCCGTCTCCAACTGTCACCGTTTCTGCTGGTGCCCGAGTCTTTGCAGCCGCCGCGTTTAACGCCAACACGAAACGGTCATCCGACCTCAAAACCTTGGCACCTGCCAAGGTTTCTCGAACGCGAGCTATCGCATCTCCATCTGCGCAGGCCTTTGCGAATGCCGTCCAACGCGAACGCCCAGCCTTCGGCGCTCGGCCGATCGCTCTCATCACATCCTCCGGTACTGATCTGCAGACCGACCGAAAACGTGCTAACTCCGGGTCATCAACCGCAAGGGCCGCCCGAATATCGCGGGCTTTCACACCTGCCAAATCCATTCCGGATGCGAACAACGCTTTCTCGGCCCAGCTAAGGTCCTGGCGCGCTGAATTCTCGATACCTTGGGCGATAACGAGCTGACGGTCATCGAGACTAGCGACTTTTGCTCTTACCTTCAGCCCTAGTTCCCGCGCGGCACGCAATCGGCGATGCCCATAGCTCACCTGATAGCGAGACGGATCGGACGGATGCCTCCGGACGAGAATTGGTATTAACTGCCCTTCAGAGGCAATGAGCGCCTTAAACGTCTCAAATTCCCCCTCGTCTTCGTCATTGAGCCGGTCCGGAAATGGCGAGGGATCGACCAATTCCGGATCGATCTCAATATCACCGCTGCCTTCAGCAATGGCCTTGAGCTGATCTCTCTCTTCCCGCAGTTCTGCAAGCGAACGCTGTGTCGCACCAATCACCCCTGCAACTCGAGATGACGGTGCTGTCGTTTCCTTTGGCGGGTTCAGCGCTGCCGCATCGTTCGGCTGTGGCGTGTATGCTGCAAAGCTTGCAAGGATCGACTTACGGCCCGATTGTTTACTCATGGCCTCCCCCAGCTCCGCTCAATCAGATCAACTATTCGCTGATTGACGGCGTCGATCGATTCCCTCGCCCGCTTCACGGTATTTGCGCCGATGTTTCCCGGCTCGAGTTCATACAGCGTCCTCTTCGCCAACCCCGCCGTCTCGACAGCGCTACTCTCCACTGCAGTCGGTGTCAGAACATCATCTCCGAACAAACTGCGCATCATCCCGACGACGTGAACTTGCGACTGGTCGTTAGGATCATGGCGAGTAATAAGGTATCGAAGGAAATCCTGTTGCATCTTTGCCCCGGCGTCTCGGATGACACCTATTAAGTCACCCATCATCAACAGAAACTGGCTCATAGACATCACGTCCAGCATCGCCGGATGCACGGTAACGATAAGTCCGGTGGCCGCGTAGATTGCCCCAAGTGTCAAGAAGCCAAGGGAAGGGGGGGTGTCCAGCAACACGACGTCATAATCGTTCTCCACCTCGGCAATTGCTAGCCGAAGGCGTTCGAAGAAGATTTCGCCGGTTCCTATCCGTCTGTCAGCTAGAGCTCGAGGCGTCTCGTGCTCATATTCCATCACCTCAATGTTACCGGGAATAAGGTCGATCCCTGAAAAATATGTGGGCCTGATGATCTCTCTAATCGGCCGACGATTTCCGTCGTACCGCAGGGCTCCATAAATCGTCTCATTATCACCAACATCCATTTCCGGCTGCGCACCAAACATTGCCGAAAGAGATGCTTGTGGATCGAGGTCGATGGCCAGAACCCTGAAACCGTGCAGCGCAAGATAGTGCGCGAGATGCGCACTGGTCGTCGTTTTGGCACTGCCGCCCTTAAAATTTGCAACCGCTAGAACCTGCAAGTGCTCGCCAACCCGTCGTCGGGGTAGGAAGCGGCGGGCATCAGATGGCCGAGCCTCAGCGAATATCTCGCGAAGCTCGTTAATCTGTCCAAGCGTATAAGCCCTGTGGTTGTTCTCGAGCCGCGCTGGGACCGGACCCTTGCCTTCGATTGACATCGTCCGCAGAGTAGACTCGGGAATATTTGTGAGCTTAGACACCTCATTCGTCAGGAAGTAACGAAGTTGCTTCTCAGCGTTGGGCGGATACATTTGCTCACGCCGCGATTGCAACTCACTCGATAGCGTGCGCGCGTGCCGAATGATCTTGTCTGCGGGATCCTCATCGATATGTGCTGTCGCTAGCTTCGACATTGTTGCTTCTAGACCTTCCTGACGGGCAATGGGCGATTAAATGCCCTTCTGCCGTCAAGGATAGCACACGATTCCCTCTATCCGTCCAGTGGTTTAAGGTTAACAGAAGGTTAACGCCAATTATCGGAATTTCTGCTCGCCGACACTTCATCCATTAATATCATCTAGTTAGCCCACTTTTCGCGTATCGCGGCTGTGGATGGGAAGTGCAGATTTGCACATACTTCTTAGCTTCTAGCCGCTCTCCGCCACTCGCATTTTGCGACCCGGAACACCGACTCGGTAGAATCACTGGGTGCAAATCTGCACGTAGGCACACGCGTCGCGAGATGATTTCTGTTCGCATGACCTGTTCATGCGGAGATCGTGATGCGGATACTGACAGTCTCGCCGGACCAATACGAACGGTATCGAAGCTTTCTCAAACAGATGCACCTTCTTCGCGGAGCGGTGTTCGGTGGCCGTCTCGAATGGGACGTCTCTATCACCGCGGGGGAAGAACGCGACCAGTATGACGACTTCAAACCAACCTACCTCCTGGCGACTACAAGTGGTGGCTTGATCGCCGGCTGCGTCCGTCTTCTTCCGGCTTCCGGCCCGACGATGCTGGAACGAACCTTCCCCCAGCTGCTCGAAACGGGTGACCTCAGCGCGCATTCCGGGATGGTCGAGAGTTCGCGTTTCTGCGTCGATACCTCGCTCGTCTCACGGAGAGATACGAGCCAACTGCACCTTGCGACGCTTACCCTGTTCGCCGGCATCATCGAATGGGCGATGGCAAAAGGTTACGCGGAGATCGTCACGGCGACCGATCTTCGTTTCGAGCGCATCCTGAAGCGGGCCGGTTGGCCCATGCGGCGGCTCGGCCAACCGGCCGCGATCGGCAACACCATCGCTATTGCCGGAAGCCTGCCGGCGGATCGCGCGAGCTTCGAGCAGGTTTGCCCTGCGGGCTATCAGTCGTTCCCCCGGACCGACGTGGCAGCGATCAGGAGTGCGGCGTGACCCAGCTGCGCTCCCATTCCAGACTCGTCCGCAAACTCCAGGACGCGCTCGGCGACCAGCTCTGCGTCGCGCTCGATGATGTGACTGTCGTAGAGATCATGCTCAACCCGGATGGCAAGCTCTTCATCGAGCGCCTGGGGCATGGCGTGGCGCCCGCAGGTGTGCTTAGCCCCGCCGCGGCGGAAGTGATCATCGGTAGCGTAGCCCATGCACTGCAGTCGGAAGCCGACGATGAACAGCCGATCATCTCCGGCGAACTGCCGATCGGCGGCCACCGCTTCGAGGGCCTCCTGCCGCCTGTCGTTTCCGGACCGAGCTTCACAATTCGCCGGCGTGCCTCCCGCCTGATCCCGCTCGACGACTACGTGAAGCAAAAGATCATGACCGAGGCGCAGGTCTCGGTTCTACGGAGTGCGATTGCGTCTCGCATGAACATCGTGATTTCCGGCGGAACAGGCTCTGGCAAAACGACGCTCGCCAATGCAGTCATAGCCGAAATCGTCGGGAATGCGCCGGACGATCGGATTGTCATCCTGGAGGACACGGCCGAGATTCAGTGCGCGGCCGAGAACGCCGTGGCGCTCCATACAAGCGACACGATCGATATGGCCCGGCTTCTCAAGAGCACGATGCGCTTGCGGCCCGATCGCATCATCGTCGGAGAGGTCCGCGACGGGGCGGCGCTCACGCTGCTTAAAGCATGGAATACAGGGCATCCCGGCGGGGTCACCACCATTCATTCTAACACGGCGATGTCGGCTCTCCGCCGGCTCGAGCAACTGACCGCGGAAGTGAGCCAACAGCCGATGCAGGAAGTGATCGGCGAGGCAGTGGACCTGATCGTGTCGATAGAACGAACGGGGAAGGGGAGGCGGGTTCGCGAGGTCATCCATGTCGAGGGCTTCACCAATTCCCGCTACCGGACCGAACACTACGCCCAGATCGATGAGGATAGCCATGTCGCATAAGACCAGTATTACTATTGCACTTGCGGCATTCGCCGCCGTCTCCTGCATCGGTTTGGCAGATTCGGCATTCGCCTCTTCGGGCGGTAGTCTGCCGTGGGAATCTCCGCTGCAACAGATCCAGCAATCCATCACCGGGCCGGTTGCCGGCTTCATCGCGCTCGCGGCCGTCGCCATCGCCGGCGGCATGCTGATCTTCGGTGGCGAACTCAACGACTTCGCCAGGAGGCTTTGCTATGTCGCCCTTGTTGGCGGCGTGTTGCTCGGCGCGACCCAGATCGTTGCACTGTTTGGAGCGACCGGCGCTTCTATCGGAGAGATCGAGGCCCGGACCGGGTCTGGGATCGTCGAACTGTGGGCAACACTTCGACCGGAAGGGGAGGGGGCTCATGGCTGAGCCAGGCTCCAACCTTGCCCGTTCGCGGGTGCATCGGGCGCTATCACGCCCGAACCTGCTGATGGGCGCCGACCGCGAACTGGTGTTGCTCACAGGCCTTGCCGCCGTGATCCTGATCTTCGTGGTGCTGACCTGGTACGCCGCGCTGTTCGGTATGGTCATCTGGCTGGTCGCGGTCGCCGCCCTCCGCATGATGGCGAAGGCCGATCCGCTGATGCGCCGCGTCTATCTGCGGCACGTGTCCTATCGATCCCTCTACCGGCCCACCTCGACGCCGTGGCGCAAGTTCTGAGGGGGTGAACATGGTCGCACTGAAGCCCTTCCGACACTCCGGCCCATCATTCGCCGATCTGGTTCCCTATGCAGGTCTCGTAGACAACGGCGTAATCCTGCTGAAGGACGGCTCGCTGATGGCCGGCTGGTATTTTGCCGGCCCGGACAGCGAAAGCTCGACAGACGTCGAGCGAAACGAGGTCAGCCGGCAGATCAATATGATCCTGTCGCGGCTGGGGTCCGGCTGGATGATACAGGTCGAGGCCCTGCGGGTTCCGACGATCGACTATGCGGAAGAGGACGCTTGCCATTTCCGTGATCCGGTCACGCGCGCGATCGATACCGAGCGCAGGTCTCATTTCGAGCGGGAGAGCGGGCATTTCGAGAGCCGGCACGCGCTAATCCTAACCTGGCGGGCGCCAGAGCCCCGGCGCTCCGGCATGGCGCGCTACGTCTATTCTGACACCGCCAGCCGTTCGGCTACCTATGCCGACACGGCACTTGAGAGCTTCCGGACCTCGATCCGCGAGGTCGAACAGTACCTCGCCAATGTCGTCTCCATCCGCCGCATGACAACTCGGGAAACCGAAGAACGCGGGGGCTTCAGGGTCGCCCGCTATGACGAGTTGTTCCAGTTCATCCGCTTCTGCATTACCGGCGAGAACCACCCTGTCCGGCTCCCGGATATCCCGATGTACCTCGACTGGCTTGTCACGGCTGAACTTCAGCATGGCCTGACGCCGACGGTCGAGAACCGCTTTCTCGGTGTCGTCGCCATTGACGGCCTAGCCGCGGAGAGCTGGCCGGGGATCCTGAACAGTCTCGACCTGATGCCGCTCACCTATCGGTGGTCCTCGCGCTTCGTCTTTCTCGACGAGCAGGAGGCACGACAGAAACTCGAGCGCACCCGCAAGAAATGGCAGCAGAAGGTCAGGCCGTTTTTCGATCAGCTTTTCCAGACCCAGAGCCGCTCGGTCGACCAGGACGCGATGATGATGGTGGCCGAGACCGAGGACGCAATCGCTCAAGCCGCGTCGCAACTCGTCGCCTATGGCTATTACACGCCGGTTATCGTTCTGTTTGACGACCAGCAACCGCGCCTCCAGGAAAAGTGCGAGGCGATCCGTCGTCTCATCCAGGCCGAAGGGTTCGGCGCCCGGATCGAAACGCTGAATGCGACCGACGCCTTCCTCGGCAGTCTGCCGGGCGTCTCCTATGCCAATATCCGCGAGCCGCTCGTTAACACTCGCAATCTCGCCGATCTCATTCCGTTGAATTCCGTCTGGTCGGGAAGCCCGATCGCACCGTGCCCGTTCTATCCACCAGGCTCACCACCGCTCATGCAGGTCGCCAGCGGCTCGACGCCGTTCCGCCTCAACCTGCATGTCGATGATGTGGGGCATACGCTGATCTTCGGCCCGACAGGCTCGGGAAAATCGACTTTGCTGTCGCTGATCGCCGCGCAGTTTCGGCGCTATGCGGGTGCGCAGATCTTTGCCTTCGACAAAGGGCGGTCGATGCTGCCACTGACACTCGCCATCGGCGGCGATCATTACGAGATCGGCGGCGACGGAGCCGGAGAAGGGGACGGGGCCTCGCCCCGGCTGGCATTCTGCCCGCTCGCCGAACTCTCGACGGACAGTGATCGCGCCTGGGCTGCCGAATGGATCGAGACGCTCGTCGCCCTGCAGGGCGTCACGGTTACACCCGACTATCGCAATGCCATCTCCAGACAGTTGGCGCTGATGGCGGAATCGCGCGGCCGATCACTCTCGGACTTTGTCTCGGGCGTGCAGATGCGCGAGATCAAGGATGCGCTCCACCACTACACCGTCGACGGCCCGATGGGTCAGCTGCTTGACGCCGAAGAGGACGGACTGGCGCTCGGCGCCTTCCAGTGCTTCGAGGTCGAGGAACTGATGAACCTGGGCGAGCGAAATCTCGTGCCCGTCCTGCTCTATATGTTCCGGCGGGTCGAGAAGCGGCTGACGGGGGCCCCGAGCCTCATCATTCTCGATGAGGCCTGGCTGATGCTGGGTCATCCGACCTTCCGCGACAAGATCAGGGAATGGCTGAAAGTGCTGCGCAAGGCCAACTGCGCCGTGGTGCTTGCGACGCAGTCGATCTCCGATGCTGAGCGCTCCGGCATCATCGACGTGCTCAAGGAAAGTTGCCCAACCAAGATATGCCTGCCCAACGGAGCGGCCCGCGAGCCGGGAACGCGCGAGTTCTACGAGCGCATCGGCTTCAACGAGCGGCAGATCGAGATCGTCGCGACGGCCTTGCCGAAGCGCGAATATTACGTCGCCTCGCCAGAAGGCCGCAGGCTCTTCGACATGTCGCTCGGTCCCGTGGCGCTCTCCTTCGTCGGCGCGTCCGGCAAGGAGGATCTGAAGCGCATCCGCGCCCTTCATTCCGAATACGGGGCAGATTGGCCCAAACACTGGCTCCAGCAAAGGGGGATCGCCCATGTCGAAACACTTTTCCCGGCCGCTTGAAACGGCGCGCGCCGCTATGATCACGGCCATCATGATCCCGGTCGCTCTTCCGCTTCCGGCATATGCGGGCGGTGTCACCGGGCAGGCGACAGAGTGGACGCAGCTCGCCAACAATGCGGAACTCATCAGTCTCGTCGGAAAGTCGGCCGAGCAGGTGAACAATCAGATCACCCAGATCAGCCAGCTTGCCGAGCAGATCCAGAACCAGATCAACATCTACAAAAACCTGCTGCAGAACACCGCGCAGCTGCCGAACCACATCTGGGGCCAGGTCGAGAGCGACCTGAACAAGCTCCAGAACATCGTCGCGCAAGGGCAGGGTGTCGCGTTTTCGATGGGCAACATCGATGACGTGCTGAAGCAGCGCTTCCAGAGCTTCGCCGACATGAAGAGCAATCTGCCGGACGGTCAGAGCTTCTCAACGACCTATCAGAACTGGTCCGACACCAATCGCGACACGATCGCCGGCACGCTGAAGGCGGCAAACCTGACGGCCGAGCAGTTTTCCAGCGAGGAATCCACCATGTCCTCGCTGCGCTCGATGTCGGAGAGCGCCGACGGCCAGATGAAGGCCCTGCAGGTCGGGCACCAGATCGCCACTCAGCAGGTGGCGCAGATGCAGAAGCTGCGCGGGCTGGTGTCACAGCAGACCACGATGATGGGAACATGGTTCCAGTCGGAACAGGCACAGAAGGATCTCGCCCAGGCCCGGCGCGAAAAATTCTTCAACGCGCCGACCAACGACATCCGCGGCGGCCAGACGATGGAGCCGCGCTGGTGAGCCCGCGCATCCTCATTGTCCTCTCAGTCACTGGTGTCGTCGCCCTCGGAGCCGGTATGATCGTTTGGGTGACCGTCCGGCCGGATGTTGCGTCTGAAACACCGGGAGCGACGTCGGGTTCTGGCGCGGCGCAGCGCGAGCACCGCGAGCGCTTCTTCGGCGGCGATCCGAATCGCGACGTACGCGGCGGGCAGGAGATGAAGCCGCGATGGTAATCGGCCGCCCCTCCCGCAAGCTGGAGATCGCTTTCCTCGCAATCGGCCTCGTCCTCATAGCCGCCGCGCCGGCGCTCGCCCAGCAGGGTTCGGTCCTCACCACGCTGGAGAACCAGGTCGTCACCGCCGCCAAGGGCTGGGAGACGACGATCATGAACGCGGCGCGCTCCCTGTTCTGGATCCTCGCCGGGATCGAGATCGGTATCGCCGCCGTGTGGCTGGCGATCAACGCCGCATCGCTTGACGCCTGGTTCGCCGAGCTCGTGCGTCGGATCATGTTCATCGGTCTCTTCGCCTTTATCCTCGACCGCGGTCCGGCGCTGGCCAAGGCCGTGGTCGACAGCCTGTTCCAGATCGGCGCCGGCGGAGGCTCGGCCTCTCCGGCCAATATCTTCGACGCCGGCGTTCGCGTCGCCTCCAAAATGTCGGAACAGGCGAAGTTCGGCCTATGGGAGGACAATGCGCTGGCGATCGCCGCTGTCTTCGCGATGATCGTGGTTGTCGTCGCCTTCAGCCTTGTCGCCGCAATCTTTGTGGCTGTCATGGTGGAGATGTATGTCGGCCTTCTCGCCGGCATGATCATGCTCGGGTTGGGCGGCAGCTCGTACACCAAGGATTTCGCGGTTCGCTACCTGATCTATGCCTTCTCCGTCGGCATGAAGCTGATGGCGCTGGTGATGATCGCCAAGATCGGATCCGACATCCTGATCGGGCTGGCCGAGGCGCCGACGGCGACCTCCGACCAGTTCATCACCACGATCGGCATCGCCGGTATCTCCGTCGTGGTCTTCATCATCGCCATGTATGTCCCGCCGATCATCCAGGGCGTCGTACAGGGCGCATCGGTCTCGGGCGGCATGGAGGCGATCCGTCATGGCGGTCAGACGGCCGCTTTCGCTGCCGGTGGCGCCTTCCTTGGCGCGGGCGCCGCGATGAAGGGGGCGCAATCAGCAAGTTCGGCGAGGGCTGAGGGCTCGTCCATGGCCGGCGCTGCACTGCGCGGCATGGCGTCCGGCATCGGCAACGCCGGATGGGCGGCAGGCTCGGCCGCCAAGGAAAAGGCGATCGCGTCGCCTGGCGCCTATGCCGGCTCTCTGCTCGGCCTCGCCAACGCCAAGCTTGACCAGACCCGGCAATCCGGCAGGCCCTCGACGCCTCCTCCTCCTCCACCCGTCAACGAAAACAAGTAGAAGGCTACCGCGCATGGCCGGACGCACCCCGCCCGACAATCCCTATATCGCTGCGAGAACGGAATGGAACGAGCGCTACGGCTCCTATGTCAGGGCGGCAGCGGCCTGGCGCCTGGTCGGCATCACAGGGATGACCATGGCGGTGATCGGCTTTTCTTATGCGCTCTACCAGAGCACACAGGTGAAGCTGGTGCCGTATATCGTCGAGGTCGACAAGCTCGGTACGGCCTCGAGCGCCGGCTTTCCGCAGCAGATCGAATATGCCGATCCGCGCGTGGTGCGCGCCACGCTCGGCGGTTTCGTGTCTAACTTCCGCTCGGTAACCCCGGACGCGGTCGTGCAGAAGCAATATATCGACCGCACCTATGCGCTGCTTCGGACCTCGGATCCTGCGACCGAGAAGGTCAATGCCTGGTTCCGCTCCTCCTCGCCCTTCGAGAAGGCAAAGAACGCCACCGTCGCCGTCGAGGTCAACAATATCGTCGCGCTGTCGAACCAGTCCTACCAGATCGACTGGACCGAGTTCGAGCGCGATCGCCGCGGCAAGGAGACGGCCACACGCCGGTTCCGCGGCATCGCCACCGTGACGCTCACACCGCCGCAGGACGAGGGCATCATCCGGCTTAACCCGATCGGACTCTATCTTAGGGATCTCGACTGGACCGCGCAGCTTTGAAAGGCATGGCCCCGAACATGAACATTCGACTGAGACGTTTTCCGGCCACGCTGACCGCTGCCACGATCGTCGTCGCTCTCGTGCCCCTGTCGGCTTCTCTTTCCTCCCGCGCTCTCGCGGCCGATGGCGTCAGCGCTAACGAGGCGAAGGGGATGGGGATTTCCACCCAGTGGCGTGGATCACGCGGACTTGTCACGAAAGGACCGGACGGGAAGGTGATCTTTCTCTACGGCGAGGTGCAGCCCTCCGTGGTTTGCTCGCCCTTGCAGGTCTGCGATATCGAGCTCCAGGGCGGCGAGGTGGTTCGCGACGTGCTGGTCGGAGACACCGTGAGATGGAAAGTGGAGCCGGCGACGTCAGGTGCTGCGGGCGGGCAGGCGATCCACCTGATCGTCAAGCCATCGGAGCCGAACCTCGTCACCTCGATGGTCGTGACGACCTCGCGCCGCACCTATCATATCCAGCTCAAGTCGCATGCAAACCAATACATGGCCCGCGTCGGCTTCGAATATCCGGAAGACGTTTCCACCAAGCTCGCCGACATCAACGCGCGAATGGAGGCGAGTACCATTCCGAGCGCCGGCGTTCCGGCCGAGCAGTTGAATTTCTCATACTCGGTCTCCGGCAATGCCGGCTGGCGACCGACGCGCGTCTATAGCGATGGGGAAAAGACTTACGTCCAGTTCCCGCGCTCGATCTCCGGCCAGGATGCGCCGGTGCTGTTTGTCGTCTCCGGTGGGCAGAACCGCATCGTCAACTACCGGATGAAGGGCGACATGATGGTGGTCGACTATCACGTCGACCGCGCGGTTCTTGTTTCCGGCGTCGGCTGGAAACAGGAGAAGGTGACGATCCGGCGGGGAGGGCGGTGATGCGAAGCAGCTTGCCCTCCCGCCCACGCCCTTTGCGCGCCCTCCGCAGCCTAGCGGCAACCTGCGGCCTCGCGCTCCTCTTTTCCGGATGCCAGTCGCTCGGTACGGATGGATTGACCTCCAGCAACGCGCCTGCCGAGATCTCGGGGCCGGCAGCAAGCGCCATCGCCGGCGACATGGTGAGCAGGCTCGCCGAGCAGATCGGCCCCGGAACCGCGACCGTCTCACTGAAGCAGGACAGTTCGCCCTTCGGGCAAGCGCTGGAAGCGGCTCTAAAAGGCTGGGGCTATGCCGTTGTGACCGACCAGAAGACGGATGGTGCCGCGCGCACCGTGCCGCTTGCCTATGTCGTCATTCCCTTCGAGGGCCAGGTGCTCGCGCGGCTGTCGACCAATAGTGTCGAGCTCGGCCGCGCCTTTACCGTCACGACGACGGGGGCGCAGCCGGCGAGCGCGCTCTCGGTCATGAAGCGCGGTTAGGGGAGGGCGGTCATGGTTCAATCGCTCAAGCTCGGCGGCGCCAAGAACGAGGAGACGGGCTCCGGTATGCGCCGGATCAACCGTCTGCCGATCATCGTCGTGGTCGTGCTGGTCGTCGCCTTCCTCGCCGTCATCTTCTTCGGCCTGACGTCGCGCGGGCTTTATTTCCGCGACACCGGACCGGACACAAGCTCCGGCAATCCGGCGTCAACCTTCGCCGATCAGATCAAGCGCGGCGTTTCGGACGGCATCATCGGCGAGCCGCAGCAGGTGACGACGCTGCAGCCGACGCCGGTCGAGACGCAGGAAGAGAAGCGCTCGGTCAATCCGTTCACCCCGCAGCCCGATCAAAGGCAAGAGGCACGGCCGGAACAGCAACTGGAATCTGAACAGGCCTGGCGCGCCCGTTTGCAGCGCGAGCAGGAAGAGCAATATCTTCGTGAGCGGCAGCGCCAGAGAATGGCCCGGCTGCAGGCCAATGACGCCGCCTATGACTCACCGATCGCTGTCGACCGCGGCAAGTTCGACAGGCAGGGATCAGATACAAACGACACCGCCGCGACGAAGACGAACGGCGTTTCCACTGCGACGACACCGGGCGCATCCGACCTGTACTCGGCCGCTCTTCGTGCGGGACTCGGCGGTCAAAATGTTGATCCGAACGGCCAGAAATCCAAGGAGGATTTCTTCAATGCCGACCTCAAGGAGCTCGGCTATCTTCCGAACCGTGTCGTGCCCCAGCAGTCGCTTTACGAACTCAAGCGCGGCTCGGTCGTTCCCGCGACCTTGATCACCGGGATTAATTCCGACCTTCCCGGTCGCATCACCGCCCAGGTGAGCCAGAACGTCTATGATTCAGCGACGGGACATCGGCTTCTGATCCCGCAGGGAACGAAACTGTTCGGTCGGTACGACAGCAAGGTCTCGTTTGGCCAGAGCCGTGTTCTGGTCGTCTGGACCGACATCATCTTCCCGAACGGCTCAACGCTCCAGATCGGCGGCATGGCTGGCACAGACGCGCAAGGTTACAGCGGCTTTCGCGACAAGGTCGATAGGAAGTGGCTCCAGACATTTGGATCGGCGATCCTCATTGCGGTGATCGGCACGGGGATCGACATGGCCGTTCCGCAGAGTTCGACGCTGGCGACACAGGACACCGCCTCGGATGCCGCCCGGCGGAATTTTGCCGAGACCTTCGGTCGTGTCGCAGACCGGGCCATCCAGAGAAATATGGACGTGCAGCCGACTCTCGAGATCCGGCCGGGTTACAAGTTCAATGTCCTTGTCGACCAGGACATCGTTTTTCCTGGGACATATCGATGAGCGCTTGGCCGGACAAACGGTCGCCCATCTTTTTGTTTCTTGGTGTATCGCGCTCAGAACGTGCCGGCAAACGCGTCCTTTATATGCCCAACTAGCCGACGTTCGATTTCACTGAGTGGATTGTCGGTGGAAAAAATCGCCCATAGACGCCGTCTGGGCACGATATGGTCGAGGGGGAAGGCCTCTACCAAGTCATCCTCAAGCTCCTTGCGCACGACAGAAGCGGGCAATATCGTCCCGAATGGCGAGCGCCGTATGACCGAAACAATCAACGGGATTGAGCCAAGTCGCATGACTGGTTCGAGTTGCACCGTCGCCTTGGCAAGCGCCGTAATCAGAGTTTGATGCATCGTCACGTGTGCCGGTGCCAGAATGAGCGGAATTCCCCGTAGCTCGTCGGCAGACACGCGTTTGGATTGTGGACAAAACCCAACGTTCTTATTTACGATTAACGAAATGTCTTCGCTCGCGCCTACGGGTAAACTCCCGACTTGAAGGTCAACTCTCCCCACGACAGCTATATTAAGTTGACCGCTGCGTACTCCTCCATGGAGAGTGTCACGGGGACCTTCAACGACTTCAATCCGGCAATCTGGAAATTCACGGTGAAACGCGCTCAACGCTTCGGCCATGCATTCGGACGTGCGCGAATCGCTGCTCCAGCTCGGGGGTAGACCGATGCGAATAGACTGCCGGAACTCCGCAGCCACCTTGCCGCTCTTTGCGAGAGCATCATTGAAGCATTGTTCGATCCCAAGGCAGATAGGATGTAGCCTCATGGCGGATTCCGTTGGAGTGGAACCCCCGCGGCCCTTAACAATCAATGAGGTTTCCAGGGCAGTTTCAAGCAGAGCGATCTGCGTCGGGACCATAGGAGCAGTCAGGCCAACAGCGCGCGCAGCGGCGGCCATGCTGCCCGTTTTCACGACAAGGTTGAACGTTGCTATCTGCTTTAGCGTCGCCGCAGGGCTGAAGGGCTGGAAGCGGCCGCCGGACGAGCCGTCTGTTGAAAGAGACCGCCGCAACTCTGCCAGGAATGTTTGCATAACGGGGTCCAATCCCGACTCGCGCGCATGAATGACGCAAGGTGGACCATCAGGCACCGCGTACATTCGTGGTGCAATATCTGCAATACGGGCCGGCATAAGCGGCCGCGGCAACAGAAGGTCATGACTGGAAAAGAGAAGTGCCATGCCGAAGTAGTCTTGAAGGCCAACTGCCGCTGTAGCGACTTTGTGCGACAGCCGGGGCCAATTAGGGTGTCGTGCTATGTCATCGCTCAATGTTCCCGGGAGTTCGGGAACTATCATGTCTCTGAGCGCATCCTTATTCATCTGCGGATCGAACGCACCTTCACCTACCGCCATCCACGTACCGATGGGCATCACGGAAGGTTCGTCTGGTCTGTTATTTCCTTTGGTGCACCGGACGGACAACTCCAATATTGACGAGGAGTTTGCAATCATAGGCTGCTGGTCGGCGCGTGACTCAAAAGGCGAATGACGCGACGAAATAAGATCGAGAAAGCAATCCTGCTGGATGGAATGCACGCGTCGGATCGCGTCCTGGACAGCAAGCGCCATATACGTTCCTGTATATGCTTCGTCCAATTGGATGATAACGCTTCGAATAGTTTCTTCGGCGCCCGAGCGAACGCGCAGGCGCAGGCGCAGAAATTCCTCCGCCAGCAGAAGGCGGACACTCCGATTATACAGCCAAACGGCTGATGGCAGCGGCCACATGTTCCGACCGTGGCGAGCGAAGAGTTTCAACCCAAGCCGCGTTTCCAACCCATGCAGTCGTGCGCTGAAGGCAGAGGTTGTGAGTCCAATCGCATCCGCCGCTCGCGACATGCTGATACTATCGCAGGCGGTGATAAAAGCTGCCAGATGTGAGAGGTCTATTTTCGGCGTGGTCATCCTAGCCCAACTCCTCACATTCTAGACGCATTGACTATTAAAGCGCGTCCCCTCGCTAACTCTCTGCCTGATGATGTGCGTGTGCTAGAGCGTCGCTACTGAAGGCGCGGATTCACTTACCCAGGACACTATTGTTCTGGCCAGTATTCCCGGCAAGGGATGCTGGAAAATCATGTGCGCAAGAGATTGAGAAATTCGGACTGTTTATCCATTTCTCGCAATCCTGCAAAAAGCGTTTCAGGATGGACCGGCCTAAGTCTCCCGGCTCGCGCCAGGCCGTCCCGCAGCTTTCCGATGATATCTTCCCAATCTGCCGGCGTTTCTGGAGATCCTCGGGGAACGTCCCGGTACGCCGTCAAACGTAATCCGCCCTTCAGGATGACCTCGATTTCCCCGGCGTCCTTCTCGTCTGGGCGAACGACCATGTGAACCTTAGGCATGAGCAATGCGATATCGTCATGCCCCAGAGCGGCCGTTTCGAAATCGTCCAGTGTCACTTTGCCGCGCGCCAACGCCACGGCGACTGTGTAGTTCATGCTGAATTTGCCCTCGATGCCGGTAGTCGGATTGGGGAAGCGCAAGTAATGCGTGCATTCTTCGCGAACCGCACACGTGACTTGCTCAATTCTTTCCGGGTCGATCGCATGACGGCGTTGAATTTCAATCGCCCCGTCGATGGCCAGATGGGTGCAACTGCAGCATGGGTAAAGCTTTACAGCGAGGCCAGGAGAAACCAGTTCCCAAACGTCACCAATTCCAGAGAGGTCGATGCGGTCCTTAGATCGGTCGGTTAGTGCGGCCAGAAACCCATTCTCGGCCTCCAGGATATCCGCGCCGGCGGAGAAACCTTGCTCGGCAAGCGCGGCGGCGAGATAGGCGGCCTGCGCCGCACGCCCACAATGGAGGCTTTTGGTCATGGTTCCCGTGTTACCCAGAAGCCCTCCAGCGAAAGAAGAGGCGATTGCCAGGGCACGCTCGGTTTGACCGGTATGAAGACCACGAAGATGGGCGGCGGCAGCCGCGGCGCCGAGAGTTCCGAGGGTCGACATAGTGTGCCAACCGCGACGCGTATGTGCCGTGCCGATGGCGCTGCCGAGCTTGCAAGCTACCTCGATCCCAACAGCATAGGCGCGAACCATTGCCATACCGCTCGCTTTTGTCGCAACGGCGGTCGGTATCAGCGCGCTGACGATGGGCGCGCTGGGATGACCATTCATCGAATACTCGCTGGTATCGTCAAAATCGTCCGCGTGCGCGCAGACACCGATAAGCATGGCCGCCAGAGCCGGATCGCTCCAGCGTCCCAAACCGGGGGCGATAAATGGCGCGTTGTCGTCGGAAGGTGCGCAGACCCGCTCCAAAAGCGCTACGGCTTCAGAAGCGGAACCGGCATAGATGCATGCCAGAGTATCCGCGATATGTAGCTTGGCTTTTTCCGAAACCTCCGTCGGCAATTCGCGTACGTTCGCGATGAATTCCGAAAGGCGGGTAGTTGCGGAGATAGCCATGACGATTGTTCCATTGCGTCGATCCGCAGGGTTTCGGACCGTCATTTAAGCCTCTCCGGGCCAGCGACCTTGTTTTTCCAACCCTGATCGCCCAGGAAGTCGGTTCGGAGCCAATGATGGCTCGATTACTCGACCTCTGTTGCGGTCAAGCAATACGTTCCAGGAAGGACGCTGTACGCGCGTTTTTCGGTGCCGAGAAAATCTGCTCAGGTGGTCCTTCCTCGATAATGGAGCCCTTGTCCATAACAACGACACGATCAGCCACTTCACGGGCAAATCCCATCTCATGTGTCACGACAATCATGGTCATTCCTTTTCCCGCCAGTTCCTTCATAACAGCTAGAACCTCGCCAACCATTTCAGGGTCAAGCGCGCTGGTTGGTTCATCAAACAGCACGACTTCTGGATTCATGGCGAGGACACGTGCAATCGCGACACGCTGCTGCTGTCCTCCTGATAATTGAGCGGGATACTGATCTCTTTTGTCTGTCAGACCCACACGATCGAGGAGCGCCAACCCGCGCTCGGTCGCCTCCCGTTTTGTCTGCTTGAGCACATGGACCGGTGCTTCAATGATGTTTTGAAGGGCGGTCAGATGTGGGAAAAGATTGAACCGCTGGAAGACCATACCGACGTTGCGTCGTATAGAGGCCTTCTCCCTTTCGCTGAGGTCAACCTTCTTGCCGCCAACAATCTTGTTGCTGACGAGGGTTCCATTCATAAATATCTCGCCGTTCTGGATTTCTTCGAGATGATTTATACACCGAATAAGCGTCGTCTTGCCTGATCCAGACGGACCGATCACGACAACAGTCTCTTTGGGTCGAACGGTCATCGAGATGTTTTCAAACACGCTCAAGGTGCCGAATGATTTGCTCACGTTGCGGAGTTCAACGGCAGGTGCGACGCTGCCTTCGGAATGATCGGCCATATCAGGTATCCATTTGTAAGAGGTTGGCAGCTTTTGCGTCTGGTCTTCGCGCGGCGGTTCGCGGGCTCCAGGAAAGCCGGTTCTCGATCCATTGCTGCAACCCAGTCCATACTCCGGTCAGGACGAGGTAGTAGACGGAAATCGCGGCATAGGCTTCAAATGTCTTGAAGTTTTGCGATCGCATGCTGTCAGCAACATGGACGAGTTCCGGTACGGCGATAACGCTCAGGAACGCGGTGGTCTTGAACATCATGTTGCACTGGTTTCCGAGCGATGGCAGGATTATGCGCAGCGCCTGGGGAAGAATGATACGACGCATCGCCATCGATGGCATCATGCCGAGTGCCTTCGCAGCCTCGCTTTGTCCATTGTCGACCGACCTGATACCAGCACGCGTGATTTCGCTCATGTAAGCTGCTTCATGGAGGCTAAAGGCTAAAATCCCGGCGACAATAGCGCCGCTGATCGAGAAGACCGGTGTGCTGATCGTGGACGGAAAAATATCGACGCCGATGAGGTATGGCAGCCCGAAATAAATCAGAAACAGCTGGACAAGAATTGGCGTACCGCGGAAGAACCAGACGTAGAGCCAGTTGAACCCCCTGAGCACACCGAAGCGGCTCAATCCGAACAGGGCCAGAAACAAGCCGGCCACCACGCCAGCTATCATCGAGGTAAGTGTGACGGAGACTGCGATCCAAACAGCATACAAAAGCTGCGATGGCGGCGAGAAAACCAGCTCAAGGAAGTAGTTGAAATCGAAGTTCATGGTTGAGCTCCCGGAGCAACTTGTCTGCGTTCACGAGAAATTTGTGGCTTAGCGCGAAGACGCTTGCAGAATGGGGGACGGAGCGGTGTCATATCGATGCGAACCCCTTTGAATAGCGTTTCTCCAATGCGGCTTGGACGAAGCTCCACGCGGTTGTCAGGGCCAGGTAATAGATCGATACACCGAGATAGACCTCGAAAGTCTTGAATGTCACAGAGTTGACTGCATCGGCGATGAACAACATCTCCGGAACTGCGATCAGGTATAAGAGTGATGTCGCCTTGAACATGCCGTTCATCTGGTTGCCCAGCGGTGGCAGCATGATGCGGATCGCCTGTGGCAGAATGATTCTCTGCATCAGCAGCCTCGGTGTCATTCCCACGGCCTTGCCAGCGTCCCACTGCCCGTGATCTACCGACGCGATCGCGCCGCGGGATATTTCGCTGAAAAATGCGGCCTCATGCAATGCAAACGCGGTCACTCCCGCGACTATTGTGCCGCTGAGTGAAATAAACCCGAACAGGTGAAAGTCTTGTGGAAAAAGGTCAATATTGGTGAGGTAAGGCAGCCCGAAATAGATGATAATGACCTGCACTAGAAGTGGGGTGCCTCGAAACACGAAGATGTAAACACTGTTGAACCAGCGAAGCACACGCAATCGCGAAAGCCCGAAAAGCGAAAGCACCAGTCCCAGCACGACGCCGATGACCATGGAGGCGAATGCCACCAGCACCGTCGTCAGCAGGCCTCGCAGAAGCGCCGGGCGAGGATTGAAGACAAAATCCAGGAAAAAGGTGATATCGAACTGCATTTCGATAATGGTCCCCATTTATTTTGTTTGAGTCCGCCGCGCCGAGAGATGGTCCTCTTATGACGGAAGCCTGCCGCCGCGGCGGCAAGCTAAAGCCTTACAGCTGCCCGAACGCATGGAGCTTACAGCGTCATCGCCCGATCACGGGCACTGCTTGTCATCGCGGCACAGC
The DNA here is from genome assembly GCF_014926405.1 of Agrobacterium vitis. Taxonomy (NCBI): domain Bacteria; kingdom Pseudomonadati; phylum Pseudomonadota; class Alphaproteobacteria; order Hyphomicrobiales; family Rhizobiaceae; genus Gillisella; species Gillisella vitis. The sequence goes on from NZ_JACXXJ020000001.1 coordinate 27,389, forward strand.
TCGACGTGGCCATCCATACCCCAGGTCTTGGCCGCTTGCTCGACATAGCCGCCCTCAAAAAGAGCGACGTAGGCCTTACGCACTGCTTCGTGCAATGCAGGATCGTCCTTTCTGAGGACGATTCCGATCGTTAGGGGATCGATCGGAAGGCCGCCGATCTCATACTTGTCGTCCGTAAGCTTCATGAAGTAGGACAACGTCATAGCGTCGCTGACAAATGCGTCGACGCGCTTCAGATCGAGCTGGCGGAACGTGGTTGTATTCTGGGGGTAGGATTGAATTTCGATAGCTGGCTTGCCTTCAGCTTCGACTTTCGCGCTCGCCTCTTTCAGCAACCGTTCATTCGTGCTCGAGACAAGTACCGCGACGCGATGGCCTGCAAGATCCTCATATGTCTTGATATTAAGAGGGTTTCCCTTCGGGACGAGAAGCCCCATGCGTTCGCGGATGTATTCGACGAAGTTGTACTTAGCAATACGGGCCGGGCTTTTCGAATTGTTGGACATAACCGCATCGCATTTGCCGGTGTCGAGGGCAGCGAATATACTTGCGAACGGGTAGTGAACCACTTCACTTTTGATGCCCATGACTGGGCCGATTGCCGACATGACGTCAACGTTGAATCCCTTGGGGGTTACCCCGTCTTCAGCCAGGAAACCACCGGGCGGATTGCCCAGTTCCGTGCACATCACGATCTTGCCGGCCTTAGCCAGCTTCTCGGTCGGCTCGACGCTCTTCGCGGGCGTGGTCGGAAGCTTGACCTCGTAGGCGGTACCTTCTTTTGCCTCCTGGGCGCTGGCGATCGAAGTCGTCAAGGCCACTCCGGCGGCGAGCCAAAGGCTCATGATCATTGCGGACGAACGAGTATTCATTGTATTCCCCTTTCTTTTCATTGCGTCAAAGCCGAACTGTTTAAAACTCCCAGTTTCGACAACAGTCAGGCTTGGTGTTGTTCACATAGAGCGAAGTGTATCAACGGATTACGGCATTGGACTCTCCATTATAGTTGAAGCGGCCGGCCTGCCGACCGCTCCCGCATCCCACTACAATTGCAGTTTTCTGTTTTCCTCGGCCAGAGCGTCGGATATTGCTTCAATGGTCGCGGTTTTGCTGCTCTCCATGAAGCGCGAAACTGTGTTTCGCACGAGGATTGGTCTTACCGAAGCGTCATAAGCGAAGGCTCCAACCGCAAGCGCGGCTCGGACATCGGTTGGCCAGATCGCATCGAATGCTCGCCGGGTCTCGCAAACGGAGAACCGCCCTTGACGAGCTGCCATTTGCGATCGGGCGGCTTTGGTTTCCGCATCGTCGATTGTATAATCATCACGAACGACAACCCCGTAGGCGGTTCGAGCCCAATCCACTGAGACCAGGCCACGCTTGACGTCGCTGGCGACCTGGTGGGGATCCCTTTCTGCAGCAGGGCCGAACCCGCCACCGGCTGGAGTGATCAAGCGAACCACGTCACCGCGTTTGAAATGCAGAACATCGATCTTGCCGATGTCGCGCTCATCCTTGCGGCCTGGGTTCATGATGACCCGGGCGAGCGATCCCGGCGCTCCGCCTTCGACGCCCCAAGGGCTGAATTTGAGACGATCCATTCCGCGGACGGTCATGACCGCTTCGACATCGGTATTCTCGAGATCAAGAACAACGGCCGCGCCACTGCGCCAGCGTCCCGGCGCCTGACTGTCTGCGAGCAGACCATAGCGCCGCACGCGCATGATCGTTTCGACTTCGACAGTTTCCGCGGGGACCGTCAGCAACGAACCGGAACGGTTGTCGATGCCATCGATCCCATCCTGTCCGATTCGACCACCGCCGCCGCCGCAAATCGGATTGATTACACTAACGCGCTTACCACCATGCAGCCTGTCGCGGCCTGTCACGACTATAATGCCGGACATGCCAGGACCCGCCGCTGCCAGCGCGTCGGGTATTGCTGCGTTCAAGCAACCGAGGACAACGTCGTATACGCGTGTCGACGCAGTAACACGCGATCCCCCGGCCGCTGGGAAGTTCGCGTTAATGATGGTGCCGCGAGGCGCTATGATCCTGACGGGGCGGAGGAGACCCCGGTTTCGTGGCGCATCGGGCGCCTTCGTCAGAATGTAGTAGATGAGCGATTGCAACGTATACGGGTGGGTTGTCGTCCCCGTCACGTAGTTGAACGCCGCGAGCACCTGTGGATCTGTACCCGTAAAATCGAAGATCAGGTTGCTTCCGTCGACGGTCATGCGCGCGTGAATATTGATGTACTCACCAGGCCGCATTCCTTCGATGTAGTCAGCGAACTCGTAGGTGCCATCCGGGATGGCCGAGATCACTTCCCGTGCACGCGCCTCCGACAGCGCGAGGGTCGCGTCCATTCCCTTCAGGACCTCGTCGGTCGAATAGCGATCGCACAACTGGCCCAGCCGGACATCCATGCTTTTCAATGCCGAGAGCATCGCCTGGATATCACCCCAGAGTTCGCTGGAGATGCGACTATTGTCCAGGAGGATGTTCTTCACAGATTCATTGAGGACACCTTCCCGATAGAGTAGGACCGGGCGAAGTCGCAGCCCTTCCTGAAAGACCTCGGTCAGGGTCGGAGCAATGCTACCTGGCACTGCGCCGCCAATATCGGACGCATGTACGAATGCCCACGCCAATGCGATGAGTTGGCCATCCCGGAAGATCGGACGGACAAGCGATACGTCCATCATGTGAGTAACCATCCCGTCGCTGGAGAACGGGTCATTGGTGATAATGCAATCACCTGGCTTGAGCGAAGAGAGCGGGATATCCCCTAGCCCTCCTTTCACCGACAGGCCTATGAACGCACTGACGCCAGTATTGATCGGGTAGGCAAATGCTTCTCCATCCGCATTGGCGAGCGCGCATTGAAAGTCCTGGACGAGCTTCACGAAGGTCGTGTGCGCCGTGCGCTGCAGCGTCGACGACGCTTCTTCGACAATTGCGTTGAAGCGATTTGCCATGATGGCGGTTTGAACGGGATCCATGTTTTAGCCCCTCCGATCCAGAGAAATAGCACCGGAGCTGATTGCTTCGGCCGTGTAGGCAGGCGGGACAAGGATCGTTGAGTCATCCTCTTCGATGATGCATGGCCCCTCGACCCTGCTTCCTCTTTCGAGGTCACTGCGGGCATAGATCGGAGTATTTGGATAAAGCCGCCCCGCGATACGGAGGTCGCGCCTGGCGATGGCTGAGACCTCGCCCCTCCTGGAGCTCCCCTCGATATTCACCTGCGAGGGAGAGGGCAGGCTTCCGCGGATGCGAACGCGCAACTCTACAAATTCGACGGCAGCATTCCGGTCGCAATGGGCATAAAGCCTGTTGTGCTCGTCATGGAAGCGATCGGAAATCGTTGCCAGATCCGGGAAGCTGCCATCGGCTTTGGTCGGGACGACGACCGGAACCTGGAATGACTGCCCTTTATATCGTAGTTCCGCCCAAAATTCGTGATCGATCGACGTCAGGCGATCGAGTTCCACCTGCTGCTTGAGCCAGTCGACCGTCTCCGATGCGAGGTGCCTGAATGCGTCAGAGAGCGATTCATGCGTTATCGTCGTGCCTTGAATGACGTTGACGACATCGTGGGTGAGGGTCGTGACCACGCCGCCACAGGCGCAGAAAACCGAAGGCGCGGCAGGCACGATGACCGAATTTATTCCAACCTCGTCCGCAAGCAGTGGTCCATGCAGAGCTCCGTTTCCGCCGAACGTCACAAGCGTCACGTTCTGCGGGTCGAGTCCGTGCGCAGCGAGATAGGGCAGAATCCTGCTGACCATCGTCGAGGTTGTCACGGAAAGGCAGGCATCGGCAGCTTCCGCAGTCGTCACGCTGAGCCGGCCGGCAATACTGTCATATGCTGTCGCAGCGCGGTTCACGTCCAAAGGCATGGCGCCGCCAAGGAAATTGCCGGCATTGAGATAGCCGCATAGAAGATAAGCGTCGGTCACTGTTGGGCGGACGCCACCCCTCCCGAAGGCTGCCGGGCCAGGATAGGCGCCAGCGCTTTCAGGGCCGATCCGCATCGCGGGTCCCTCGAGATGGACTAGGGAGCCGCCACCGGCGCCAATCGCTTCAATCTCGGTTACGGGCAAGGTAATGGGAAAGTCGCCTACTGCTCCCTGCGAGGTGACCGTCGGGTTGCCCTGACGGACCAGCGACACATCTGTGCTCGTGCCGCCCATATCAAAGGTGAGCAAGTATTCATGCTTGCTGAGCGAAGAGACAGTCTGTGCGGCGGTCACCCCGGACGCCGGCCCCGACAACAGCGTGTGAACCGGAAACTTCGCCGCGTCCGCAAGCCCAAGTGCACCACCATTGGAGCGCGTCACAAACAGCCGGACAGATGAAAGCCTGTTAGTGACGTAGCGCTCAATCTCCTGCAGATATGCCTGGACGCGGGGTTTGACATAGGCGTTTAAAGTTGCATTGACAGCACGCTCGTATTCCCCGATGCGCGGCCAGATTTCACTCGAAATACAGACGTCCATTTCCGGGTCGATCTCATTGATCAAGCCACGGATCCCGCGCTCGTGCTTAGGATTTCGAAAGCTGTGAAGAAAAACGACGGCGATTGCCTTAACGTCGGCGGCCTTAACGCCAGCCACTGCCCGGCGAACTGCTTCGGCGTCGATCGGTGTAAGCACCTCGCCATCGGCATCGAGACGTTCCGGGATCTCGAAAACGAGGTCCCGAGCTACAAGCGGAATTGCGCGGGAGGAGAATAAATCTACGGGATTCTTGAGACGAAGGCGCTGGAGCTCAAGGATGTCGCGGAAACCCTCCGTCACGAAAAGCGCGATGGGTTCTGCGGATCGTTCGATCACCGTATTGGTGCTAACCGTCGTACCGTGCATGACAACGACTTCGTCATCATCCGAAATTCGCAGCTGGTCGAGAAGCGGCTCAAACCCGTCCTTGAACCCTTCCGCAAAGTGCGGAGGCGTAGAGGGAACCTTCAGACGAGTAATTCCCTGGGAGCTGTCAGAACGCCAACCGACAAAGTCGGTGAACGTTCCGCCGATATCCACTCCTATGCGGACGAGAGCCATCAAACACTTCCTATCTTGACCTTTGCAACGGCAACAAACGTCCTTCCCGGGCGAAATGCTCGGGCGTACTAATCTGTCGCAATCGGCTTTGATGAGGATTATGTTATGTCGGAATGGCCAATGGTTTATAGCGGGGTTTCATTGAAATGGGCGAATAGTTTCTTCGAACCATCAGGGCTGCATTGCAGCCTGTTCCCAAGGGCGAAAGAGGCCGGCGATTTGTCTTCGCCCGGAAACGCAGTTCAAGTGGAAAACCGCGACGAAGCCACCGAAAAAGTTCGGCAGCTTCGCCAACCCACCAACTTACAAAGTTTGGCTTATCGCCCGACGAGGCAGCCTAGGACACGCCCGGTTGTGCTGACGGCTTGAAGCGCACCACGAAACGGTGGCGGTCGCCAGGATAAATAAGACGGACGAAGGTAATAAGCTGTTCATCCAGCCAGGTCCGGCGCGCGATGGATATGCATGCGGTTCGCTCAACCACTTGCAACCGGCGAGCAAGTATGGCGTCAGCCGACACCGCTCGTATCGAATGTTCTCCGTCTGTGAACGGAACGTTATGAAGGAGCCAACTGCCGGGCGGTTCGTCCTTGAACTGAAGTCTCTCCACCTGGGGAACCGCGTCGAGGTTGATTTGGCGGGTTTCCATGGTGAACGGGAGATTGTCAGCGTAGTGCATGACTTCAAGGGTCAAAAGACGCGTCCCGACAGGAACGCCGACATGACGCGCATCTAGAGGGTCGGTCGCCTTGCGAATGCTCCGATCCGTGATCTCAAACGTGTAGGTCCGGTCAATCGCCATGACCTCTGCACGGATGTCCTGAATGTGCATCAACGGCTCTTCGATCCGCGGCGGAGCTACAAAGGACCCGGATCGGCGCTTCCGGGTAATCATTCCCGAAGCAGCCAGGCTCGACAGAGCCTTGTTCACCGTCATCCGAGAGCAGTTATAGATGTCGACCAACTCACGCTCCGGCGGAATCCGGGCACCTGGGCCCCACTCACCCGTGGCAATCTTGTTCTCGATGTCACGCTGGATCTCCGAGTATCGAGATGCGGCATGCTTTTCTATTGCAAGATCATCCATGGGCAAGCGACGCTGCCTTTGAAATATTGGAACTGCTCACGATCGTACCTCTTTCACCATCTGCAAAAACCGTATCAATGGTCTATAACATATGGTTGATTAATCGTACACCAAACGAAGGCCAGATCGCGATTGCTAAGGTCAATGGAAAGAAGGGTTTTCGACCGAAATGTGAAAATGCATGGCGGCGAGATTAACGTCGCCGCCACCAGGACAATATCACTGCCAATCAGAGAACCGGCAGGAGGCCCTTCGTCAACGGAGCAATCAAGCGACCGCTCGCGACAAGCTCGGTTGCGCGCTTGAGATCGTCAGCCATGTAGCGGTCATCTTCGAGCTTGGGTATTACGGCGCGGATTCCCTTGCGGACCGTATCAAGCGCCGGGCTCGAGGAAAGAGGAGCCCTGAGATCAATGCCCTGAGCGGCGCTGATAGCTTCGATCCCCACGATAGAGAACAGGTTTTCGGTCATCTGAAGGAGACGCCTGGCACCATGGCAAGCCATGGACACGTGGTCCTCCTGGTTTGCGGAAGTTGGTGTGGAGTCAACCGAAGCAGGATGCGACATCTGCTTGTTTTCCGACATGAGAGCAGCAGAGGTCACCTCGGCGATCATGAAGCCGGAATTCAGACCTGGTCTGGGTGTCAGAAATGCGGGGAGACCGTAGCTAAGAACCGGATCCACCAGCAGGGCGATACGTCGCTGTGCGATTGCACCGATCTCGCAGATGGCGATGGCAATCTGATCCGCGGCAAAGGCTACGGGCTCGGCGTGGAAGTTGCCGCCAGAGACGATCGTTCCATCGGAGAGCACGAGGGGATTGTCGGTGGCAGCGTTCGCCTCGATCATCAAAGTGTTGGCAGCCTGACGCAGGAGGTCCAGGCAGGCTCCTGCCACCTGTGGCTGGCATCGCAGGCAGTACGGGTCCTGAACCCGCTCATCGCCTTCTTCATGACTTGCGCGGATTTCGGAGCCATCCATGAGCGAGCGCAGCGCCTGTGCAGCGTCGATCTGACCCTGATGGCCGCGAAGAGTGTGGATCTCCGGGTGGAAAGGCGCGGTCGATCCCATCGCGGCGTCGGTTGAGAGCGCACCGGATACCAGCGACGATACCAGTGCCCTGTGAGCCCGAAAGAGGCCAACAAGTGCGAGGGCGGTTGAGGTTTGAGTACCGTTGATCATCGCCAGGCCTTCCTTGGCCTTTAGCGTAATCGGGGTGATACCGGCTTTGGCCAACGCCTGCTTTGCCGACATGACTTCGCCATCGAACATGGCGTCGCCTTCACCGATCACAGCCGCCGTCATGTGAGCGAGTGGCGCGAGGTCGCCCGATGCGCCCACAGATCCCTTTTCGGGAATGATCGGAAGGACATTCTTCTCGAGCATGGCGGCGAGCACGTGAATGACTTGCGGCCTGACGCCCGAAGCGCCCCGTCCTAGCGAAATCAGCTTTAACGTCATGATGAGGCGCACGATGCCGTCGGCGAGTGGAGCGCCGACACCGCAGCAATGAGAAAGGATCAGATTCCGTTGCAAGGTTTCGACGTCGTCGGCGAGAATGCGCACGCTCGCCAGCTTTCCGAAGCCGGTATTGATCCCGTAATGCGCCTCATCTCCTCCCGCAATCTCGGCCACCCTGTCGGCGGATGCCTGTACCCTTTTCAGGGAGTCCGCATCCAGCTTTGGGATCAATGCGTTCTCATAGACGGCTGCCAATGTTTCGAGCGTTACTTTTCCTGGGACGAGCGTGTTGGGCATATTCAAACCTTTAGGATGAGGGAGGGGCAGACATATTCGCGTTGTGGCCCCATATTTGTATATACCATACCAAATCTGCCCCTGTGTAAAGCTCCATCCCAAAAAATGGAGCGGGCGACCACGTCGAAACGGGCCGCCCGGAGGAATGGATATATTCTATGAGACTGATTAGTTTGGCTTAATCTGGTTGAATCGACCGGGAAATTCCTGACCGTTCACTGCACGCCCGTAAAACATCCCAAGGTACCAGGGGAAGTAATGATATGACCAGGCGCATAGCCGATTGCCATACATAATGAAGGTTCGCAGCAGCGTGCGGAGCTCTTCCTTGTCGTCAGTCTCACGGATGGCGGCACGCAGCTTGTTGGAGAAGTCGAGCAGCGTGTTCAGTCCGGAGTAGCCAAGATATTCCGAATAGGCAGGATCAAACGCCTCGACCGCCGCCACAAAATCCTCATGCGAGAGTGTGTCGATCAGCTTCAGAAGTGGATACGCAGTGTACATGATGTAGTCGCGGAGCATGCCGTTGGCGAAGTCCCACGCAGTGAAATACTGACCATACGTTCCAGTGTCACCAATCTCACCCGTCCGTATGCGACGCAAGTCTTCCGGTTCGTCCGTCTGGATCCTTTTGGCTTCCGCATAAAATACCGCAGCAGCGCCCTTCAGATTTGCAAACCTGCCTTCGCCTTTGAACGCCTGTGACACGTCGTGCGGCCTTACCTCCACGAAGATCTTTTCCTTTACGAAAAACAGGTTGTTCCAGATCGCCTTGCCGACGACTGGCAGCAGATGATGATATTCCTCCAGGACTTTTCCGAGGACGGGCTGAGCGAGCGGCTCAAGTCCCTTGCCGTACTGGATCGAAAACTTGTTGCCGGTGGCTTGGGAGTATCTCAGGTCACCGATTGCGCAATCGACAATGCGTCGGCGCAACCGAACTGGTGCCGTGCTGATCGTTGGCGTCCACGCATAAAGTGACTCTCCCGACACGACCGGATGCGCCTGCATGACCTTGAATGGCAGGTCCTGCCAAAACTCCTCGCAGAGTTCGGGATTTTCCTCGTCTGCGAGCTCGGCCACCACGACGATGTCGAGCTCTGGCCACGCGATCTCAACCAATCTTCCCATTTCGCTTCCCCTTTTGGAATTTTTTCAGGTCAAACCGAAAGCCATAACCTGAATAGGTATAGTCCATATTTGTTTATTCGCCGATCTCAAGCCGAAATGATGATAAAAATAGTCGTTCTCGCAGATTTATGCTATACATAATGCCATATTTGTCTACTTATCCCCCAATTTTGACCGTTTATGGAAAATATTTCTCCCCAAGCAGTCACCCAGAGGACATCGACCTAGAGTGCCCGGCGTGGCTTCACGGCACTTATGTTCGCCGTACGTTCCAATTTCGGGAAGCTAAGAGCATCATCGTCCAAACCAGAATGGATAAATGGTCTATACAAAATGGCATTATTGGATATGCTTATCCCCGTGCGGCCTCGTAGCCGCACGATCAACGATAGGGATCTGCGAAATGTCGTATAATAGCTTGAGTGACGTCGTGAAGGCGGTGAAGGAGGCGACCCGTGCTTATGAAAGCACCGAGCCGAAGGAACTTCACGATATCCGCACCGGGACCTTCGCGGTCGGCACAAACAACCAGTACTTCACCAACCTGGACTTCGTGAACGGCATGCTTCGCGACCAGTCGATGTACACATGGTACCCCCTCCTGCTCACGTTCCAGGACGAGCGCTTCACCCTCGAGCAGTGCTGCGCACTGGTTCATCGCTTTGATTACGCATACAGCAACTACCTGCGTTATAGCGGCCTGCAGGAAATGGGCGCGTTCGCCGAAGCGATCACGAAGCACCTGCCGACAGCTTCCAGCCGCGGGGAAGCGGTTGAGGCGGTCAAGGCGTTCCTCGGATATCTCAACCGACTGGCTGCCTGGTCCTTCCACTATTTCCCCTGGAGCATCGGCAAGCATCTCACCTACGAGACCCCCGAAGGTTCTATCGCGGCACTGGCCGATCTCTCGCGGCGCGTGAAGATCAACGAAGGCCAGAAGGTACGCCTCACATGGCAGCCACTCGGCATCAGCGTCATTGCCTATCTTGCTACCAAGGAAAACCCGGAACTCTGCAATGACCTCATCGAGGCTTTGCCGTTCACCGTCGTTCAGGACCACGCTGTTGTCAGCGGTGAATCCATGTACGCCTGGGCTCCCGTGGTCAGCACTTCGCCGGTTCATGTGAAGGAACGTCAGTGTGACGCTCCGGTCGGCCGTATCCGCTATTCGCAGGGCACCGGCAACAAGGTCATCGTGCAATACGGCGAAGTAACCGAAGACATCGCAACGCCGGTGCTCGGTGAGATCCTGCCGCAATACGCCGAAGACCTCGCCAAGGTTGGCCGGGCGGTTCTGGACAGCAACTTTGGCGACAAAACGCCCATCATGTTGACGGTCGAACTCGCGTAAATGCGTTCAACCATGCGGCCCCCGATAGCGGGGCCGCCTTACGTTTAGGCCTGCATAAAAATTGACTTGATTGGCCATGCCAATCTGTTAATATGTATAGACCAAACCGCAGCAAAGAATGCGGAAAGAGGAGAACAGGAAATGGCATTCTGGTTCGAATTCGAAATGATCAATGAAGTTCCGAACAAGACGCTGCGCGCCGGACTAATCGCCGGCGATCCGTGGGTGTCTGGGCGTGTACACAGTTTGACAATCCGCTCGATCCGGAATGGTCTCGAAAGACTTTTGAGCTTCAGGGCTCATGCAGGACTTGCCCGACCACGCTGATTATCGGCCGTCGCCGGCAACAGACGCCTCGAGCGAGCCGCTCGTTTGCGAGTTGACGCGCCCCAGGAGGGGCCAGTCATGAAATCCGAACTCAACTGAGTGTCTGCGCGCGGCAAAGATTCCGGCGCGGAGCGGTTTGTCTCGTCTTAGTGCGGGTCGAACTTCAACCAAAGGGGAACTGATATGAAATGGCATTTTGGTAAAGCCATCGCCGGTGGCATGTTGCTGGTTGCAGCCTGCGCATTGAGCTCGGCAGCGCTCGCGCAACAGAAAGAACTTATTCTCAGCGGCTTCGGCGGCGCTTACGACGAGGCGATGGCTGCGAGCGTCAAGTCCTTCGAGCAGGAAAACGGGGTGAAGGTGACAATCGTTGCGGGTTCCGGTGCCAGCAACATCGCGCGCGTCCGCAATAAGGAAGTCGATGTGATCGTTTCCGATCCGGTCTTCGCCCTCCGTATGGAAGCTGAGAAGGCCTTTGCGCCCCTCGACCCGAAGCTTGTTCCCAATCTCAAAAACATCTACCCGAAGGCAATCTACTCCGATGCGGTCGTTGCCGCGAATTTCGGAGCATACGTCATCGCCTACAATCCGGCCGAAGTTAAGGCCCCGGAATCGTGGTACGATCTCGCAAAGCCGGAATATAAGGGCCGGATCGCACTGCGCGGCTTCCGACCCGAAAACATCGATCTGATCACGCTCTTCGCAAAGCGCGCCGGCGGCAGTGAGCGCAGTCCGGACGCCGGCTTCGCTGAAATGGCAAAAATTGCCCAGAACATCGATGTCTGGGTCGATTCCCATGCCAACCATCTCGAACTGTACCGCAACGATCAGATTTCCATGAGCATGTGGACCGATGGTCGAATTGCCTGGGCGCGTGACACTGAAGGCCTGAAAATCCAGGGTGCCATTCCGAAGGAAGGGTTCTTCCCGCTTGCCTCGACACTCAGCGTAGTTGCTGGCCGGCCGAACACCGAACTGGCAGAGAAGCTGGTCAATCATTTGTTGAGCCCCGAAGCCGGCCTCAACATGGCAACCCGCCTTGGCTACTTCCCGACGAACAAAGAAACCAAGTTGCCGCAGGATGTTCAGGCCAAGATCATGATCACGCCGGACAACGTCAATGACCTTCAAAGTGCCGACTGGAAGTACATTGTGTCGGTCTATGATCAATGGCAGCAGCGCTGGGAACGGGAAATTCAACGCTAATGGCTGAAAATTTTGACATTGAGCTTTCGCATTGCCGCAAGGCTTACGGCGACGTCATCGTTCTCGATGACGTTTCTCTCCAGGTCAAGAACGGTGAGTTCATCACCGTTCTTGGTCCGAGCGGCTGCGGCAAGACGACAACGCTGCGCATGATCGGTGGGTTCATCATCCCCGATAGCGGTCGCGTGTCGATCAGAGGCAGAGAAGTAACCCATCTGCCTCCATACAAACGCAACATCGGCGTGGTTTTCCAGAATTACGCCCTGTGGCCCCATATGACGGTCGCGGAGATACTCTCGTTTGGTCTTCGCATCCGCAAACTACCCAGAGAAGAAATTGCTCGTCGTGTAGATCGGGCGCTTGGCATGGTACAATTGACCGGGTTGAAGGATCGCTATCCGCGCGAATTGAGCGGAGGCCAACAGCAGCGCGTCGCAATGGCGCGCGCCCTTGCCATTGATCCGGAGGTCATCATTCTCGATGAGCCGCTATCCAATCTGGATAGGCGGCTGCGTGAAGAACTCCGCATTGAACTGAAGCGGCTGCAACGGTCTCTTGGCGTGACGATGCTATTCGTCACCCACGACCAGGAAGAAGCGCTCTCGATGTCCGATCAGGTCGTCGTCATGCAATCCGGCAAAATTCAGCAGATAGCAGACCCACGGACCGTATACGAACGACCAGCGAACCGTTTCGTCGCGGGCTTCCTTGGTAGCGCCAATTTCATGCATGGCGAACTGGTGCAGAATACTCAGGAGAGCAAAGCCGAGATCAAGCTTGGCAATGGTGCGATCGTGACCGCGCATGCGCCCGCGGCAAAGCCGACAGGCGAGAAGGTTACCGTCATCGTTCGACCCGAGTGGCTTGTGCTTGAGCGGCAGGGAACCGATCTGACTGCAAACCAGCTCGAAGGCACCGTGAGTGACGTGGTCTATGAGGGATCGGCGATCCGTTACGGTATCCATCTCACGCACGACCCCGAGGCGCCGATCTTCCTTCAGGAGCGATCGAACGCCGATATTTTGAACCCCGGAGATAAGGTCAGGATCAATGTCACCAATGCCGTCATTGCCGCAGACTGACGATCAGGGCGGCCTGCGGGGCCGGGTAGTTGCCTGGGCCGCGCGTGCACCGCTATTCGTGCCTTTCATCTTCGTCATCCTGTTCTTTTTTGTCCCCATGGGCTGGCTTGTCGGAACAAGCATGTCCACGCATGAGGTTGGCAGTGCGCCTGTGTTTACCGGCACACTCGAGCATTATGCGCGGTTCTGGACAGATCCCTTCTATCTGGAAACAGCGCTTTGGACGACCGTAAGGCTGTCGGTTGTCTCCACGGTCTTTGCTTTAATTATCGGCTATGTGCTTGCCTACTATATCGCTGAACTTCCCCCGCATCGGAGAGGTTTTCTCACCAGCATGGTGGTCGTCTCGCTCTCGGTAAACATTGTCATTCGGATTTTCGGCTTGAATGTGCTTCTGATGAGCGGCGGACTTGTCGACAGCGCCCTGACCTTTATCGGCATGCCAAAGGTCCGCATTATGTATACCGAGCTTGGCGTCTTGATCGGCTTGATCCAGATTGCCGTGCCTTACGTTGTTTTGCCCCTTATCGGCGTAATCGCCGCGATCGACCCGGCGCTCAAAGAGGCGGCAGAGAGCGTCGGTGCGAACAAGTACAGGACTTTTTGGGCCGTGACATTTCCGCTCTCGCTGCCGGGAGTGGTCGCGGGCACCCTGATTGCTTTCACGCTAAACGCTGCAGCATTCGCCATCCCGTCCCTGATGGGGGGTGGTCGAGTGAGAATGATGGGGATGATGGCGTACGAACAGGCAACCGTGCAAGGCAATTTTCCCTTCGCCGCCGCGATCGGGATTAGCCTGACAATCCTGAGCATCCTGATTACCGCAATCTATTTGTTCGCCATCAATCGAACATTCCGAACGGCGAGGAGAGCGGCATGAGCACCACCTTAATAGCTCCAGGCAGGAAAGTGCGGTTACCGCTTCCTTCGGCACTGGGAATTGCCGCATTTTGTGCATTTGTCTTTGTTATCGCCCCGCTTATCGTGGTCGCGGGCGCAGCCTTGAACGCGGAAGCGATGTTTTTCCCACCGCGACAGTTGACCTTGCACTGGATGACTGCGGCGCTGACCGACGGCAGCTTCGTTAATGGTGCGCTCATCAGTTTTGTCGTCGCATCGGTGGCAGCTTCTGTCTCGACGCTCTTTGCCCTTCCCGTTGCGTTGCAATTGCGAAAAGCCCCGCCGACGGTGGCGAAAATCCTGACCTTGTCGTTCATGGGACCGTTGCTGGTGCCCTCGGTGATCTTCGCCTTGTCCCTTTATTCCGTGATGATCTACGTGTTCGGTGTGACCAATCTGTTCATCCTCATGATTGGCCACGTGATAATCACCATGCCGTATCCGGTTCGTACCATCACGGCGGTTACCGAGCATCTTGATCCTGCGCTGGAGGATGCAGCCAGCAGCGTCGGGGCAAATCCATGGCGGACTTTCGTTTCGGTGACACTGCCCTTGATCAAACCCGGAGTCATTGCCGGCTTCCTGTTTGCGTTCATAACGTCATGGAACGACTTTTCGATCTCCGTGTTTCTCACGCCGCGCGAATTGCAGCCGTTGCCCATCAAGATCTACGAATATCTCTTGTACCAATATAGACCGCTGATTGCTGCCGTCTCCACCTGGTCGGTCATTGGCTCGGCAATTGTCGTTCTGATCATCGACCGCCTTGTAGGCCTGAATGTCTTTACCGGCCGGCGCAACTAGATCGACCGGATCAACATAAAAGACAAAAGGGGCGCTCGACGCCCCTTTTGCAGTTGATGCTGCCAAGGAGTTATGTTCTGGACGCCGGGCCAAATATCCTCGCAGCGTTACGGGAAGTGTTTCCCGCGCTCGCACTTGCAGCCCGCTATCGACGAAGCAACTTATGCATCGTGGCGAGAAAGCGACGATTGATTTCGTCGCGAGCGACATGGCGTCCCGCAACGACTTGTCTGCGGCCGCGAACCCAGACGCTGTCGATCGTCACCCCGTCGGCAAATATCCAGTGGTCCAGAATTTCATCTCTCTCAAGGTAGGAAACGGCATCGACATTGAGCGACAGCAAATCGGCTGAGTTGCCGGCCTCGATGCCAATCTCCGATCCCAAAGCCACAGTGCCACCGCGGCCCGCTGACTCAAGAAGATGACGGCCCGTGGATTCATTCGGCGCCGCCAGTACGTTTCTCATCTGACGTCCCAGCCTCTGCGAGTATTCGAGTTGCCGCAATTCACCAGCGAGGGAGATCAGGATGTTCGAGTCCGATCCGATGCCGATCCTGCCTCCCTCCTCAACGAATGCATGGCCGGGAAATATGCCATCCCCGAGATTGGCCTCGGTTATCGGGCAAAGACCCGCAACTGCACCACTACGCGCAACTCTACGCGTTTCGGTTTCGGTCATATGGGTCGCATGAATGAGGCACCAGCGCTGGTCGACCGGCGCATTGTCCAGCAACCATTCGACCGGGCGGGCGGAGGACCAGGCGAGACAATCTGTGACCTCCTTCATTTGCTCGGCAATGTGAATGTGGATCGGCCCTCTGGCCCACCTTTCAGTGATCTGAAGCAACTCTTGCGGCGTGACGGCTCTCAGGCTGTGGGGCGCCACGCCGAGTTCGGCGCCAGCAATTTTCCCGACTAGCGATTGGCACTCGCTCATCAGTTGGTCGTAACTGTCGAGCGAGTTGATGAACCGCCGTTGCCCCTCGACCGGAGCAAGGCCACCAAACCCCGAATGAGCGTAAAAGACCGGCAGTAATGTCAGACTTATTCCTGTGGCGCTGGCCGCCGCGATAATGCGTTCCGCCATCTCGGCAATATTTGAGTAGTGGCTGCCATCTGGGCTGTGATGCAGGTAGTGAAACTCACCGACACGGCTGTAGCCCGCTTCAAGCATCTCCATGTATAGCTGCGAAGCGACGGCCTCGACATCATCCGGGCTCATTGTCAAAGCGAACCGGTACATCACATTTCGCCAGCTCCAGAAGCTGTCATCGGTTGGTCCGCGTGTTTCGGCCAAGCCTGCCATGGCGCGCTGAAAGGCATGGCTATGAAGATTGCCCATCGCGGGCAAGATGAGGTTGTGGCGCTCGTCGGCCGACGTTGCCGCCGTACCTGTTTCGACGGACGCGATAAAGCCGCCCTCGATCCGCAGCAGAACGTTCTTATGCCAACCGGTGGGCAAAAGGGCGCTCTTCGCAAATAGTGTGGTGCGATCCAACTCTCCCATAACCTCTTCTCCGAGCTTGATGCGATCGCCAAAACGATCAACTTGGTTCTTGCAATTTACGCCATTGGTATATACAAAATACAGATAAGGAAAGACAAATCCAATTGATATGGGGATCGAGGTGTCAGAGGCAAAACCCACATCGGATGAGGAAGTCGTCATCTGGAGGAATGCGCGACTGGCAACCGTCGCGGAAGGAACGGATGGCCTTGGCATCATCGACGGTGGCGTAGTCATCGTCAAAGGCGAGCAGATTTCTTATGTCGGTACAGACAATGATCTCCCCGCCTCCCTGACAAAGGGAGCGATTGAGGTTGATTTGGGAGGTCGGTGGGTAACGCCCGCCCTGATCGACTGCCATACACATCTGGTTTTCGGCGGCGACAGGGCGTTGGAATTCGAGATGAGGCTTTCGGGCGCAACCTATGAAGAGATTGCGAGAGCCGGCGGCGGCATTGTCTCCTCTGTTAAGGCGACTAACGCGCTTTCGGAGGACGAATTGGTCCTTCAGGCACTTCCCCGATTGGACGCTCTCCTCTCCGAAGGAGTCGGCACCGTGGAGGTCAAGTCGGGCTACGGCCTCAATGTCGGAACGGAATTGAAGATGCTTCGAGCCGCGAGGCGGCTCGCGGCGTTACGCCCTGTGCGGATCGTAACGAGCTATCTGGCAGCGCACGCGACGCCGGAAGCTTATCGTGGTAACAACGGTGGGTACATCGAAGATGTTGTTATTCCTGGCCTCGAGGCAGCCAGACGAGAAGGGCTGGTTGATGCTGTCGACGGCTTCTGTGAGGGTATTGCCTTTTCTCCTGACGAGATTTCTCGCGTTTTCGACGCTGCCGAAAGGCATGGGTTGCCTATCAAGTTGCATGCCGAGCAGTTGAGCAATCTCGGTGGAGCAAAACTCGCGGCTTCTCGCGGGGCGCTTTCGGCAGACCATCTAGAATATCTCGATGAACATGGCGCCAGGGCGTTGGCTGCGTCTGGGACCGTTGCCGTCCTCCTGCCCGGAGCTTTCTACACCCTGCGGGAAAAGCAGCTACCACCGGTTCAGGCGCTGAGGGACGCAGGTGCCAGCATCGCCATCGCGACAGATTGTAATCCAGGAACCTCGCCTCTGACGTCCATGCTGCTGGCCATGAATATGTCGGCCACGCTTTTCGGATTGAGTGTCGACGAATGCGTTGCTGGGGCGACCCGGGAAGCTGCGCGTGCACTCGGCTTGGTCACGACCACAGGCACGCTTGAAGTTGGCAAATCCGCCGATTTCGCTGTGTGGAATATCGGGCGACCGGCCGAACTCGTTTATCGCATCGGGTTCAATCCGCTGCATGCCCGAATATTCAAAGGCCGCAGATTGCGGCCCTGAAATCAAAAACCATGACTACTCGTGCGTCGCGATCAGCACCCCATGAGTTGTCTTTTGCAATAGAGAGCAATCGATGAGCGTTTTTGAAGTCCAACAAGGTACTTCCCCCGTCATTCTTGGTGTGCCGCATACTGGAACCGATGTTCCAGGTGATATATGGCACAAACTGAACGACAATGGTCGACGGCTTGCTGACACCGATTGGCATATACATAATCTGTACGATGGCTTGCTGGAAAACGCTACTGTCGTTCGAGCAACCTTCCATCGCTACGTCATTGACGCCAATCGCGATCCGGCTGGGACGTCCTTATACCCCGGCCAGAATACGACCGGACTCGTTCCGACGACAGATTTCGACGGCAATCCTATCTGGACTATCGGCGCCGAGCCTAGCGCCGAGGATGTGGCAGCACGTGTCGCCAGCTTCCACGAACCTTATCACGCCGCTCTGCTGGCGGAGATAAAACGGATCAAGGCGATCCATGGTATCGCCATCATCTATGACTGCCACTCAATCCGATCACATATCCCCTTTCTGTTCGAAGGCAGGCTTCCGGATTTCAACATCGGCACTGACGGAGGTGTGACCTGCGATCCGCGGATCCAAGAGGCCACAGTGGACGTCGTTGCGTCGGCCAAAGGCTTTAGTGGCAACCTCAACGGCCGCTTCAAGGGCGGGTGGACGACGCGCCACTATGGCAGGCCGGAGACGGGCGTGCATGCGATCCAAATGGAGCTTGCCCAGTCGACGCATCTCCAGACCGAAGCACCGCCCTTCGCCTACGACCCGGCGAAGGCAGAACGTCTTCGTGTCCATCTGAACGAAATACTGACGCGCCTGGAGCACGTTGCAGCTGATCTCAAGAACGAAGCGAGGAGCTAAAAACTAGATGACCAACCCACGCCACAATATCCGCGACGTCCGCGCACCGCAGGGCAATGAACTCAATGCCAAGAGCTGGATGACGGAAGCGCCGCTGCGTATGCTGATGAACAATCTCGATCCTGACGTGGCCGAGAACCCGCATGAGCTGGTCGTCTACGGCGGTATCGGCCGTGCTGCTCGCACCTGGGAGGATTTTGACCGCATCGTCGCAACGCTGAAGGATTTGAACGAGGATGAAACGCTCCTCGTGCAATCGGGCAAGCCGGTCGGTGTTTTTCGCACCCACAAGGATGCGCCGCGCGTGCTGATCGCCAACTCCAACCTCGTGCCGCATTGGGCGACCTGGGATCACTTCAACGAGCTGGATAAGAAGGGTCTCGCTATGTATGGCCAGATGACCGCCGGCTCGTGGATTTATATCGGCACGCAAGGGATCGTCCAGGGCACTTATGAAACCTTCGTCGAGGCTGGTCGCCAGCATTATGACGGCAACCTCAAGGGCAAGTGGATCCTGACGGGCGGCCTCGGCGGCATGGGCGGTGCCCAGCCGCTGGCCGCCGTCATGGCCGGCGCCTCCTGCCTCGCCGTCGAGAGCGACGAGACGCGCATCGATTTCCGTCTGCGCACTCGTTACGTCGACGCCAAGGCGAAGACGCTCGACGAAGCGCTGGCGCTGATCGACCAGTGGACCAAGGCGGGCGAAGCCAAGTCTGTCGGCCTGCTCGGCAACGCTGCAGAAGTCTTTCCGGAGCTGGTCAAGCGTATGAAATCAGGCGGGCCGCGTCCAGACATCGTCACCGACCAGACCTCGGCCCACGACCCGCTGAACGGCTACCTGCCGATCGGTTGGACGGTTGCCGAACACAGGGCCAAGCGCGAAAGCGACCCGAAGTCGGTCGAAGTCGCCGCCCGCGCCTCGATGAAGCAGCATGTGGAAGCCATGGTCGCCTTCTGGGATGCCGGCGTGCCGACGCTCGACTATGGCAACAACATACGTCAGGTCGCTAAGGATGAAGGACTGGAAAACGCCTTCGCTTTTCCCGGTTTCGTGCCGGCCTATATCCGCCCGCTGTTCTGCCGCGGCATCGGCCCGTTCCGCTGGGCAGCGCTTTCCGGTGATCCCGAAGACATCTACAAGACCGACGCCAAGGTGAAGGAGCTGCTGCCTGACAACAAGCACCTGCACAACTGGCTGGACATGGCGCGCGAACGCATCGCGTTCCAGGGCCTGCCGGCGCGCATCTGCTGGGTGGGTCTGGGAGACCGCCACAAGCTCGGACTCGCCTTCAACGAAATGGTCCGTAACGGCGAACTCTCCGCCCCGATCGTCATCGGCCGCGACCATCTCGACAGCGGCTCGGTCGCCTCGCCGAACCGCGAAACGGAAGCCATGAAGGACGGATCGGATGCCGTTTCCGACTGGCCGCTCCTGAACGCGCTGCTCAACGCGGTGTCCGGTGCGACCTGGGTCTCACTGCACCACGGCGGTGGCGTCGGCATGGGCTTCTCCCAGCATTCCGGCATGGTCATCTGCGCCGATGGCACTGACGACGCGGCCCGCCGCTTGGAACGTGTTCTCTGGAACGACCCGGCGACGGGCGTCATGCGCCATGCCGATGCCGGCTACGACATCGCTATCGATTGCGCCAAGGAGCAGGGTCTTCGCCTGCCCGGCATTCTGGGAAATTGAGGGAACCGCCAGCGGGGGGTCGCCAACCGGCCCTCCGCGAAGCGAGGAGACGAAGTATGCAGATTATCCCAAAGGGCGACTATCACTCGATGCCATGGAAGAACGGTGGTGGCGAAACGCTTGAGGTTGCCGTGCATCCTCCCGGAGCCTCGGTCAACGATTTCGATTGGCGTGTCAGTATTGCAAAAGTGGCGGCCGACGGCCCCTTTTCTATCTTCCCCGACATTGATCGAACGCTCAGTCTCCTTGATGGTGACGGTCTCGAACTCGTAGCCGAAACGGGATCGACGAACGAGTTACAGCGCGGTAGCGAACCATTTTCCTTCGCTGCAGATCTGGGAATAAACGGTCGCTTGTTGAATGGGCCGATTACAGATCTGAACGTGATGAGTAGACGAGGACGCTTCACGCACAGAGTGCAGCGTCGCGTCATCGACGACACGATTTCGATCCAGCCCGGTGCTGGCACAACGATGCTGATCGGTAATTCTCCCTATATTGTTCTTCAGCCTAAAGCTGAAATTCAACCTCTCGATCTCGTCATATTGACATCCAGTGAAATTACACTTCGTCCGCTTGGCAGGTACGCTGTGATCTTCATTGTCGAGCTTATCCCCTATGAGAACGACTCCTCGCGAAGAAAGAGCCTCGCGAAGCCGCTCGACGATGAACCTGACCTCGGCCGCCCGCTTCACCGCGCGATGGGCTGAAGGCAATACGGGATAAAGACCCGCGAAAAGGGAGGCAAATGGACAGCGACATCCAAAAGAATCAGTTCTCTTCGAACGACCTGCGAAGCCAGCCAGATCTTACTACCAACTACCGACCGCTCGGCATCAAGGCGGTCGTTGCGGCTTGCGTTTTCGTAAAGTCAGACGAACGCCTTCCCATATCGAAGCGGGCAGAGAACGACACGGCGACAGGCGACCCCAAGTCCTCGCCCGCCTCAGAACGAAAAGGCATCGAACGTGGGACCGACATCATAGCGCGACTCTCGCGATTGTCAGACCCTGACACATCTGAACCAGAGTGATGGTGTCGGGATCAGTGCGCGCTAGCAGACCCCTTAATGCGTTCCTAACACCTTGGAGGTCGACCATCTGTTGGGTCACATAGCAAAGGGCGAGATCCCGACATCGCTCAAATGGAGATGTGGAATGCAGCACTGGCTGGAAAAGCTGACCGATCTTGCCGCAATTCAGGGCGACGAGTGCATCCTGAATAATGGCCTTGCCGACCTTGCCGAACATTTCGGCTTCACCGGGTACGCCTATCTCCATATCCAGCACAAGCATGTCATCGCGGTGAGCAACTATCACCGCGAGTGGCAATCAACCTATTTCGACAAGAAATTCGACGCGCTCGACCCGGTCGTCAAACGCGCGCGATCCATGAAGCATGTCTTTGCCTGGTCGGGCGAACAGGAGAGGCCGAAGCTATCGGAGGAAGAACGCGCCTTCTATGCACAAGCGGCCGACTTCGGCATCCGCTCGGGCATCACCATTCCCATCAGGACCGCTAACGGTTCCACGTCGATGTTCACGCTGGCGTCGGAAAAGCCGGCGATCGACCTCGATCGGCAGATCGATGCCGTCGCTGCAGCGGCGGCCGTCGGGCAGCTCCATGCCCGCATCTCCTTCCTTCGCACCACGCCCACCGCCGAAGATGCAGCATGGCTCGATCCGAAAGAGGCGACCTATCTGAGATGGATCGCCGTCGGCAAGACAATGGAAGAGATCGCTGATGTCGAGGGGGTCAAGTACAACAGCGTCCGCGTCAAGCTCCGCGAGGCCATGAAGCGCTTCGATGTCCGCTCTAAGGCGCATCTCACCGCCCTCGCAATTCGAAGGAAGCTCATCTGATTGGAACGTTTGTGGGGATCGATGGAGGGTCATCAGTTGAAATATTGCTCCTTCAGCGGGATTAGCGCCGCGCCGATCACGGCGGGATCCCCCTGGATCTGGCTCAGAAGAATCTTCGGGCACTCGGCCGGCGCATTCATGCGGATAATGCGCGGCGTGGGGGCGACATCCAGCAGAAGCTCACCCAATCCTCTCGGCAACTCGCCTCCGAAGACGATCGCGGCGGGATCGATAACAGCCCACATGGCATCGATGGCGCGGTTGAGGTACGGCGATATCTCCTCGATCCACTCGCGCACTCCCGGCCAGTCCGGATCGAACTGCCGGCGTAGCTCCCGGATGCCGTTTATGGAGACATTTCGTTGCTGCAGCCGCAGCAACAGCTCTCCTAGCGCTGGTCGATGCACGCCTTCCTCCGTCGTGTAAATGCGGCTAATCTCGCCCGCGTTGCGGAAAGATCCGAATACGGGTTTCCCGTCAACGACCACGCCTGCCCCAAAACCATAGTTGAAAGAGAGATATCCGAACGTCGGATAGGTCAGGCCGGCACCCAAAATGGCTTCGCCCACCGCGCCTGTTGTGCAATTGTTCTCGGTCCAGATCGGCACCTCAAAAAGCGCGGCCAGTTCGCTTTGGAGATCGACCAGGGACCAATCAGCGAGCGGCTCCGGTGCATTGAAGTAGTGATCCCGGCCAACAAAAAAACCCGCCATCGCGAAGCCCGCTCCAACAAGCTTGTCACGTGGCACATCGTTAGACTTCATCGCCCGCCAGACACGCTCCTTAAGGAGCACCAGAGTTCGGGAACGATTAGTAGGAGGGATGTCGAGTATTTCTTCGTGGATGACATTGCAGCGCAGATCGCAGAGACAAAACGAGGCGCTGTCAGTGTTCACCGAAATACCGATCGAGTAAGCTGCCCTGGCGTTAAGCTGAAGCCCCTTGCTTGGCTTGCCTCGCCCTTCAATGACGGTGTCCCCGAAAATCAGATAGCTGCTCTCAATCAGGCTATCAATGATCCGGTGGACCGACGGTTGGGTAAGATTGGTCATCGACGCAATCGCCGATCTCTTTATCCCGTTATTTCGTCGGATGATCTCGAGGATCATTCTCTCATTTTGCGAGAGGGGCTTGCTGAAAGCCTTCTGCGGACTGACCGGAACCAAGGATGAGTTGTCCGCCATTCTCCAACTGCCTTCTTACGTTGCTCCAACTCGAATATTATAAGCAGCGTATGTGAAACATACCTAGGTTTCAAGTCGCCTTGGACACCGGTATCCTTTCAGAGATTTTTATCCAATGGATTTCGTAGCTTGCGCGAAATATCGGCAATATGATCGAAAATTCATTTGCATTTCAGGCGCTAATTTTTATTATACACAACGCATTATAAAGGAATTACCAGTCTGGGAGGACAAATGAGCGTACTCGATGTGGCCAATGCAAGGATCCGATTTGGGTCTTATGAAGCCCTGAAGGGGATAACGTTTGGAGCTCAGCAAGGGCAGTTCGTAACGCTGCTCGGACCTTCCGGCTGCGGGAAGACCACTCTACTGCGCGCCATTGCCGGCTTCATCGATCTTGACGATGGAAGGATCGGGATCGATGGCGACGATATGACCGGCGTTTCTCCGGAGAGGAGGAACACCGCGATGTGTTTCCAGTCTTACGCGTTGTTCCCGCATATGACGGTGTTTGAGAACATCGCTTTCGGGTTGAGACAAAAGCGGACACCAAAGGCCGAGATCGAGAAGCGCGTGGCCGAATCCGCTGCACAAGTGTCACTCCAAACTCAACTAAGCAAGCTACCCGGCCAACTGTCGGGCGGACAGCAGCAACGTGTCGCGCTCGCGCGTGCTTTGGCCGTGCGACCAGGCGTCATCCTTTTTGACGAACCGCTTTCCAATCTCGATGCCCGGCTTCGCGATCAGGTTCGTTTCGAGATCCGCCAACTTCAGAAAACCCATGGTTTCACTGCAGTCTATGTCACACATGATCAATCGGAGGCTTTGGCGATGTCCGATCTCGTGGTGGTCATGAACGGAGGAAAGATCGAACAGAGTGGCACACCGAACGAGGTCTACTATCAGCCGGTCAACCGCTTTGTCGCCGACTTCGTCGGGACGGCAAACATAATGGCTGCTCATGTCACCGGACGGGACGACGCGACCGGTCACTATCGAGCGACCACGCCGCTTGGCGAGACTTTGATCGCTTCGGAAACGCCGCCAGTGGCTAAAAGTGTCTACGCCAGTTGGCGACCGGAAGATGCCGTCAGTCGCCCGGACGATGGCCCGGGCGCCAATATCTATTCCTTCGAGGTCCGAACTCGCAGCTTCCTTGGCAACCTCACTGACCTCACAGTCGCTGCTCCGGAAAAACAGGAGAGCACTTTCCGAATTCAGGTGCTCGGACAGTCATCCATCAACGAAGCTTCCACATACCGCTTCGAGATTGCGCCGGAGAAGATCCGTTTCCTGAAGGAGGCCGTCGAATGACCCTCCGCAACAGTCTGCAGGCCTATCTTCTCCTTCTTCCCGGTCTTGGCGTCATCCTCGTATTCACCAGCGTCGTCATCGGAATGGCCGTCTCACAATCGTTCGGCTTCCTGAATTTTGCTGGTTCAAGCGGATTTTCCCTTCGGTTCTGGCAGACCATGCTGTCGGACGGCCAGGTCTGGCGCGCCTTCTGGTATTCCGCCCGGATTGCAATCATCAGTTCAGTCCTTGCAGTTGCGGTTGCCTATCCGCTTGCATTATGGCTTCGCAAACCGTTTCTCGGATCCGGAGTGATAAGTGCTGTTCTGAAAGCACCACTGCTCGTTCACGGGCTTGTCGCCGCTTTCCTGTTTATCAACTTTATCTCATTTCAGGGATTTTTGAATCTCGCGCTGGTGAAGCTCGGCATCGTCGCCCGGCCGATCCGAATGCAAAACGACAGTTATGGCATCGGCGTGATATTCCTTCAGGTTTGGAAGCAGATGCCATTTGCACTGCTTCTTCTCACCGGTGCGGTTCAGGCCATCGGGGATGACATTCTCAATGCTGCCCGAGATCTGGGCGCAGGCGCTATGGACCGGTTCCGAAAGATCATCGTGCCACTCACAATACGCTCTTTGCAGGCGGCTCTTGTCCTCATCTTCATCGGAGCTGCCGGTGACTTTTCCTTCCAGGTCGTTGCCGGACCGACCACCATCAACTCGCTGGCGCAGCTGATGCTTCGGACACAGGACGCAAGCGCTGACGGATGGAACCTTGCGGCAGTCGTCGCGATGCTTTTGATGGCCCTTTCTCTTTTCGGGGCAATCCTGCTGGCTGGTGTTGCGCAGCTTCTATCCCGTCTTGGGAGGGCATGACGATGGCGAGCATGTACCTCAAGAACCATCACTGGCTTAACCGCCTTCTTGTTGCAACCGTCATTATCGTCGGGGCAGTTTGGCTTCTCCTGCCCTTTGCAATGGCGGCCCTGTGGTCGCTTGTCGATGTCAATCATCCATGGGCCTATCCTGACGTTTTGCCGCCGGTACTTTCCTTCTCACGCTGGATTGAGGTCTGGAACACCACGGCGCTGCCGGAGGCGCTGAGAAACAGTTATACGCTGGCCCCTTGCGTTGCCGCGATTACTCTCGTCCTTGCTCTACCCACGGCCTACGCCTTCGGCAGGCTGGAATTTCCGGGAAAGCCGGTGTTGCAGGCGCTGACGCTACTGCCGCTCGTCCTGCCGGGTTTTGTGGTCGCAATTTTCTTCTCGTCGCTGCTTATAAATCTCGGGCTCTATTCGAGGTTCCTGGGTATTCTGATCGGACACACGGTTGTTCTGCTGCCTTATGCGATCCGCATTCTGACGGTGTCGTTGTCGCTTATTCGACAGGACCTCATCGATGCTGCACGCGACATGGGCGCATCCCGCATTGCAGTATTCCGCATAGCTTATATGCCAATTATTAAACCTGGCCTGATCGCTGCATTTATTATCGTTTTCATCCTCTCAATCGAAGAATTCGGCATCGCCTATATTGTTGGCGCACCGGATTTCACGACAGTCCCGACGATTCTTTACTCTTATCTTGGCTACAACTTCATTCGACCCAATGCCGCGGTCGTTTCCCTGATCCTCGTGGTCCCCAACGTCCTTCTGATGCTGCTCGTCGAACGCTTCCTCGCAAGCAATAACCCAGCGGCAATCACCGGCAAGGGATGACGAGGGTGTCCAACAGCAAGTCAATCCAAACGGGAGGTAAAGTGCGATGCTGAAGAAACTCGCCGCAATAAGTGTAGCGGTACTGACGATGAGCGTGCCGGTCCAGGCACAGGACTTGAAGTCGATGTCGTGGGATGAAATCGTCACGCAGGCAAAGAAGGAGGGTGAACTCACCTGGTTCAACTGGTTCAATCAAGCAAAGTTTCGCGAACAGGTGAAGCAATTCGAGTCTGAATACGGGATCAAAGTGACGATCCCCGATGGAGATTCGAAAGCCAACATGAACAAATTCCTTGCCGAAAGGGGACGCGCCGAGGGCGATATCGACGTCCTTTCCACCGCCGGCAAGGAAATCAAGAAACTCCCTGAAGACAGCTTCTATGGGCCGCTGAGCAAGCAACTGCCCGAGGCCGCCAAACTTCGCTATTCCATCGAGGGCACCGATAGCAAGGGATATGCAGTGGCGTTCTGGGGCAACCAGACGGTCATTGCCTATGATTCCGCCAGGACCCAGGAAGCCGATCTTCCGCGTACGCTCGACCAATTCTCGGCGTTTTTGCAAAATCATCCCGGAGAACTCGGATTCAACGTTGAAAACGGGGGCGCAGGACCAGCGTTCATTGAGGGTGTCGTGCGCCAATTTGCGCCTGATGTGGATTATACCGCCGGAACGACCAACTCAGAGATACAGAAAAAGTTCGCGCCGGCGTGGGACTGGTTCAACAAGAGAAAAGACCAGTTCGTGATAACCGCGTCTTATGCAGACAGCGTGACCCGGCTCACCTCGGGGGAATTCACGATCGTCGCGGGATGGGAGGACTATATCGCTGCGCTCCAGAAGAGGGGTGAAGTGCCAAAGACTATTAAAGTTTACGTCCCTGATTTCGGCATGCCCGGCGGAGGCAACGTCGTGTTCATACCGGCCAATGCAAAGCACAAGGCTGCAGCCCTTGTCTTCATCAACTGGCTGACCAGTGCGAAGACCCAAACTCAATTCACTCAGGAATTTGGCTCGGTCCCGCAAAATACGGATGCAGACAGCAGCGCAGCGCTCGTTCCTGCCGCGCAGCGAAAGGCCAGCTTCACCTGGGCAGCCCAGCCGCTGAGTGACGATATCAAAAACGAATTCATCAAGAACGTCACCCTTCAGTAACCGATGAGCGAAGGGCGGTTCAGCCGCTCTTCGCGTCCTTTTTTCGTATAAGCAAGGATCTTCCATGTCTCAGAGCTCGGCGCTCAAACGCGCAACAGACACTGGCCGCCATTTCGTTGTTCCCGAACCCATCATCGCCCATCGCGGCGCACCTCGCCTTGCGCCTGAGAATACGCTTGCAGGGATCAGAGCTGCTGTTGAAAAAGGCGCCAGATGGGTTGAGGTCGACGTTAAACTGACGCGTGATCAGAAGCCGATCATCATCCATGATGATACTGTCGACCGCACAACGAATGGCAAGGGTTTTGTCGCAGGCATGACGTTTGAAGAGATCCGACGTCTCGATGCCCGCGCGTCATTTGGCGAGGAATTCTCGGGCATTCAGGTTCCAACGCTCGAGGAGTTGATCGAGACCGTTCTCGACCTTGACGTCGGCTTGCAGCTTGAATTGAAGCCCACACCGGGCGACGACATCGAAACTGCGGAGATTGCGCTCAATGTGCTAAAAGCCTTGTGGCCGAAAGATCGCGAACGACTCTTTGTCGGAAGTTTCTCCATTCGCTCGATCCACGCTGCCGCCCGCATCCTGCCTGACGTGCCACGGGCATACTTTGTATGCATTCCTCCAAAGGATCCGGTTGCGCTACTCAACGAGACAAAATGCCAGTTGCTTCACGTCACGAAAGACGTGCTGGACGACGAAGCAATGAAGGTGCTGGCGGACAGCGGCATTGAATTTGCGGTTTCTGTCGTTAACGATCCGCCCGTTGCCAGGAGATTGCTTAATCTTGGAGCACAAACCATTTCGACTGATATCCCTGACCTTCTTGACGCGCATTGAAGGTCAAACCATGGATTATCTCAAACGCCTGGATGCGGCAAACACGATCATGACCGAGGCTGCGGCGTTGGCTCTACAGCTCTTTCACGAGCGTGGCCAATTCGTTGCGGAGGAGAAGACGGCAAGCGAGTTTGTCTCGGAAGCGGATCGGCGCGTCGAGGCACTTATTCGAGAGACGCTTGTTACATGGTTTCCCGACGACCACGTGATGGGAGAAGAGATGGGCGGAGGCGGATCGGACGCATTCTGGTCTATCGATCCCATAGATGGCACGGTGAACTTCCTGCGCGGCTCCCCGCTCTGGGGAGTTTCAATCGGCTTCGTGGAGAACGGATTATCCCGTGTCGGCGTTATCGCTTATCCGTGCCTTGGATTACGACTTGGTGCCGCGACAGGGGCGGGCATCTTTAAAAATGGCGCTCCCTACCAAAGAAGGGTCGACTTCCCTTCCGTCCGTCTCGCCTCTGTCGGTGAAAGTGTTCGCTGGCCCGCCAGAGAAGTTGCCGAGGTCGAGCTCGCACTGAGAGAGGCAGGATGGGGAGTGACGGAATATCGGTGTGGAACGGTCGGTCTTGGGTTCGCGGCACTTGGAATGACCGATGGCTATGTCGAAAAGAACACGAGTATCTGGGACATCGCCGCAGGATCCGTCATCTGCGAAGAAGCAGGCCTTCTTGTGGTAACCAGCGGATCGCACGAGGTAGCCGGCCAGAATATCGTCGCGGCTACCGAGGACATTCACCGCGTCGTCGCCCCTTGTTTCTAGCCGGCTGACTGCCGGTCTCAAGGCAGAATGACAACCGTGCATGATATGTCGGGTAACCTGCCCGCGCGGCGGTGTGGGCGGGCCGCCGGTGGGCAGCATTCCTCCCGGTTTGCCCACCGGCACTTTGATTTGACTGCATTGAAGGCCCACGGACTGGCCTGTTTTCAGTTGCGGAGTCAGAATTGGAATCACTGATCGTCATCATAAACCTGTCCGGCGCCGTGGCATTGCTACTGTTCGGCCTCGCCCAGGTGAAAGACGGGGCATCGCGCGCACTTGGGTCAAAGTTGCGAACCGGCCTCGCCACTGGGACGAGAAGCAGCACCCGGTCGTTCCTCTCCGGTCTTGTTGCGACCGTGGCGCTCCAAAGCTCCACGGCGACGGCATTGATGGTCTCATCATTCGTCGAGCGGGAGCTGATCAAGCCGCGCATGGCGCAGGTCGTTTTGCTTGGGGCCAATGTCGGGACAGCCGTCACAGCCTGGATCGTTGCCACTGGCATTGAGTGGGTCTCGCCGTTCCTGCTGCTTGTGGGCATCGTTCTTTATCGCGGGGGCTCGACCACGCGCCAGGGCGCCGGCACGGCAATCATAGGTATCGCGCTGATGCTGCTCTCGTTGCATCTTCTCAGCGCAGCGACCGAACCCTTACGCCATTCTCAGGCGCTTGGAGCATTCATCGGGCTGCTCAACAACGCGTGGCCTGTCGCGATGATCTTTGCCGCAGTGATCGCATTTGTGTCATCCTCAAGCCTTGCCGCGGTCGTCCTCATCCTGTCATTGGCTTCTACCGACCTTCTGTCTGGTGGCCTTGTTGTCGCGCTGGTTCTGGGGGCTAATCTGGGAGGCGCGATCCCGCCGGTGATTGCCGCTCTGTCGGGGCCGGCAGCCTCCAGACGCGTCACGTTGGGCAATCTGATCGTTCGGGCGATAGGCTGCGTGCTCACTCTGCCTGCGGCCGACATTTTGGCCGACTGGCTTTCGATGTTGCCCCTCCCCTACGCCAAGCTACCAGTCGATGCGCATCTGGCCTTCAACATCGCCCTGGCACTGCTTGCATGGCCCTTTTCGCGATTGCTAGCGCGCTGGATGACTATCCTCATTCCGGAACAAACGCAGAATGAGAGCGCGCCCAAATTCCTTGATCACGAGGCACTTTCGACACCGCTGGTCGCCCTGACCAGCGCGACCCGTGAGGTGCTCGGGGTTGGAGACCTGATCGAAAGGATGCTTTTGAAGGTCTCCGATGCGTTCGACCAGAACAATGCCGCCAGACTCAAGGAAATTCCTCTGCTCGAACGCCAGGTCGATCGGCTGCAGCAGGAGGTCAAGGTCTACCTTTCCAAGCTCGGGCGGACCGGACTGTCCGAGGAGGAGGGACGCCGCTCCATTGTCATTATCGACTATGCCATCAACCTCGAACACATCGGCGACATCATCGAGAGGGGTCTTCTGACTGAAGTCACCAAGAAGATCGGGCACGGCCTCAAGTTCTCCGAAGATGGCTTTGCCGAGCTCCAGCAACTTTTCCAGCTGACCATCGACAATCTCAGAATCGCGCAAACGATCCTCATCACGCGCGACGTCAACCTCGCGAGACAACTGATGGAGAGGAAGATCGAGGTCCGCAACATGGAGAAACGGTCTTCGGAGCGACACCTCGAACGATTGCGTGACGGACGGACCGAAAGCCTGCAGACCAGCTCCCTTCATCTCGACATCCTGCGTGATCTCAAACGCATCAACGCCCATATCGTTTCCGTTGCGCATCCGATCATGGACGAACAGGGTCTGCTTGGAGAAAGCCGTCTCATCACCGGCAGTTCAACTGAAAGACCCCAATGACCCATGCGCCCTCCTCAGTGGAGGGCCCCAGACGAAGAGACCGTATGAAAAACAGTGTACAACTTATCACCTACGTCGACCGGTTAAGCGGAGGTGGTTTCCCCGAGTTGAGAGCTTTGCTCGACGGGAGGCTACAAGGCCTGTTCGGCGGCGTCCATGCCTTGCCTTTCTTCAACCCGATCGACGGCGCTGATGCCGGGTTCGATCCCACCGATCACACGATTGTCGATCCTCGCCTCGGTAGCTGGGATGATGTTCGCGCCCTCGCCGGCTCCGTGGAGATCATGGCCGATCTCATTGTCAACCATGTCTCGGCGCAATCGAGCTGGTTCCAGGACTTCATCGCAAAAGGATCTGATTCAGAATTCGCAGACATGTTCATGACATTTGGCAAGGTCTTTCCCCGTGGTGCCAGCGAGCAGGATCTCCTGAATATCTATCGGCCACGCCCTGGGCTGCCGTTTTCAAAGGCCACGCTTGCAGATGGCAGCCAGCGGATGCTGTGGACCACATTCACCCCCCAACAGATCGACATCGATGTCCACAGTGCCCATGGCGCTTTATACCTGGAGACTATCCTCGATCGCTTTGCTGAAGCCAACGTGACGGCAATCCGCCTCGATGCCGCCGGCTACGCGATCAAGAAGGCCGGAACCAGTTGCTTCATGATTGATGAGACCTATGCCTTCCTTGCCAAGCTGGCCGAGAAGGCACGGGATCGCGGGATGGAGGTTCTTGTCGAAATTCACAGCTACTATCGTGACCAGATCGAAATCGCCAGCAAGGTTGACCGCGTATACGATTTTGCGCTGCCGCCACTGATATTGCATTCATTGTTCACGGGCGATGCGACAGCGCTGGCGCGTTGGCTGGAGATCAGCCCTCACAACGCAATCACCGTCCTCGACACTCACGACGGGATCGGCGTCATCGATGTCGGCGCGCACAGTGATGGCCGACCCGGACTTTTGGAACCGCAGGCAATCGACCATCTGGTCGAGGAGATTCACAGGCGCTCAGAGGGACAGAGCCGTTTGGCAACAGGCGCTGCAGCCTCTAACCTGGACCTCTATCAGGTGAACTGCACCTATTACGACGCGCTCGGCCGTAACGACGACGACTACCTCATCGCCCGCGCAATCCAGTTTTTCGCACCCGGTATCCCGCAAGTCTATTACGTCGGCCTCCTGGGCGGGATCAATGACATGGAATTGCTGGGAAAGACGGGCGTCGGGCGTGACATCAATCGGCACTTTTACGAAGACCGGGAAATTGATCTCGCTCTTGAATCGCCGCTCGTCAAACGACTGTCGGACTTGATCCGCTTCCGTAACACCCATCCGGCCTTCAATGGATCGTTCGAGGTAGCAACCGATGACACCGGAAGCCTTGTTTTAAGCTGGAATCTCAACACCGAGTTTGCTCAACTAGTAGTTTCGTTCTCTCAAGGCAAGGCAACGATCACGGCTTCAGGCTGCTACGATTTCACATTCTCAGGAGCGATCGCATGAGCAACCTGGTGAGACCGGGAAGCCACATCCCATCTAAAGTTCAGCCATCGATGTCCTCGATATACTGTCGGACGAACAGCGACGACGAGGATACTGGCGACACCTAGAAGGAGATAGAGAATGCAGCATTGGCTGGACAAGCTGACCGATCTTACGGCAATTGAGGGCGATGGGTGCATCCTCAAAACAGGGCTGGCGGACGTCGCCGACCATTTCGGCTTCACCGGCTATGCTTATCTCCACATCCAGCACAAGCACATCATCGCCGTGACCAACTATCATCACGATTGGCGGTCGCTCTACTTCGACAAGAAATTCGACGCTCTCGACCCGGTCGTCAAACGCGCAAGATCCAGGAAGCAGGTCTTCGCCTGGTCTGGCGAACAGGAGAGGCCGAAGCTATCGGAGGAAGAACGCGCCTTCTATGCACAAGCGGCCGATTTTGGCATCCGCTCCGGCATCACCATCCCCATCAGGACCGCCAACGGTTCGATGTCGATGTTCACGCTGGCGTCGGAGAGGACGGCAATCCCGCTTGATCGGGAGATCGATGCGGTTGCAGCAGCGGCGGCCGTCGGGCAGCTCCATGCCCGCATCTCCTTCCTTCGGATCACGCCCACCGCTGAAGATGCCGCATGGCTCGATCCGAAAGAGGCGACCTATCTGAGATGGATTGCCGTCGGCAAGACGATGGAGGAGATCGCAGACGTGGAAGAGGTCAAGTACAATAGTGTCCGCGTCAAGCTTCGCGAGGCCATGAAGCGCTTCGACGTCCGCAGCAAAGCTCATCTCACCGCGCTCGCGATCAAAAGAAAACTGATTTGAACACTTGTCCCCTTTGCGGGATTCACGCCGAACACATCAGACCGTTTTGTGACATCAAGTCATCGTGGAAGCTCCAGAATTCGGTCGCGAAACGATCCACTATGGTCGAAGGTGCTGCGTTGTTTGAACGTACCAATAGGAACCCTGCATCGATGAAAATCGAGAAAGGCCGCAGCACAATCCTGTCTTTGAACTCGATGGCTGCGGCGGGATCGATTATTGCAATTCCCGCCCCTTCTCGGACCAGACTGAGTGCCGTATGCGACAGGCTCACTTCGAGAGAGGGTCGCCGTTGGATGCCGCCAAGAGCGACGTCAACTCGCATGGCGAAGAGTGTGCCAGTTTCCTGCTTTATGATCCGTTCGCCAGCCAGGTCCGGAGGAGTTATCCGCTCGAGACCGGCGAGCCTGTGTCCCATCGGAACAGCAACGATTGCAGCAAGCGAACGGGTTTCCAGAAGAAAGCCGGGACGATCCGAAGGGCCGTCGGCATAGCCAATGTCGGCCCGGCCGGAAGCGACAGCCTCCATGACCATGGTGGAAGGAAGGCCTGTCAATGACGCTTGCAGGTTTGGTTTGTCATGCAGGAACTGAGCGAGAAACCGTGGCAGAAGGCCGTTCGCCAGAGCAGGCATCGCAGCTATGCGAAGGGTGCCGGCCGCCTGTCTGCCGATATCGGCCGCAAGGTTGGCAATGTGATTGAGCCCGACGAATGCCCTGTCGACCTCTTTCCAGAGGGTCGTCGCCTCCTGTGTGGGAATTATGTGGTTTCCGCGCCTTTCGAACAAATGAAGCCCGGTTGCATGCTCGAAGTCCTTGATAAGCCGGCTGACGGCTGGCTGGGTCACCAACATCAGCTCTGCTGCCGCTGTCATCTGCCCAGTCAACATGACGGCCCGAAATGCCTCAACCTGCCTTAGGTTCATAGCCTCACCATAACATCTGCTTATTCTCGCCTATCCATTATGAATTTGACCTAATGCGGGTCGAATGTAAACCTGAACTCATAAATGACAACTCTTCCGGACCAACCGGGGTCAGACGTGCGGCTAATCGGTCGCGCGCAGGGAACGATATGGATTATTTTCAACTCATGGGCTTCGGCCCTGACGGCTGGGGCTATGATATGCTCAAAGCGACCGGGATGACGGTCGCCGTGGCATTCAGCGGCTTCGCAATCGGCCTTGTCTTCGGCTGCCTTGGTGCCGCCGCAAGCTTTTCAAGCTCGCGCGCTCTTCAGGCAACGGCATCCGCTTACACGACAGCGCTTCGTGGCATTCCGGACCTGCTTATCATCTATCTGTTTTACTTCGGATCGAGCTCCGTCATTTCCGGTGTTGCCTCACTTTTCGGAAGTAGCGGTTTCGTTGGAGCTCCGTCGTTTCTGATCGGCGCGCTTGCCATCGGCGTTGTTTCCGGAGCTTATCAAACCCAGGTACTGCGCGGCGCGGTTCTGGCGCTCCACAAGGGAGAAGTCGAGGCAGGTCGAGCGTACGGCATGGGTTCTTTCCTGTTGTTCCGCCGGATCGTTCTTCCGCAGGCGGCTCGGTATGCATTGCCGGGTGTTGGCAATGTCTGGCAGCTGGTTCTTAAGGAATCCGCACTGATCTCGGTAATCGGCCTTGTCGAACTGATGCGCCAGGCGCAGGTCGGTTCGGGGTCGACGCGCCAGCCGTTCAGCTTCTATCTCACTGCTGCAGCACTCTACCTGTCTATTACTTTTGTCTCCGGACAGGCTTTCCGCCTGGCTGAGGCGCGCTCAATGCGCGGATTGCGGAGGGGCGTGTGATGCCGTTCGATCCCGCATTCCTCTGGCAGACCTTCGTTGCTTTGCTGGCCGGTATTCCGCTCGCGCTCAAGCTCGCGGTTTTTTCGGTTGCGGCAGGTACGGTCCTTGCTTTCGGATTGGCTCTGATGCGTGTGTCGCGCCGCTGGTGGCTTGATCTGCCAGCGCGGTTCTACATTTTCGCGTTTCGCGGCACGCCGCTCCTCGTCCAGATCTACATCATCTACTATGGCCTCAGCCAGTTTCCGGAGCTTCGGCATAGTTTCATCTGGCCATTCCTGCGCGATGCCTATTGGTGCGCGATGACGGCGCTTGCATTGAATACGGCTGCTTACAGTGCCGAAATCATGCGAGGCGGACTGCTCTCCGTGCCCGCAGGTCAAATTGAAGCCGCCAAAGCCTGCGGTATGGGCAGGGTAAAACTGTTCCGGCGGATCGTCATCCCGCAGGCGATACGCCAGATGCTGCCAGGCTACAGCAATGAAGTGATCCTGATGGTCAAGTCGACGTCTCTCGCGTCCACCATCACCATCATGGAAATCACCGGAATTGCCGCGAAACTGATCTCGGAAAGCTATCGCACCGTCGAGGTTTTTGCCTGTGCCGGCGCAATCTACCTCATCCTCAACTTCATCGTTGCGCGTCTCTTCACGTTGCTCGAATGGGCTTTGTGGCCCGAGCGACGCAAAGGGAGACGCACGTCCGATCCCGTCGATCGAAAAGGCGAAATCCATGCCTAACCCTGCTCGCCCAGCTGTTCAGCTGACAGACATCAGGAAAAACTTCGGTAACCTGGAGGTCCTCCACGGTGTATCGCTGACGGCCAACGAGGGAGAAGTGATCTCGATCCTCGGCTCGTCGGGCTCTGGCAAGTCGACGCTTCTGCGATGCGTCAATATGCTCGAAGTCCCGAATGCCGGAAGCGTTGCGATCATGGGCGAAGAGATTGCCCTGGAGCATCGAGCCGGCCGGCCCGCTCGTCCAAAGGATATCAAGCAGGTCAACAGGCTCCGGGAGCGGGCCGCAATGGTCTTCCAGGGCTTCAATCTCTGGTCACACCTGACGATACTCCAGAATGTTATGGAAGCGCCCTTGCATGTTCAGGGCCGTGACCGGAAGTCGTGCCGCGATGAGGCTGAGGCATTGCTTGAGCGCGTTGGTATTGGCTCCAAGCGCGATGCCTACCCATCCGAGCTGTCCGGCGGCCAGCAGCAACGTGCAGCAATTGCCCGTGCCCTGGCGATGCGACCGGATGTCATGCTGTTTGATGAGCCCACGTCGGCTCTTGATCCGGAACTCGTCGGTGAAGTTCTAAAGGTTATGCGTGATCTGGCGGCCGAGGGCCGAACCATGCTGATCGTCACTCACGAAATGGATTTTGCCCGCGATGTTTCATCGCGCACAGTCTTCTTGCACCAAGGTGTCATCGCCGAAGAAGGCCTTTCGTCCGAAATGTTCGCCCACCCCCGCACGGATCGCTTCCGGCAATTCCTGCGGCGCGACGGCGGTACATCCCACTGACGATCAATTCGTCACGGCTCGCGTGTCCAGGAAACAAATGAACAGAGGTGAACTTATGAAACTCAAAACTATTCTGTGCGCAGCGCTTCTCCTTGTTGCCGGTCAGGCAGCAGCCCAGGAAAAGTCGATTACAATCGCGACCGAGGGCGGGTATGCGCCCTGGAACTTTTCGGGACCAGGCGGCAAGCTCGACGGCTTCGAGATCGATCTCGCCAACGCCCTGTGCGAGAAGATGAAGGCGAAATGCCAGATCGTCGCGCAGAACTGGGATGGCATTATCCCGTCGCTGACCGGCAAAAAGTACGATGCGATCATGGCCGCCATGAGCATCACCCCAAAACGGCAGGAAGTGATCGGCTTCTCGACTCCGTACGCAGCAGGCATCAACGGTTTTGCCGTCATGGGTGACAGCAAGCTGGCGGACATGCCAGGCACGGGCGAAACCTATTCGCTCGACAGCCAGGCAGATGCCGCCAAAAAGGCTATTGCCGACATATCGAGCTTCCTGAACGGCACCTCGGTCGGCGTGCAGGGATCGACCACAGCATCGACTTTCCTGGACAAGTATTTCAAGGGTGCCGTGGATATCAAGGAATACAAGTCCGTCGAGGAGCACAACTTCGACCTGACGAGCGGTCGACTGGATGCTGTTTTGGCAAACGCAACCGTACTCGCCGCGGCAATTGAAAAGCCGGAAATGAAGGGCGCGAAGCTCGTCGGGCCGCTTTTCTCCGGTGGCGAGTTCGGCGTGGTCGCTGTTGGCCTTCGCAAGGAAGACACCGCACTCAAGGCTGATTTTGACGCAGCCATCAAGGCGGCAAGCGAAGACGGCACCATCAAGACGCTCTCGTTGAAGTGGTTCAAGGTGGACGTCACCCCCCATTGATCGGTCGCTTCCAGGGGATACGGCGTTCGCGCCGTATCCCGGTGCTGCGAATAAACAAGAACGCCGAGATACGATGTACGAAGTTGATATGACCATTATCGGAGGCGGCCTGGTCGGCGCCTCGATTGCCTGGGGTCTAGCACGCTCAGGAACGAAGCCTCTCGTCCTCGACGGCGCGGATCTGGATCTGCGTGCATCGCGCGCCAATTTCGCGCTGGTCTGGGTGCAGGGTAAAGGGCTGCATGCGCCCCATTACGCTCTTTGGTCAGATGCGTCCGCCAAGAGATGGCCGACGATGGCAAAAGCCCTGTTCGACGACAGCGGCATCGACGTCGGTCTTCAACAGGACGGAGCATATACCTTCGCACTCTCTGAAGAGGAACTCGAGGTCAATCGCGAGGATATGGAAAGCATTGCGCTCGAAACAAACGGGCGAGCTCCGCAATTTGAGGTATTGAATCGCCAGCAGACGCTTGACCGCGTGCCGGGTATCGGCGCGGAGGTTGTAGGCTCGATCTATTGTGCTGCGGACGGACACGTGAATGCACTTCGCCTCTTCCACGCGCTTCACGCAGCGATGGAAAAGAAAGGGGTGACCTATCGTCCAAACCATCATGTTCAAACCATCGAACCAAAGACTGAAGGCTTCATTCTCAAGGGTGATGGGTTTTCCATATTTTCACGCCGGGTCGTTCTCGCCGCCGGCCTCGAAAACGAGAGGCTGGCGCCAATGGTCGGGCTGTCTTGCCCGCTCAAGCGTAGCAAGGGCCAGATCCTCGTCACGGAAAAGAGCCAGACCGCCCTGCCGTGCCTCTCTGCCGGAATGCGGCAGGCCGACGAAGGTGGTATCATGATCGGCGATAGCGAAGAGACCGACAGCGCCAAAATCTCATCGTCATCCGAAATCAGCGCCGTGCTGGCCAGCCGGGCCTTAAGAATTTTCCCCGCCCTTTCTGATCTGAACGTCCTGCGCAGCTGGACGGGTTTCAGGGTCAAAACGGCGGATGGAATACCCATTTACGATCATTCCGAGCGCCACCCGGGTGCATTCCTCGTCGCCTGCCATTCTGGCGTAACCTTGGCTGCCAATCACGCACTGATCGTGGCACCGCAGATTGCCGCGGGTAAGCTTGACGACGATCTGTCAGCCTTTTCCGCCCGGAGGTTCCATGCTCAACAGGCTGCATAGGATAGAGCAACCCGTCCAGTTCACCTTCGATGGCGTGATCATCCAGGCTGAGCGGGGAGATATGCTCGCCACCGCTTTGCTGGCCGCGGGGATCGACCACGTTCGGCAATCCGTCGTTAGCAAGAGCCCGCGCGCGCCCTACTGCCTGATGGGCGTTTGCTTCGAGTGTTTGGTCACCGTGGATGGCGTGCAGAATCGTCAAGCTTGTCTGACCGAGGTCGAAGACGGGATGACGGTTATGAGCCAGATGGGCGCGCCCACATTCCCGAAGCTCGCGACAAGCGAAGAGGGGATAGTCCCATGAGCCTTCGCGAAGTCTCAACAGCATCGGACCTTCTGGCTTTTTACGACCT
Source organism: Agrobacterium vitis (assembly GCF_014926405.1). Classification (NCBI taxonomy): domain Bacteria; kingdom Pseudomonadati; phylum Pseudomonadota; class Alphaproteobacteria; order Hyphomicrobiales; family Rhizobiaceae; genus Gillisella; species Gillisella vitis. Next base: position 66,293 of record NZ_JACXXJ020000001.1, read on the forward strand.
TCTCGTCATCGGCGCGGGACCTGCAGGTATGGCGGCCGCTGTCGAAGCGTCTGCGGCTGGTGCCCGCGTTACGGTACTGGACGAAAACCCCCGTCCGGGCGGACAGATCTACCGCGAGATCACACGAAACAGTCCCGACAAAAGAATCTTTCTCGGTCCCGACTATTGGAAGGGAAAGCCGCTCGCAGAAGCGTTCGGTCTCAGCAACGTCGATTATGCGCCACGCGCCACGGTCTGGAGCCTGGAAAACCGGGACGAAACGGCGGATCAGACACGCAATGTCGTCGGCGTGACCGTGGCCGGCTCGGCCCGAATGATTGAAGCTGAGGCTGTTGTTCTTGCCACCGGCGCACAGGAGCGTCCCATGCCGGTGCCCGGCTGGACCTTGCCAGGCGTGATGACCGCGGGCGCTGCTCAGATCGCCCTCAAGGCAGCCGGAGCGATGCCATCGGGACCTGTGGTCATGGCTGGTTGCGGACCACTTCTCTATCTGCTGGCAAGTCAGCTCGTCGATGCAGGCGTATCTGATCTCACCGTGCTCGATACTGCTCAATCTCCCTTCCGGCTCGGCGTGCTCCGACACATGCCCGAATTCATGCTTTCACCTTACGTGTTGAAAGGCATAGGCTTGCTGGCGAAGGTAAAACGTCATGCACGCGTGGTTTCCGGCGTCAGATCCATTGCGATCACCGGCATCGAGCGCGCTGAAGGCGTGCGTTTCACCACAACCGGTAACGAACAAGTCCTCCCTGCCAGCTCGGTGCTCTTGCACCAGGGGGTGATTCCGTCGACGAGCCTGACCAATGCAGCGGGCTGTGAGTTGAAATGGAATGACGAACAGCGTGCGTTCGAGCCTGTCGCAGATCATGAAGGTCGGACCACCAAGGCAGGCATTTATGTCGCCGGCGACGGAGCCGGGATCGCAGGTGCTCAAGCCGCGGAGGTCAGCGGACGCATCGTTGCACTTGCGGCACTTTCTGACTTGGGGCTTGGCAGTACGACGGCAGTGCCTACGCCGATCAAATCTCTGCACAAGAAAGCCCGCCGCTTCCTGCGCGGAAGGGCGTTTCTGGATGCTCTCTACACACCCCGTTCGGGCTTCCTCGCACCGGCAAACCCCGAAACAATCGTCTGCCGCTGTGAAGAAATCACAGTGCGCAAGCTGCGGGAGGCCATTGCGCTTGGACCGCCCGGTCCGAACCAGTTGAAAACATTTGTTCGCTGCGGAATGGGCCAATGCCAGGGCCGTCTTTGTGCAGCGACCGTCACAGAAATCATGGCGGAAGAAAGAAAGATCAGCCCCGGCGAAGTGGGAACCTATCGCCTTCGTTCGCCAGTCAAGCCCGTTCGGCTTGCTGAACTTGCACATCTCCCGCACACGCCCCACGCGCTGAAGGCGGTAACCGGCAGGGATCCTGTCGATCATGACACCAACGAAGCAGGACATTTCTCATGACAGAGCGACTTATCCGGATGCCGACATTGCATCGCGTCGTCAAGCATAACGGCATCGCCTACATCGGCGGGATCGTCGCTGACGATGAAAGCCTCGGCATGGAAGGGCAGACCCGTCAGGTCCTGACCAAGCTCGATGCATATCTCAAAGAGGCAGGCTCAGAACGCGCAAACCTGCTCTCCGCCACGATCTTTATCACCGACATGAACGTGAAGTCGCAAATGGATGCGGTCTGGAAGGAATGGTTCGCGCCGGCGGAGTTGCCCGCCCGCGCGACCATCGGCGTCGCTGATCTCGGCGACACGACGCTCATCGAGCTAATCGCCACCGCTCACTACTGAACCTGGCGAAGCCTTGGAGGCGGCTGCAAGATCGCAGTCGTTGCTGGAGATTGTTATGGAATGCATATTGATCGGAGCACCGCTGCAAATTGGGGCAGGACATCTCGGTTGCGAGATGGGTCCGAGCGCGTTCAGGATCGCCGGTCTTGCCGGCGCGCTTGAAGAATTGGGGCACAGGGTTCGGGACCTCGGCAATCTGGGTTCGAAGTCTGTTCCGGCAATCGCCCATGCCAACGCTTCCGTCCATCACCTCGGTGAAACGGTGGCATGGATCAAGCTGCTTTCGGCGGCAGCTTACGAACACAGCAATAACAGTGTGCCGATCTTTCTTGGCGGCGATCACACGATCTCCGCAGGAACGATCCCGGGAATTGCACGGCGCGCCTCGGAGAACGGTCGCCAACTCTTTGTTCTCTGGCTTGACGCCCACACCGATTTCCATACGCTGGAAACCACCGTCAGCGGAAACCTGCATGGCACGCCCGTGGCCTACTATACTGGCCGGCGTGGATTCGAGGGCTTCTTTCCAGCGCTGAACCACGCCGTCCCGCCCGAAAACTTATGCATGATCGGCATCAGGAGCGTTGATCCCGCAGAGCGGGACGCGTTGCGGTCCTCGTCGATAACCGTGCATGACATGCGTGCCATCGATGAACACGGGGTCGCCAGCGTGACCCGAACGTTCCTCGAGCGCGTCCGCGCCGCGAACGGGATGTTGCATGTCAGCTTCGACGTCGACTTTCTCGATCCGGAAATTGCACCCGCCGTTGGAACGACTGTCCCCGGCGGCGCGACGTTCCGCGAAGCGCACCTGATCATGGAAATGCTTCACGACAGCGGTCTCGTCACCAGCCTGGATCTCGTCGAATTGAACCCCTTTCTCGATGAGCGCGGGAAGACCGCACGGCTCATCGTAGATATCGTTGCAAGTCTCATGGGCAAGCGGGTCATGGATAGACCAACCCGCGCTGCCTGAAATCTACCGTCGAATGACTGGAGGAATAATGACCGTCGATCGCAAGCTAAACGTGGTTCCGTTCGTAAGCGTGGATCACATGATGAAACTGGTGCTCAAGGTGGGTATTGATACCTTTCTCACTGAACTGGCAGCGGCGATCGAGGAAGACTTTCGCCGTTGGCCCATTTTTGACAAGACGCCCAGGGTTGGCTCCCACTCCAGCGAGGGCGTCATCGAGCTGATGCCAACCAGCGATGGTGCACTCTACGGCTTCAAATACGTCAACGGCCATCCGAAAAACACGCGGGACGGCCGCCAGACGGTCACCGCTTTCGGTGTCCTTGCCGATGTCGGAAACGGCTATCCGCTGCTTTTTTCGGAGATGACGATACTGACCGCGCTTCGCACTGCTGCGACATCCGCTCTTGCCGCGAAATATCTGGCGCGACCGAACTCACGAACGATGGCCATCATCGGCAACGGCGCCCAGAGTGAGTTCCAGGCTCGCGCCTTCAGAGCGCTCCTCGGAATCCAGGAACTGCGTCTCTACGACATTGATCCAGCTGCGACGCGGAAATGCACACGCAATCTTACCGGACTTGGCTTCAACATCGTTGAATGCAAATCGGTCGCCGACGCCGTTGAGGGCGCAGACATCATCACCACTGTCACCGCCGACAAACAGTACGCAACAATCGTGTCTGACAATCATGTCGGACCAGGTGTTCATATCAACGCTGTAGGCGGCGATTGCCCCGGCAAGACGGAGATCAGCAAAGAGGTCCTGCTGCGCTCGGACATCTTCATAGAGTATCCACCGCAGACCTGGATCGAAGGTGACATTCAGCAGCTTCCTGCGTCGCATCCGGTTACTGAGCTTTGGCAGGTTATGACCGGCGACGCGATCGGCCGAAGCAATGATAAGCAGATCACCTTGTTCGATAGTGTCGGCTTCGCAATCGAGGACTTCTCGGCCTTGCGCTATGTCCGCGGCAAGATTGCCGAATTCGCCTTGTTTACCGAGCTGGATTTGCTGGCAGATCCAGACGAGCCTCGTGACCTCTATGGCATGCTCCTGCGCTGTGAGAAGAAGCTCGAGCTGGCATAGGCCCAATTGAGGCCAGAAAATCAGCCATGTTGTATAGGAGAATGAGGAAACTCTTCTTGCACATGGACAGTGACCCGCCGCTTTTTCAAGAGAATGCTGCTGCTTGTCTAATAACAACGATGCAAATTAGAATAAACGTCTGAAAATTTTACGGATATACAATGAATATTGGACACATAAATCTAAATGAGGTGTCTTTTTCTAAAATACATCAAATCTATAGGCTAAATGCACTTTTCTTTATTGAAGGCACAAGGTCATATAGCGCCATTGCGAAACGACGCAGCTTACAATTATGAACTCATGAAAGGCGCCTGTATGTCATCAAAAGTCACTATTCTAGACGGGGGTATGGGTCGCGAATTGCTGCGCAGCGGCGCGCCGTTTCGACAGCCCGAATGGTCCGCGCTTGCGCTGATTGAAGCCCCGGAGTTCGTCGAAAAGGCGCATGACGCTTTCGTCGCAGCAGGCGCGGATGTCATTACCACGAACAGCTATGCCGTGGTGCCCTTCCACGTCGGTGACAAACGCTTCGCCGAAGATGGCCTTGCGCTTGTAAGCCTCTCTGGAAAGCTCGCTCGCGCAGCAGCCGCGAAGTCTGGCGGCCACGTTCGTGTAGCCGGATCGCTGCCCCCGGTCTTTGGCTCCTATCGTCCCGATCTGTTCGATCCGGGCAAGGCTCCAGAGATTCTCAGCGTCCTCGTCCAGGGGCTAGGCCCTTACGTGGATTTCTGGCTGGCGGAGACCCAGGGTTCACTCCGCGAGGTCGAAACAATCCGCGCGGTTCTGGGCAACGACACCCGTCCGCTCTGGCTCTCGTTCACCCTTGAGGATGGCAAGGGGGTCGAGGATGTAATTTCCGGGCGCAGTCTACCGACGCTTCGATCTGGCGAAGCCGTGGCCGATGCGGCGGTAAAGGCAGTGGAACTTGGCGCCGGCGCGCTGCTGTTCAACTGCAGCCAGGCGGAAATCATGGAGGCAGCAATCAGAGCTGCGCGCAGGGCACTCAATACTAGCGGCTACTCAACGCCGATCGGCGTCTATGCCAACGCCTTCGTGCCGAAACCGGAACCAGACGCGACATTGCCTGCCAATGCTGGCTTGAGCGGTCTCCGCGACGATCTCGATCCTCCCGGCTACCTGCTGTTTGCTCGTCGCTGGGTCGAGGCCGGCGCCACGATCGTCGGCGGCTGCTGCGGCATTGGCCCGGAACATATCGCAGAACTCCGTCAAACCTTCGATCCGCGGCCAGTCGCCGCCTGACCTTCACCCCCCTCTTCGAGAGCCGATCATGACACAGCACCCGCATCTTAGCGCCCCTCTGGAACTGGGCCGCCGCCGTTTTCTCAAGGCAAGCGCCGCCGTCGCTGCCAGCACATTGCTCCTTCCCGGCATGGCGCGCGCCGCCGGGCCGAAGAAAGGCGGCCACCTGATCCTCGGGATCGACAACGCCTCGACCTCCGACCGCCTCGACCCGGCCTACTATTTCGAAGCCTATACCTATAATGTGGGCCTCCAGCTTTTCAACACGTTGACCGACCTCAACGACGATTCCAGCTTGCGCGCTGGTCTCGCCGAAAGCTGGGAGCCTGCGAAGGGCGGTAGCGAATGGATCTTCCGGCTTCGCAAGGGCGTGCAGTTCCACAACGGCAAGGAACTGACGCCAGAGGACGTCATCTATTCGCTCAATCATCACCGCGGCGAGAAATCGGAATCGGCTGGCAAAGGCTATCTTTTGAGCGTAACCGACATCGTAAAGTCAGCACCGAATGAAGTCACCTTCAAGCTCAACGGCGCGAACGCCGACTTCCCCTATCTGTTGGGAGACGTACATTTCGGCATTACGCCGGATGGTGAGAATTTCGACAAGGGCATAGGTTCTGGAGCCTTCATTCTGGAGGACTTCCAGCCCGGCGTACGCACACTGGCCAAGCGCAATCCGAACTATTGGGATCCGGAACGCGGACACGTCGATTCCGTTGAGACTGTCGCCTACAACGACAAATCCGCGCGTGTCGCCGCACTGCTCAGCAAGTCGGTGCATGTAGTGAACAATGTCGAGTCCCGCGTCGCACAGCGCCTGAAGGGACACCAGGGCATCACGCTCCAAACAGAAGCGGACTCCTCGATCGTCCTGTTTGTCGGTCGCGCCGACGCCGACCCCTTCAAGAATATCGACGTCAGGCTGGCTTTGAAATACGCCATCGACCGTGAACAGATCGTATCCTCCATCCTCAATGGAGCCGGGACGGCCTCAAACGACAATCCGATCTTCCCCTCCAATCGCTATTTTACGAACGACGTGCCGAAGCACGCCTACGACCCGGAACAGGCAGCGTTCCATTGGAAAAAAGCGGGTTTTGACGGAAAGATCGTCCTGTCGGCGGCCGATGGTGCGACTTTCTCCGGCGCTGTTGATGCAGCCCAGCTCTACCAGCAGTCGGCTGAAAAGGCCGGCATCCCTTTCGAGGTCAATCGCGTACCAGCCGACGGCTACTGGAATGATGTGTGGCTGAAGCATCCCTTCGTCGCTTCCGGCTGGGCCGCGCGGCCGACCGCGGACGCTATGCTGTCGCTGATCTATCTGTCTGACGCCCCATGGAATGAGTCCGGCTGGAAGAGCAGCGCTTTTGACGAGTTGGTTCTTGCGGCCCGCGGCGAACTTGATGAGGACAAGCGCAAGAAGCTCTACCACGATGCCCAGGTGCTGATCGTCGAGGAAAACAGCTCGGTCATCCCGGCCTATGCCGCACAGATCAGCGCCTCCGTCTCCAACCTCCAGGGGTTCAAGGCAATCCCAGGTCAGATCGGGCCGCGCACCGCCGAAAAGGTCTGGTTCGACGAATAGGCAAGAGCTTCCGGGCAGGCTGACTTTCCTGCCGGCTCCCCTCATGGAGACAGATTGATGACCATTGCCGAGCCCAACGACGCCTTGGCGACCGAGCAGACAAACAGAAGGCGACGCGGGCTCGCCGCCTATATCTTGCGGCGCCTCGCCGCAGGGATCGGCCTGTTGCTTGTGCTGTCGAGCCTGGTGTTCGTCGGCAGCGAGCTTCTGCCTGGCGATGCGGCAACCGCACTTCTTGGACGCTCGGCCACGCCTGCAGCGGTCGCAGAACTACGCCAAAGGCTTGGCCTCGATCAGCCTCTTCCCATCCGCTATCTCTCCTGGCTGAACGCATTCGTTCACGGCGATCTCGGCACAAGCCTCCTCAACGGGAGGAGCGTCGCCGCAAGCATCGCCGCAAGACTGGGCAATACGCTATTCCTCGCCGGGACCGCAGCCTTCATGTCCGTGCCCCTCGCCGTGCTCCTCGGACTTCTGGCTGCTCGATATCGTGGCAGCATCATCGACAGGACGATCTCGCTCCTGACGCGCGCCTTCGTGGCGCTCCCGGAATTTTTCATCGGATACCTGCTTATCTATGTGCTTTCGATCTCGCTCGGATGGTTCGCGAGCAGCAGCACGGTGTTCGCGAACATGGGCCTTGGCAACTGTATCGCCGCGATTACGCTGCCCAGCCTAACGCTCGTCCTCGTTGTCACCGGCCATATCGCCGCAATGGTGCGCGCCTCGGTGCTGGATGTTCTCGAGAAGCCCTTCATCGAAATGGCGGTGCTGAAGGGGGTGCCGCACGGCACGGTGGTCTGGCGCCACGCGTTACCGAACGCTCTTTCGCCAATCATCAACGTCGTGCTGGTCAATCTTGCGTATCTCGTCGCCGGTGTCGTCGTGGTGGAGGTCATATTTGTCTATCCCGGCATGGGCCAGTTCATGGTCGACAGCGTCGTCAATCGCGACGTGCCCGTTGTCCAGGCGACCGCACTTTTGTTCGCCAGTGTCTATATCGGGCTCAATCTCTGCGCGGATGTCCTCTCCGTGCTCGCCAATCCCCGTCTGGGGTTTCAATCGTGAGCGCCGTCAAACTTCCACTTTCCGTCATCCTGTCACTCCTGACGATTGGGGTTTGCCTCCTCGTTACCCTCACCGCGCCCTTCATCGCGCCCCACGGCGTGAACGAGATCGTTGGACCCGGCTGGGAGCCACCGTCCGCGTCCCATCTGTTCGGCACTGACATGATCGGCCGAGACCTCTTGTCACGCTTCATCTGGGGCGCTCGCGTCACCGTACTGACTGCAGCTGCCGCCGTCCTCATCGCCTTTGTGGCGGGTACCGGCTTCGGCCTTCTGGCGGGGCTGCGCAAGGGCTGGCTTGACATGGTGCTGTCGCGATTCGTCGATCTCGTTATGGCGATGCCGACACTCATTCTGGCAATGGTGCTTCTCACCATCCTGCCGCGTTCGGTTTTCTTCATCGTGGCGATCATAGCGCTCGTGGAGGCGACCCGTTTCTTTCGCCTGGCACGGTTGATCGCGGCTGATACAGCGGCTCTCGACTATGTCGAGGCAGCGTATCTACGTGGCGAGAAAACGAGCTGGATCATTCTGCGCGAGATCCTTCCCAACGGCATGGCGCCACTTCTGGCCGAGCTTGGCCTGCGCTTCGTCTTCTCAGTTCTCTTCCTGTCCACCCTGTCCTTTTTGGGGCTGGGCGTCCAACCGCCGGTAACCGACTGGGGAAGCCTGATCAAAGAGAACAAGGACGGGCTGCTGTTCGGGGTCACGGCAGCCCTTGTACCGGGAGCGGCAATCGCAGTGCTCGCCATTGCCGTCAGCTCAGTGGTGGATTGGGTCTCGGCCGGGCGCGATGGTGGGCCGAAAACATGAACCCCACTCTTCTCGACATTCGCAACCTCACCATTCGACCCACCGGCAGCTCAGTATCGGCGTTGATCGTGGAGAATGTCTCGCTCCGCATCGAACGCGGTAGCGTTCTCGGCCTGATAGGTGAATCCGGCGCAGGAAAGTCCACCATTGGCCTTGCCGCCCTCGGATATGTGAGACCCGGAACCGAACGCATCGGTGGATCGGTGCAATTCGACGGGATCGACCTGTTCCGCCTGCCTGAGCCGCAGCGCCGGGCGCTGCGCGGCCAGCGGATCGCCTATGTTGCACAGTCGGCTGCGGCGTCGTTCAACCCAGCCTTTCGGCTAATCGACCAGATAATAGAATCGAGCCTGCGTAGCGGCCGATTCAGTAAGGCGGCAGCGACCGACCGCGCCCTTGCCCTGCTCGATGTGCTCGGCCTCGATGCAAAGGCAATTGCGGTCCGGTTTCCTCATGAAGTCTCGGGAGGCCAGCTGCAGCGTGCCATGACAGCGATGGCACTCTGCACCAAGCCGGATCTTGTCGTATTCGATGAACCCACCACCGCGCTGGACGTTGGGACGCAACGGGAGGTTTTGGGCGCGATCCGCAAGGCAATAGCGCTCGAATCGGCAGCGGCTATCTATATCAGTCATGACCTGCCGCTCGTCGCACAGATCGCCGACAGCGTGCACGTCCTTCGCCGGGGACGAAGTATCGAGGAAGGCCCGGTGACAACCCTCATCCGCAACCCGTCTGCCCCTTACACCAGGGCTTTGCTCTCAGCAGGAACTCTCAGTTTTACCGCGCCTCCCGAGACCAGCGAGTCGGTTCTGGAAGTGCAGGGCGTTACTGCCGGCTACAACAGAACGCGGCCGGTAGTAAATGACGTTTCGCTCAGTGTCTGCCGGGGAGAAACGCTTGCGCTCGTCGGGAAATCGGGATCAGGGAAGTCGACGCTCGGTCGGATCGTAAACGGGCTGCTCCTTCCAACCTCCGGCCAGATATTGTTCGAAGGAAAACCCCTCGCCGCCTCTATCCATGACCGCCCCCTTGCACACCGCAGGGCCATCCAGACCATTCACCAGACGCCAGACACCGCGCTTAATCCGAGGCACCGCGTAGGAGAAATCATTGGTCGACCCTTTGCCCTCTACGAGGGTCTGCGCGGCCGGGAGCGCGATCGTCGCGTCGAGGAGATGCTCGACCAGGTGGAGCTTGGCCGCGGTATGGCGGGGCGCTTCCCAGCCGAGCTATCCGGCGGACAGAAACAGCGCGTCGCCATCGCGCGAGCGCTTGCCGCCCGTCCTCTGATGCTTGTTTGCGACGAGCCGACGTCGTCGCTGGATGCACTGGTGGCCCGCGAGGTACTCGGACTTCTCATGCGCCTGCAGGCGGACGAAGGCATCGCATGCCTCTTCATCACCCATGACTTGAACATTGTCAGCGCCATTGCCGGTCGCACTGCCGTTCTGGACAACGGCCAAATCGTGCGGTCAGGGGCAACGGCCGAAGTGCTTCGCCAGCCCTCTGATTCACATGCAGCGGCGCTCGTCGAGTCTATCCCTTGGTTCCCTTGAGCCGGAGACAGCGAGGATATCGATATGGCTACGCAAGTCCAGAACGACCGAGCGGCGATCAACGACGCGGAGAGCAAGCCCGGTGCTGCTGGGGACTATGTGTTTTCAATCACAAACGCGGTGATTGCAGTCCTCTTTTTCATCAGATCCAGGGAATATTCACATTTTTGCATCCTGCAGGACAATCCTATGAGGTCCGGGCGGCAAATTTTAACGGCACTTCGCCCAATCGAGATCGAAACCAACGCTGCGGATAGAAAAAGCGGATTGTTGCGCTTCGAATCGACTGCACAGATTAAATTGACAAAGGAGTTGAAGACCACCGTCTGGTTACCGTTCGAGTTTGCCAACTGTCCGGGCAGATAGCCACGACAAGGATATCAACGACGCCAGACGGAGGACGACGAATGCAGCATTGGCTGGACAAGCTGACCGATCTTACCGCAATTGAGGGCGATGAGTGCATCCTCAAAACAGGGCTGGCGGACGTCGCCGACCATTTCGGCTTCACCGGCTATGCTTATCTCCACATCCAGCACAAGCACATCATCGCCGTGACCAACTATCATCACGATTGGCGGTCGCTCTACTTCGACAAGAAATTCGACGCTCTCGACCCGGTCGTCAAACGCGCAAGATCCAGGAAGCACGTCTTCGCCTGGTCTGGCGAGCAGGAGCGCCCGAGACTATCGACAGAAGAGCGTGCCTTCTATGCACAAGCGGCCGATTTTGGCATCCGCTCCGGCATCACCATCCCCATCAGGACCGCCAACGGTTCGATGTCGATGTTCACGCTGGCGTCGGAGAGGACGGCAATCCCGCTTGATCGGGAGATCGATGCGGTTGCAGCAGCGGCGGCCGTCGGGCAGCTCCATGCCCGCATCTCCTTCCTTCGCACCTCGCCCACCGCGGAAGATGCCGCATGGCTCGATCCGAAAGAGGCGACCTATCTGAGATGGATTGCCGTCGGCAAGACGATGGAGGAGATCGCGGACGTGGAAGGGGTCAAGTACAACAGTGTCCGCGTCAAGCTTCGCGAGGCCATGAAGCGCTTCGACGTCCGCAGCAAGGCTCATCTCACCGCGCTCGCGATCAGAAGAAAACTGATCTGAACGAATAGCGGTCGAGCATTCAATTTGGTGCCAGCTAGAAATCGCTGGAGACCAATCGTCTGGCGGCAGCTTCGTCCGTGATGAGCACGTCGGCATATCCAGCTCGAAGAACGGCCGCCAGGGCCTGTGCCTTCCCGATCCCACCTCCGCAAAGAACAACTTCTGGCACGTCCTTGAGGCGGTCCAACGGCAGGCCGATCACTCGATCGTTAAGGGCGTGATCGACGAGCGTCCCATCCTTGTTGATGAACCAGCCGACAAACGAACCTACAGCCCCGGCTTTTACGAGCGAATCCATCTCTTCTTCCTGCAAGAGATCATAGGCGCGAATCACACCATCTTCGGTCAGTCGGCCCACTCCGATGATAGCAATATCCACTGCCGCAGCTCGTCGCATGATCTCCTGAACAAGTGACTGCGCTAGAAACTCATCCCGCGCCTTCTTGGACTCGGCGTAGGTTGGCGCCGGCATATAGTAGCATTCCGCTTGATAGATCTGCGCGAGCTGATGAGCGACTTCGTAGGGGCGCATTGCCGCCTTCACAGTCAGTCCGCCAATCATCGAAACAATAGAGAGGCCCGGTATTGCCCGCGCTTCCAGTGCAGACAGGGCGGCATGGAAAGTCCGCCCCGAGATAATTCCCAAACTCATCTGATCGGAGAGACGAGCATTAAGGTATTGGCCGATGCCAGCTCCGACCGCCTCAGGAGTCGAATCGGACCGAACAGGAGCCGGAACCACGACCGCTTTGCGAAGGTCAAATTTTGCAACAAGCTCTTTTTCCAGCAGCGGGCTGCTAACGTATGGCGACCTGATGCTAACCTGGACAATGCCATCCTGACGTGCCCGGGCGAGAAGGCGGTTTACCTTTAGCCGGTGCATGCCGAGTTCGCTGGCAACTTCTTGCTGGGTCAGGCCCTCAACATGATAAAGCCAGGCCACGCGCGCCAGCAATTGCTCGCGCCCCCCGGCGAACGACTCGGGAGGCTCCCAATTATCCTCATTCGGCTCGTCTTTTGTCCGCCTCATCCGTCTGTTCCTTGCCCTGAAGCTCATGCGTTCAAAGGGATTGCGATAGTTTCGATATCAATCAACCGTTGGCAAGACCACCTTCCATCGGAAAGCCTGAACAGCAACGGCGTTGCATTCTCGTATAGCGACTGTCCGAGCGTCAGTCCAAGAGCTGCGGCCAGAACGCGTAGATTGCCCCCGTGAGCACATATGAGGGTCGTGGAATTGAGCACCGCGGCCTCGACTCCGTCGAGTGTTCGGTTTGCGAACACAGCGCTTGTCTCGACACTTCGGTCCCCCGAGAGCCAGGCAAGATCAGTTTTGATCTTTCCCTGAAGAGCGCCAAAGCTCCGCTCACGCAGCCGGGCGTCGACCAACGGGGCGCTAATACCAATTTCCCTCGCTGCAATTTTTGCTGTCTCAAGGGCTCGGGACAGGTCGCTTGATACGATCCTGGTCACGCCGGAACGCTTGAGGAGCACGCCGGCATGTGTTGCCTGCTCGCGTCCCACCTGATCCAGCGCAACATCGAGCTGACCCTGGATGATGCCCTTGACGTTCGAGTTGGTTCGACCGTGGCGCAAAAACAAAAAGCTTTGCGCGTTCACGGAAAACGCAGCGCGCTGGATAAGGGCATCTTTCAGCTCGCTCTCGATAGTCAATGCCCAATCGGCGCCAGTGTGTGTCATGGAATACCCCTAGTATGTTGCCGATGAGGCGAAAGCACGCAGATCACTGCTTACGCGAACCGGAATCCGTCGCCGGATATGACAAATTTGTAACAACCGGAATTGAACATCTGAAAAACAATTTGTCAAAAGTTTATTTTTGTTGTTAGAACTAACGATAGAGCTGACGCACTTGGGAAGAGCCCAAAGACCAGCGCACCATTTGGGAGGATGGAAATGCCACAGACACACACTGAGCTTGCCAGGCCATGGTCGGGCAGCCGGCGACGCGCGCCCCAAGGAGACAAGCTTTACGCCCAGGAGATATTCTTCCGTATCTCTCGCACCGCGCTCGCCGCCTGCCTCATTTCTGTTGCGTCCGGCTTTCCTACCCTCGCGCAAGACCGTCCGGATCTGTCCGTGGCAGTCGCAGCTCTGCCACCCACGCTTGAACCGGCCGACCAGCTAGGGAATGTGACCGTGCGGATCACCTACTCGATGTTCGATACACTGATCCGCCGCGACTTTCTGTCCTCACCGAACGGCGACGGAGCCAAACTGGTGCCGTCGCTGGCTCAAAGCTGGAGGCGGATCGACGACCGGACGCTGGAAATCACGTTGCGCCCCGAGGTCAAGTTCCACAACGGCGAGGTCATGACCGCTGACGACGTCGCCTTCACCTTCTCGCCCGAACGGCTAAGCGGGGCGAATGCCGTGATGAAGCAAGGTCCGGCCTACTTTGGCATTCTCGAAGAAGTTGAGGTGATCGATCCACTGACTGTACGCTTCACCACGAAAAACCCCGACCCAGTCCTGGAACAGCGGCTGGCCTCCTGGGCAGCCTGGATTGTCAACAAGAAGGATTGGTTGGAACATGCCAATGGCAAGTTCCCGAGATTTCCGGTCGGGACCGGTCCATTCAAACTTTCAGAATACAAGCAAGATCAGTCGGTCAAGCTCGTCGCCTTTGACGACTATTTCGGCGGCAGACCTACAGCCGCTTCGGTGACTTTCAGTAACGTGCCGGAGCAGGCCACACGTATCGCCGGCCTGGTCAGCGGCGAGTTCGATATAGCCACGAACATTGCACCGGATCAGATTGACCAGATCAACAGCTACCCTGATGTCGAAGCACGCAGCGTTGTCCTTGGTAACGTTCACACGCTCGTCTACAATACACAGAACCCGATCATCAAAGACAAGCGCGTTCGTCAGGCGATGAACCTTGCGATCGATCGGCAGCTTTTGGTGGAGGCTCTCTGGAACGGCAAAGCCGTCGTGCCGAAAAGCCATCAGTTTCCTGAATACGGAGCTTTGTACGACGAAAATCGCGCGGGTCTCGTCTATGACCCAGAAAAGGCAAAACGGCTGCTAAAGGAGGTGGGGTACAAGGGTGAAGTGATCCACTACGCGACACATGCCGCCTATTATCTGAATGCAGTACCGGCCGCACAGGCCATCATGGAAATGTGGAAGGCAGTTGGCATCAACGGCCAACTCAATATCGTTGAAAACGTTGACCAGGTCTCGGGTGACGCGCGCGGCGTCATCACGAACTCGAACACGATCCGTTATCCGGATCCCGCCGGCGGCCTCTGGAACCTTTGGGGTCCCTACAACAAAATCCAGATGACCAAAGACTGGCAGCCGACCGAATTTAATGAGCTCGGAGAAAAACTCGACCGGACGACGGATATCGCTCAACGCCGCGAAGTCTTCCAGAAGATGCTGGATGTATGGGAAGACGAAGCGCCTGGAACGATCCTGTATCAACCGCTCGAAACCTATGGCGTCAACAAGTCAGTCGAGTGGAAGCCCTATACGTCCTATTACATGGACCTTCGCCCTTATAATCTTTCGTTTGGGGCCAAGCGTTAATGACGGCCCTCCTCACCGACACCCACCCCGCGGTTTCTGATCGGAGGAGAAACGGTGCCATCCCCCAGGCCGAGGCCACACTTTCAGTGGAAGGCCTGACAGTCGGGATTAGCCACCTGGATCTCGTCATCGATGTTTCACTCGAGGTCCGGGCTGGCGAGACACTTTGCCTCGTTGGGGAAAGTGGCTGTGGCAAGAGCTTGACCTGTCTTGCGGCCATGGGGCTGACGTCCGAGCCGTTGGTAGTCAAAGGCGGCAGAATCTCTTTCCTCGGACAGGACCTCACAACACTCAGTGAGAACCGGCTTGCCGATATCCGCGGCCGCGATATGGCAATGATCTTTCAGGATGCAACGGCTGCCCTCAATCCGGTACGCCGCGTTGGCACGCAGATTGCCGAAGTGCTGGTCGTGCACCGCGACCTCAGTTGGAGAGAGGCAGAGCGGCGCGCGGTTGAACTCATTGCCTCAGTAGGCATCTCCGAACCGGACACGCGTGCGAAAGCCTTTCCGCACCAGCTTTCCGGTGGCATGTGTCAACGCATCATGATCGCCATGGCGCTCGCTTGTCGGCCGAAGCTATTGATCGCCGACGAAGCGACGACCGCCCTCGATGTTACGACGCAGGCACAGATCCTCCGGCTAATGCGAGAACTACAGGCCGAGACCGGCGCCGCAATGATTTTCGTCACCCACGATCTCGGTGTTGTCGCCGAAATCGCCGACCGGGTGGCGGTGATGTATTCAGGGCGAGTTGTCGAAACCGCAACAGTCAACGAACTGTTCGAAAACCCGTTGCATCCCTACACACGCGGCCTGATGGCATGCCGCCTGCACGCGGCAACACCGAGCCACGGCCGCATCGCCGCGATCGAGGGCACTGTTCCGAGTCCGGCAAGAAGGCCGCAGGGCTGCAGTTTCCAGCCGCGCTGTTCGTTCGCAAAGGACGTTTGCCGCTCATTGCCGGCGCTCTTGCCTGTTGTCGGCGATCACCGGGCAGCGTGTCATTTCGCAGGAGACTTTGCATGAGTGGCGAAGGCAGGCTCGTCCTGCAGGATATCGTCAAGTTCTATGGCTCCGGGGGCCATCTCTTCGGAGGCAAAGCAGTTGTGAGCGCAGTCGGCGGAGTCAGCATGACGCTAGAGCCCGGAGAGACGCTCGGCATCGTTGGAGAAAGCGGGAGCGGCAAGTCGACGCTCGGGCGCATCGCCGCCGGCATAGAAGCGCCCACCTCCGGCACAGTTACCCTGGAAGGGAAGTGCTATGCCCGGATCGGCTCTGCCGCCTGGCGGCGGGAACGATGCGGCGTGCAGATGGTGTTCCAGAACCCGTCCAAGGCGCTCGATCCGCGCATGACGATCGGTGCCCAGATCGACGAAGCCATGCAGGCGCATGGAATCACGAACGTGAACCGCATAGCGCGTCGCGAAGAGATGTTGTCACTGGTCGGCCTGCCCGGCATGGGTGACCGTTACTCTCACCAGCTTTCCGGCGGTCAGCAACAGCGCGCCGTCATTGCCCGTGCGCTCGTCCTCGATCCCAAGGTCGTCGTCTGCGACGAGGCGGTCAGCGCTCTCGATGTTTCCGTCCAGGCGCAGATCATCAATCTTCTGAACGACCTCAAGGCGAAGTTCGGGATGGGCTACCTGTTCATTTCCCACGACCTTGGCGTCGTTCGGCATATCAGCGATCGCATCGCGGTCATGCGGAGGGGCGTGGTCGTCGAGACCGGTCCGGCGGCCGAAATCTTCGCCAACCCGCAGCACGAATATACGCGCTCGCTGCTGGCGGCAGTTCCGGCGGCGATGCCCGGCGAACGCCGCCCTAGAGAACACACATCGAAAAAACAAAGGACGCTATCATGACAACGCCATCCATCATCGCCCACCGCGGATATTCGGCTCTCTACCGCGAAAACTCGCCTGCAGCCTGGGCCGGAGCTATCGAGGCAAACGCCGATCATATCGAGGTGGACGTCCGGATAACCAGGGACGGCCAGATCGTTTGCTCTCATGATAACGATCTGAATCGTCTGACTGGCCGTGGCGACACTGTTTCAGGCTCGACAGATCTGGAACTGGCGAAAATAGAGGTTGATGGGTCTCCAGCGGTACCATCGCTCCGGTTGCTGTTTCAGACCGTACCCAGGAATCAATCTATCCTGTTGGACGTCAAGGATGAACAACCCAGGTCGCTCGACATCCTGCTGACCGCGCTGGCGCAAGAGCCTGGCCGCGAACTTGTTCTTGCCTTGCACGATCCAGCCACCGTCCGATGTGCGCGCGACGCCGGTTGGTCCCGCAAAATCCTCGGATTGGTCACGAGCGCTGACGAGGAGGCGTTTTTCAACGCGGGCGGCGACATCGTTCGCATATGGGAATGGGATACGGCCGAAGGTCGCATTGCATCGCATGTCAGTCGCGGCCGCCCCGTGTGGATCTCCACGGGGGACGGCAGCACAGGCCGACGCACGGGAGAATACAATTCCGACGAGTTGCTGCGTATGTTCCGTGAAGGCGCTACCGGATTTTCGGTCAACGACCCGGTTTCGGCTAGACAAGTCTTTCGTGACGCCGCCGGGGAGTAGCAATGGCTCAATTTATCCTCATCAAGCTGTCACGGGCCTTCCTTACCCTGCTCCTCGCAGTTACCTTCGTGTTCGTCGTCCTGCGGATGTCGGGCGATCCGGTTTCGATGATGCTACCGGACGACACCCCGCCGGAGATCGTCGCAGAATATCGAGCAGCATGGGGTCTCGATAGATCACTGCCAGAGCAATATGTCCGGTTCATCTGGTCCGCCTTACATGGCGATCTCGGGTATTCTTTTCGCGACGATCGACCGGCTGTGACGGTTGTTGTCGAACGGGTACCGATGACGTTGCTGCTCGGTCTTTCCAGTTTCGCTATTACCGTTGTTGTCGGACTGCTCGCGGGTATTGCGGCGGCTTTGAAGCGCGGCACCAGCGTCGACCATGTCGTTATGGCCTTTTCGATCTTCGGGCACAGCATACCGAACTTCTTCCTCGCCATCCTGATGATCATGCTCTTTTCGATGTCGTGGCGCTTGCTGCCGAGTTCGGGCGGAACAACATGGTGGCATCTCGTCTTACCGGCGGTGACCCTCGGAATCATCAATGCCGGCACGGTAGCCCGTTTTACCCGTTCCTCGATGCTTGAGGTCTTGCATCAGCCCTATATGCGTACCGCCCGCGCCAAGGGGCTAAGATTGACCCGGCGAATAATGTCGCATGCGATCCCCAATGCTGCGATCCCGATCGTGACCGTTCTCGGCCTGCGTCTCGGCGGGTTGATCGCCGGTTCGGTCGTAATTGAAACTGTTTACGCGTGGCCGGGTATTGGGCTGATGCTCGTCAATGCGGTGAGCCAGCGCGACCTGCCGGTGGTCCAGACGATTGTATTGCTCGTGGCGTTCACAATGGTCGTCACCAACTTCATCGTCGACATCACGTATGGTTGGCTCGATCCCCGTATCGAGAATCGCAGAAGCAAGGAGGCATGATGAGCATCGAACAATCCGGCCCCGCTGCCCGCTCACGTTGGCTTAGCCTTGGAAGCATTCATCGCCTGCCTTTCCTGATCATGCTCTGCATCGCCTGGCTGATCCTCGTGCTGGTTGTCGCGCTCGGCGCTGATTATCTGGCACCCTTCGCCTATACTGAACAGAGTCTCCTCAACCGTCTGAAGCCGCCGGCATTCCTCGGCGGCGATCCAAAGTATCTGCTTGGTACGGACGGCCTCGGTCGTGACGTTTTAAGCCGATTGATTTACGCAATGCGGATGAGCGTGCTGATTGCCATCGTCGGTTCGATGATCGGCGCGACCGTCGGCACTCTACTCGGTTTTCTGGCGGCACATTTTCGCGGATTGATTGAAGACATCATCATGGTCTTCGTTGATTTCCAGGCGAGCATGCCGTTCTTCATCATCGCACTCGCGGTGCTCGCGTTCTTCGGCAACAATTTCGAGCTTTTCCTTGTCGTTGTCGGTCTCTACGGTTGGGAAGTATACGCTCGTCTGACGCGCAGCCTCGTGCTGCAGGCAAAGGGCCAGGGCTATGCCTTTGCGATCGGCACGCTAGGTGTTCACCCGTTCTGCATCTACGCCCGGCACATCCTGCCCAATATTCTTCCCGTTTTGATCGTGCAGGTGACGTTAAATTTTCCTGAACTGATCCTTGTGGAAACGGCACTCTCCTTTCTCGGCCTTGGCATTCAGCCACCCCAAACGAGCCTTGGCCTGATGCTCGGTGAGGGGCGAAATTATCTCGCGACGGCATGGTGGACCGGCATTCCAGCTGGCATCGTCATCTTCCTGACGACGCTATCGATCAGCCTGGTGGGAGACTGGTTGCGCGACAAACTGGATCCAACGCTTCAATTGTCGGGTTCATAGCTCTCAGCACACCACGTTGCCCAAGATGACTGGGCATCCGAAAATCAACTGTGGGCTGGTCGAATGACTTCAAGCGGCGCTATCAGACTTAGAACGATCGGCTGTTGGTGCCTGTGTCCTGACGTGATCTTTTATCGGCAGCTAATTCAATCGCAGCAACAAACGACGATAGGCGGGACGGCGACGAGAAGCGGAAAACACGGCCAGGAAAGCCTGCCATTCGCGCCAAGTCCCTCTCCCTTTGGTCGTTCCGGTAATTAATGACGAAGCGTAGGAATGACCAATCGAAGCGTTCGGGGCATCCCGGCGCAAGTTCATCATCCCGATTGCGGCCCAAGCCGCCTATGGTTCTGCGGATCACCCTGCACAGACACAGCCAGGTTGGATAATCCAGATGGATCAGCGTATCTGCCGATGCTAGCCGTTGCTCAAGTGTACCGCTATAGTTGCCATCCATGATCCACGCGCGCCGCGAGACCAAGCCCTCGATTGTCTTTTGCCACGTCGCGCTGTCCGGCCGTTGCCAACCCGGTAGCCAATAGAGCTTATCAAGGTGTACGAGAGGAAGGCCCGTGACCTTGGCCAGTTGCTTCGCGAGCGTGGACTTTCCGGCACCGGGGCAGCCAACAATCAGAACGCGTTTCATTTTCTGCCTTTCATTAATGACCGAGACAGCTTGACAGTAACAGCCCCTCAAATCTCTCCATTGAGATAACCGTAATTGGACTGGGGTGTTGCACGGGAATAGTCGGCGGTGGCAATTATGAATCATATCACGCTCCCGTCCGGCTGTCGGTTTGGAAGCGATGGTGACATGAAATGATACCGCTGGATAAACGAGGCGCTGAAAACCTGGGTGACGTTACTGGATTGGCAGAGATCAAAGGCCACGGCAATGCCAAATTGATCGATCTCGCTCATTTTGCATTCCGCTCGCGTCACAATGGATGTCGATCCGATGAAACCTTACCAATCCGTGGTACACGGCTTCAGCTTTATCGTCATACGACTGTCATTTGGCGAAGATAGATATCGCTCGTAAATGCTCGATGAACATCATTAGAAGGATAGGAAGCGCCCTTGCTGACACAGGCCGAAGACCGCCAGGCGAAGATCATGGACATGGTACGAGCGCAAAATTTCGTCGCCATTCGCACGCTGATGGACCGCTTCGATATCTCCGTCGCAACCGTTCGTCGCGACTTGGGAGAACTCGAAGGAGCTGGACTTTTGCGCAGGACGCATGGTGGCGCGGTCAGTATCAACCAGGTCGCGCTGGATGCGGGGAACGCGGCCCGGCTCGTGTGGAAGCACGCAGAGAAGGTCACAATCGCTGCTGCCGTGGCTGGAATGGTTGTCGACGGCGACACAGTGCTCCTCGATTCCGGCACGACGGCGCTGGAAGTGGCGCGTGCGCTGGTCGGACGCAACAGCCTCACGTTCATCTCAAACGGCCTCGACATCGTGGCGGAACTGACCCGTGTCGAGGGGCAGAACTTATATTCTGTCGGTGGGGAATACTTTGAGGCGAACCGCTCGTTTGGTGGCCCGTTAGCCGAGCAGTTCATTCGCCAGTTCAACGTCGACAAGCTCATCCTCAATGCCGCGTCCATCGATGTGGATCGCGGACTTGTCTGCACCTCGACGCCGGTCAACGCGAGTATCGCGCGTGCCATGATCGAAGTTTCTCGCCGGGTGATCGTCGTGGCGGACCACTCCAAGTTTACAAAGTCTAGCATGTCGGTCACCGCAAAGATCGAGGACATCGGCGTCATCGTGACCGACGCCGGTGCTCAGTCCATCATCGAAGCGGCTCCGGAAAAACTGCGGAAGAAGTTCGTCATCGCGAGCTGACGTCCCGCACCAGGACGACACACAGAAATACCCAGCTGAAACGGCTCGGAGCAATCCGGGCACGGTTCTGCTCGCTCAAATCTCCCCGTCGCAGATCTGTGCATGAGGGAAGACACCGCCGTACCGGCGGTTGTGGTTGGTGAAACAAGATCATTCGCGGGTACGGCAAGACCAGCCCGCTTTCTCAAGGAGTGGCTTCAATGAAGAGAAGAACCTTTATCGGTACGGCTGCTGCGATTGCCGTATCGCTTTCCAGTGGAATCGCTTTCGCTCAGACGCGTCCGGACCTGCGCATTGCAGTTCAAAAGAACCCCGAAACGCAAGAACCGGTGGATACCGCATCGAACGTTGCTTTCCGCAACAATCCCTCGATCCACGAGACCCTGTTGAAACTCGACCTCAACGGTGACTACACGGTACAACCGAACCTCGCAATCTCTAGGAAATGGGTCGATGACAAGACCCTTGAACTGAAGCTCCGCAAGGACGTCATTTTCCACGATGGCCGCGAAATGACCGCTGACGACGTCGCCTTCTCCTTCGGCCCGGAACGTTTGACCGACACGAAGGCCCCCGGTTATCCATCGTATCTCACGAATTTTAGCAGCCTCGATCATGTCGAGGTTGTCGATCCGGAAACCGTGCGCTTCGTGACAAAGTTCAAGGATCCTATTCTGTTGCAGCGCCTCGCCGCCTATCCGGCGGTTGTCATCAGCAAGGACGCCTGGGTGAAGATGGGCGGCGACTGGGTCAAGTGGAAGCAGAAGCCCGTCGGCGCCGGGCCGTACAAGGTGGTCGAATCTGTCGCGAACGACCATGTCACACTGGCTGCCAACGACCGGTATTTTGGTGGAAAGCCGAACGCAAAGACCGTCACGTTCAAGGTCGTGCCTGAAGTTTCGTCCCGTATCGCCGGCCTTCTCGCGGGCGACTACGACATCGTTACCGATCTCCCCCGGATCAGCTCGACGTCGTCAACAAATCGGACAACGCCAAGATTGTCGGCGGCCCGGTTCCAAACAACCGTATCCTGTTCTACGACAAGAACAACCCGGCGCTGAAAGATCCGCGGGTCCGTCAGGCGCTCAGCCTCGCCATTGATCGACAGGCGATTGTCGACTCCATCTGGGATGGAAAGACCGTCGTCCCGAATGGCGCGCAATTCAAGGCATTCGGACCGGTCTACCTGAAGGATCGCCCAAAACCCGAGTACAATCCGGAAAAGGCACTGCAGCTCCTGAAGGACGCTGGCTACAAGGGCGAGCAGATCACGATCCGCTCGCAGAACAACTATTACACGGCAGAAAACCCGGTCAGCGAGGCGATAGTCGCCATGTGGCAGGCCGTCGGCATCAATGCCAAGCTGGAATTTGTCGAAGCCGGCAAGCTGTTCGACAATGCCAATGGCCGTGCAGCCGGTAATTGGTCGAGCACCGCAGTCATTTCGGACCCGTATGTTTCAATCTATGCGCTCTCGTTCGCAAAGACCGCGACGATGGGCACGCAGAAGATCTGGATCAACGACGATTTCGACGCCCTCGGTGCGAAGCTCGAACAGGCCGTCGCTCCAGCCGATCGCGCCAAGACCTTCTCCGACATGCTTGATATCATCGAGTTGAAGGATCCCGGCATCACCGTCCTGCACCAGAACGCCGTCTTCTACGGGATTTCCAACAAGGTGAAGTGGGAACCGAAGCAGAGTTTCGCCATGGACCTTGGCCCCCTGAGCCTCTCCTTCGGAAACACCCGGTAAAGTCTGCGAGCGGACGCTTTTCTCGGCGGCCGCTTTCATGCCTTGCCGTGGCCGGTATTGTGCCGGCCATGGCCACTGCTTTTCAAGGCGAATGGGGAGACCACGCCCAACGGTCAAGCCAGGATCATGCGGGGGCTCAAGAGCAAAATCAGCTCTGTCGACAATGCGAGCCTCCTATCCGCGGTTTCGGGCCCTGTTTCACCTGATTGGCTGACGCGTCGGCGTCAATCCCGGGGTGCTGCCCCGAAGCTTTGGATCTCGGGCAACCTGACGACACAACCACCATCAGCCTGATTTGCCTTTTCCTATGATCGATTTCGCTCAACATACAGCAGGATTTGTGCGATGCAGCACACAATTAATTCAGTTCGTCAGCAGATTTACTATGCAAAAGCCAAGAAAGCTGTCATATAGCTGTCATCTACGGGAGGTAGATATCGCTCACGATTGATCGATAAGCATCACATACGGACGAGGAGGAAACGCGTGTTGACCCAAGCGGAAGATCGCCAAGCGAAAATTGTCGACCTGCTGCGGACGCGTAATTTCGTGGATATTCGTACACTGACGGAGCACCTCGACATCTCGGTCGCGACTGTCCGCCGTGACCTTGGCGAGATGGAAGCGGCCGGATTGGTGCGCCGGACGCACGGCGGCGCCGTCAATATCAACCAGGTCGCGATGGACGCATCCAACGCGGCCCGTGCCGTCTCAAACCAGACCGAGAAAGCGGCCATTGCCGCTGCCGTGGCTGAGATGGTTGTCGATGGCGACACTGTTCTTCTTGATGCAGGCACGACAGCATTGGAAGTCGCCAAGCACCTCGCTGGACGCAACACCCTCACATTTATTTCCAACGGCCTCGACATTGTTGCCGAACTGACGCGTGCCGAAAGGCAGAGCATTTACTCGGTAGGAGGCGAATATTCCGAAGCGAACCGCTCTTTCCGGGGGCCGCTGGCGGAGCAGTTCATTCGCCAGTTCAATGTCGACAAGCTTATCCTTAACGCGGCGTCGATCGACATAGATCGTGGTTTGATCTGCACCTCAACGCCCGTGAACGCGAGTATCGCTCGCGCCATGATCGAGGTTTCCCGGCGTGTCATCGTCGTGGCGGATTATTCGAAGTTCACAAAGTCCAGTCTGTCGGTGGCAGCAAAGATCGAAGACATCGGCGTCATCGTCACCGATGCGGGCGCCAAGTCGATGATCGACACCGCTCCAGAGAAGCTGCGCAAGAAGTTCGTGATTGCAACGTGAGGGTCCACGCTCGGTGTGCGTCCATCCTCGAACAGAGTTCGATGGGCATTGATTGCCCGTCTCAGGTCTCTTCTCGCCGGATCAAAGCGTGGGGGAAGTCGCCAACATAGCGTCGGCGACAGGGAGTGAAAGCAAGAAGCACCGGCTCGGTACAGCCCAGCTGACCGGCCTCGTCAGGGAGTGGAGAATATGAAGAGAAGAACATTCATTGCGTCGACGGCACTCGTCATTGCCTCGCTGGCGGCCGGGGCAGCCGTCGCTCAGGAGGACAATCGTCGCGACTTGAGAATAGCAGTTCAGAAAAACCCCGAGACCCAGGAGCCGGTCGACCAGGCATCCAACGCCGCGTTCCGCAATAACCCATCGATCCACGAAACTTTGCTAAAGCTCGACCTGAACGATTACACGGTTCGGCCGAACCTTGCGATCTCGTGGAAATGGATCGACGACACGACCCTGGAAATAAAGCTTCGCAAGGGCGTCATCTTCCACGACAGCCGTGAAATGACCGCAGACGACGTGGCATTTTCGTTTGGCCCGGAACGCTTGACTGATCCAAAGGCGCCTGGATATCCAACCTACCTGACAAGCTTTAGCAGCCTTGATCATGTCGACGTTGTCGATCCGGAAACAGTGCGCTTCGTCACGAAGTTCAAGGATCCCGTCTTGTTGCAGCGTCTGGCGAACTATTCCGCCGTTGTCATCAGCAAGGACGCCTGGGTGAAGATGGGCGGCGACTGGGTCAAGTGGAAGCAGAAGCCAATCGGCGCGGGCCCGTACAAGGTCGTTGAGTCTATCGCGAACGATCATGTCACGCTGGCTGCTCACGATCTATATTTCGGCGGTAAGCCCAATGCTAAAACCGTTACTTTCAAAGTGGTGCCGGAGGTCTCGTCGCGCATCGCCGGTCTTCTCGCGGGCGACTATGACATCGTCACCGATCTTCCGCCGGACCAGCTCGACGTTGTAAACAAATCAACTGAGGCGAAGATCGTCGGCGGTCCGGTTCCGAATAATCGGATCCTGTTCTACGACAAGAACAATCCTGTGCTCAAGGATCCGCGCGTTCGCCAGGCGCTAAGCCTGGCCATTGATCGACAGGCAATCGTCGACTCCATCTGGGATGGAAAAACCGTCGTCCCGAATGGCGCGCAGTTCAAGGAATTCGGACCGATCTACCTGAAGGATCGTCCAAAGCCCGAGTACAATCCAGAAAAGGCGCAGCAGCTCCTGAAGGACGCCGGCTATAACGGCGAGCAGATCACGATCCGGTCGCAGAACAACTATTACACGGCAGAAAACCCGGTCAGCGAGGCCATTGTCGCTATGTGGCAGGCCGTGGGTATCAATGCCAAGCTGGAATTTGTCGAAGCCGGCAAATTATTCGAAAACACAAATGCTCGCGCGACGGGCAATTGGTCCAGCACTGCCATCGTTTCGGATCCTTATGTATCCGTGTACGCGCTTTCGTTCGCAAAGACCGCAACGATGGGTACACAAAAGATCTGGGAGAACCCGGAATTCGACGCCCTCGGTGCGAAGCTCGAACAGGCCATCGATCCAGCCGATCGCGCCAAGATCTTTTCCGACATGCTGGACATCATCGAGTTAAAGGATCCGGGCATCACCGTCCTGCACCAGAACGCCGTCTTCTACGGGATTTCCAACAAGGTGAAGTGGGAGCCTAAGCAGACTTTCGCCATGGACCTCGGCGCCCAAAGCCTGTCCTTCGCAAACACCACCAAATGAGGTTGCGCCAATGAGTGAACCCGTTCTCTCCATTCGAGACTTGAGCATTTCCTTTTTGAAACTGACTCCAGTCAAGTCCGTCTCTTTCGATGTCAAGGAAGGCGAAATTCTTGGGATCGTGGGAGAGAGCGGTTCGGGAAAATCGCTCTCCTGCCTCGCCATAGCCGGCCTCCTGCCGGCTATGGCTCATGCTTCCGGTACTTTGACGATCGGCGGCCACGCATTTGAAGCCTCCGATCTGCCAGGGGCACTTGCGTCGAAAATGCTTCCACCGATCGGTATGATTTTCCAGGAGCCGGTCTCCTGTCTTAATCCGGTGCGAACTGTTGGCGAACAAATCGCCGAGGCCGCGAGAAGTGCCGGACACTCTGCGGAAGAAGCTCGCAAGATAGCACTGCAGCTCCTGAAGGACGTCGCGATCGACGAGCCTGAAAAGCGTTATCACTACTACCCCTCGCAATTTTCCGGAGGCATGTGCCAGCGCGTCATGATCGCAACGGCCCTTGCTCTTGAACCGCACCTGGTCATTGCAGATGAGCCGACGACGGCCCTGGACGTTACTGTTCAGGCCCAGGTCGTTTCGCTTCTCGTTTCGTTGGTCCGTAAACGCGGCATCGCCATGATCTTTATCAGCCATGATCTCGATCTAATCGCCGAGGTCTGTGATCGCATCGTCGTCATGTACGGCGGCGAAATCATGGAAATCGATACGACTGAGAATATCTACGAGCGGCCGAGCCATCCCTACACACGCCTCCTGCTGGACGCGATGCCAGGACACGGCGAACCGCTGACCAGGTTGGTGGAAATGCCTCAGAACTGGCGGCTCGAAGCCGTAGCATCAACAAACGAAACGGAGCTCTCGCCATGAGTCTGGAAACATTGGGCAGGACGACCGTTCTCGAAGCCCGCGATCTCGATTTCACTTACAAATCCGGCTTTTCACTTTTGCCGAATAGCCGCAAGGGTCACCATGCCGTCCGCGGCGTCTCCCTCACCCTCGGCCAGGGCGAAACGCTCGGTCTGGTCGGTGAGTCTGGATGCGGTAAATCGACCCTTTCCGCACTTCTTTGCGGTGACCGCAATCCCGATAGCGGATCGCTGGAGCTGTTCGGCGAGCCATTCAAAACGTATCTCCGGCCGAACCGTCGGCGCCTGGCACGTGTCCTTCAAGTCGTCGCCCAGGATACGCTTGGCGCTTTCGACCCGCGCCATACGATCGGTCACCAGATCGAGGAAGTGCTCGCCATTCATTCGATCGGACGCAAGACAGATCGGCGTGATATGGCCAGGGATGCGCTCGATGCAGTCGCACTTCCAAGCGCGATGCTGGACCGCTATCCCCATCAGATGTCGGGCGGCCAGCGGCAACGCGCCGCCATCGCCAGGGCGCTCGTTGCCGAACCGAAGATCCTGCTCTGCGACGAACCTGTCTCGGCGCTGGACGTGTCGGTCCAGGCACAGGTTCTCAATCTCCTGCTCGATCTTCAGGAGAAGCGCGGTCTCTCCATCCTGTTCATCAGCCATGATGTGCGCGTGGTGCGGCATGTGTCGCATCGCGTCGTCGTGATGCAGGCCGGTCGCGTGGTGGAGACAGGACCGACCGCAAAAGTCTTTGCCGGGCCCTCCGATCCCTACACGGTGAAACTGCTCGCGGCCGTCCCGAAAGGCAGGCGCCGGGCAAATTCGGCGGATTTCGCATCCAACCGCCAGATACCTACGGAGGCTGCATCATGCTGAACACAATGACCAGCGCAGTCCTGCGCGCAATCTTAACGGTCTGGCTCGTCATCACCTTCACCTTCGTCATGCTTCGCATCAGCGGCGATCCGATGACTTCGCTTCTTGGTGTCGAAACCCCACCCCAGGTCATCGAGATGCTGCGCCAGCAATGGGGCCTGGATCGTCCTGTCACCGAACAGTATTTCGCTTATATCGGGCGCATGCTGACCGGGGATTTCGGAGTGTCGCTACGTAGCGGCCAAGACGCGCTCGGTACAGTCCTCGGAAAGCTTCCGGCCACTTTGCAGCTCATGGCGGCAGCACTTGTACTTGCTCTCGTCGTCGGTGTTCCACTCGGCATCGTGGCCGCACGTTACCGTGGCGGTATCGTCGACCGGACCGTGATTGGCCTTGCTGTGCTGACCCATTCCGTCCCGACTTTTCTGACCGGAATTCTCCTCATCCAGCTCTTCGCCGTGAAATTGCGGATCCTGCCGTCCGGCGGAGGATCGACGCTCGCTCACCTGGTGATGCCCACATTGGTAATCGGTCTTTACAACGCGGGAGTCATCGCGAGGTTCGTTCGCTCCAGCGCCCTCGAGGTCATGGGCCAACGCTATATCCTCGCGGCGCGCGCGCGTCGTGTCTCGGAGTGGGGACTTATCGGCAGGCATGTGATGCCGAACGCGGCCCTCCCACTTCTGACACTGCTCGGATTTCTGCTTGGTGGAATGATTGGTGGATCGGCGGTCGTTGAAGCCGTCTACGCATGGCCCGGCGTCGGCCTCCTCCTCATCAGTTCCGTGGCATCCCGCGATGTCGCGGTCGTGCAGGCTATCGTCATTCTCATCACGATCGCCATGGTCAGTGCAAATCTGCTCGTCGATTTCCTCCAGACGCTGGCTGACCCGCGCCTGCGCTACTCGAACCGGTCTTGAAGGAGGCATCCATGACAGATCTTACGCCCGCTACACCGAAGAGCTCCGACCTCGTCTCGAAGCTGCCGCGCATCAACCCTCTGCTGGCCATGTGCCTTTTCGTGATGGTTGCAGCTATTTGCCTGGCCGTCTTCGCCGACAAACTGGCACCATACGGATTTGCTCAGATTGACCTGAAGGCGCGTAAGATGCCGCCGCTTCACGTCGGGACCGGCGCCGTGCACTGGTTCGGCACGGATGAGATGGGGCGCGATATCCTCAGCCGCATCTTCTATGCACTGCGCATGAGCATCATGATATCGCTCGGTGCGGCGATCATCAGCATGACTATCGGCACCACGCTGGGCCTTATTGCCGCCTTCCGCCGTGGTCTCGCCGATGCCATTATCCGGGTAGCTGTCGATTTCCAGGCATCCATGCCGTTTATCATCATCGCACTAACGGTATTGGCCTTCCTCGGAAACAGCCTGACGCTCTTCATCTGCCTGCTTGGTTTGTTCGGCTGGGAGCGTTTCGCGCGACTGACGCGGACCATGGCCGGTCTTGAACTGGAAAAACCGTATATCGCTGCTTTGCATCGCAATGGCGCCGGCAGCTTCCGTATCGCGGTGAAGCACGTTCTTCCCAACATTCTTGCCATCGTGCTCGTCACGTTCACGGTCGTGATGCCCGAGGTTCTGATTCTGGAATCTTCATTGAGCTTCCTTGGGCTCGGTGTGCAGCCACCGATGGTCAGCCTTGGATCGCTGGTTGGTGCGGGCCGCGACTACATCATGACGGAATGGTGGATTTCGATCGTTCCCGGAGTCGTCATTTTCGTACTTGGACTGACCATCAGCCTTATCGGCGATCAGTTGCGCGACATCTTCGATCCCACGCTGAAATGACCGGAACGGTTTAATTTCGTCTGACTCCCCGCTCCGGCCAGATAGTCCACAACCGGCGTCCGGACGGCGTACTTAGCCAGTGACAGGATTTATACTATGTCGATTTTACGATCAGAGACCGGGACAGTTCATATCTGCGGACACCGCGGTCACCTTGTCGCTTCGCCTGAAAACACGTTTGCGTCCTTCCGCATGGCAAAGAAGCTCGGTGCAACCATCTGCGAGACTGATCTGGTCCTGTCGGCCGACGGTGAGTTGATCCTTTTCCATGATGCCACGGTCGACCGCACATCGAACGGCAAAGGCCTCGTATCGAAGATGACGCTGGCTGAACTCAAGGCGCTCGATGTCGGCAGCTGGTTTTCTCCGGAGTTTGAAGGCGTGCGCGTACCGACATTGCGCGAGGCCATCGTGTTTGCCCGGGAGAACGGGATGCTGCTGCAACTTGAGCTGAAGGTTCAGGGACTGGACGACCTGCTCTTTCCGAAGACGGCTGCGTTGCTCGATGAGCTGGATGCCCACGATGTCGTGTGGTTTTCGTCGCTCGACTTCAGGCAACTTCGGGACATAAAGAGACAGATCCCGAAGGTCCCGACCGTCGGTCTCAGCCACACCAGCTTCATCGATCCGGTCGCGCTTGCGAAAGAGGCGCATCTCGATGCGCTTCAGTTCGATTGGCACAGGTTCTCGCCAGAGGAGGCAATCCAGCTCCACAGGAATGGCATCGCAGCCACTGTCGTCGTCATCGCAACCCAAAAGGAGATCGAGCGTCGAGCCTCCTATGGCGACGATATCGAACGCCGTGTGGCCGAATGGATATCAGATGGACATATCGACCAATTGCTGGGCGACGACGTCGCCTGGGTCGAACGCGTCGTGCGCAGCGCAAGCTGACATCCGCCCGGAGATGGGCAGTTTTTGTATGCCGACAGAAATTACCTGCGTGATCTCCCAACGCGCAGTTCGGTTGAACGAAAGGAAAGAAAATGAATCCGCTTAGAATGACGCCACAGACTCTGCGTCTTGGTGGTCACCGCGGCCACAGCGCCGGCGCTCCGGAGAATACGCTCACAGCCTTTAGAAAGGCATCCGAATTCGGAGGCCCCAAGGTCACCTGCGAGACCGACCTCTCGATCACGCGCGATGGCGAACTGGTCCTCATTCACGACAAGACGGTAGACCGGACCACCAACGGTCGCGGTCTCGTCCAGAACATGACCTATTCGGAGATTTCCAGGCTCGACGCCGGAAGCTGGTTCGGCGAACAATTCGCCGGCGAACGGATCCCGCTGCTGAAAGATGCCCTTCATCTCGCCCGTGAACTCGACATGATCTACCAGCTCGAGCTCAAGATCTACGACCAGAATGACATCTTCTTCCCGAAGCTGAGAGCGCTCATCGACGAACTGGGTTGTGCCGACCTTCTCCAGTTCTCCTCGTTCGATTATGTCCAGCTGAAGGCCGTGAAAGCAGCGATACCGGAAGTGCCGACCGTTGGTCTCATGCACTCCCGCCTGATCGACCCTGCCGCTATTGCCCGCCAGGCCAATCTCGATGCGATGAACATCGAGATCTACCACTTCGCCAGCGGCGAGGCGCGCCAGCTTCGGGACGAGGGCTTCGCGGCATTCTGCTATTTGCCAGCCGGACATCACGAAAAGCTGATGCAGTACGGCGTCAATGTCGAAGCTCAGGTCGTTCAGGGGATTCGCGATGGTCAGCTCGACCAGCTACTCGGAGACGACGTCGCACAGGTTGCAAGGCTGAAAGAAGAAGCAAATGGCTGATCAGAATAATCCGAAGTCTGCGGGTCAAGATACCGCGGCCATTGTCGAGAAGATCGCGCGCAAAGCCGGCGAGCGCGCCCTTGCTCACTTTCGTTCCCTGTCGAGCCTTCCGGTAGAGACAAAGGGACACCTCGATCTCGTTACCGAGGCTGACAAGGACGTTGAGGAATTTTTGATTGCCAGCTTGCGAAAGGCATTCCCGGATGACGGCATCATGGGTGAGGAGAGTGGCGAGATCGCTGGTACCTCCGGTCGCGTCTGGGTCATCGATCCGATCGACGGAACATTCAACTTCGTCCGCGGCGGCCAGAACTGGGCAATCTCGGTCGGCCTTTACGAGAACCGTCGTCCATCATTTGGGGTGATTTATGCGCCTGTTCGAGATCTGACTCTGGTCGGCGGGAAGACTGTTCCGACTCAACTCAACGGTCAACCGATCAAGCCGCTGCCTGCGCTTGATATGTCGCGCGCCTCGACCGGTTTTAGCTATCACCCCTCGGCATCGACGGCTGACCGGCTGGAGGTCATTCGCTTTATTTCGGATGACCTGAATATCAGCTTCCGGTTCTGCGGGGCGGCGACGCTGTCGATGATCGAAGTGGCGATGGGCGAGACCGACGGCTACGTGTCGCTCGGGGATTCGACCTGGGATGTGATGGCAGCACTGCCGATACTCAGCAATCTGGGTATCTCCAATACGATCGACTGGGACAACATCGATCTCTCTTCGAAGCTCCGCTTTGCGTGTGGAAGCGAGGAATTCCTCAGCAAGGTGCGCCCGCTGATCGAAAAGGTCTCTGCGGCTGCATAGTCGCGGCCTTGGCGGTTTGATTGGACACCTCTTCGCAATCCGGGCGCCGCGTCATTGCTGGTCGCGGCGCCCCTCAAAAGCCGGGCGCGGTCCCTTGTTTCAGGGCGATGCTGCTTCGGAAAGGAACATTCAGTTCGTTGAGCGTGCCCCTCACCGAGGATGGCCGCCATCGCTTTCTCAATTTGAGGGTGGATCACGCCATGCCCGGTGAACCTGCAGGACAAACAGCTTTAACGCGGTTGACCCTGGTAGCAGACAAGCTCTGGAACAGAGAGAGCAGGCCCCAGTACGCGGCGATCTGCTACCGGCGAACCGGCGAAAGTTCATGCCCAATTGAGATTCTTCTCATCACCAGCCGCGGGACCGGTCGATGGGTCATACCCAAAGGTTGGCCAATGGGGAAAAAGAAGCCGCACGAGGTCGCAAGCCAGGAGGCCTGGGAAGAGGCAGGTGTCCGGGGGCGCGTCCGAAAAAAGGCTTGGGGCCACTTCACCTATGTCAAGAGGCTCGATGACGGTGACCTCATCCCGGCAATGGTGCAGGTTCATCTTCTCGATGTCCAGACAATGGAAGACGACTTTCCGGAGCGCCATCAGCGCGATCTTCAATGGTTCAGCCCGAGCATGGCGGCATCTGCGGTCGGAGAGCCGGAACTGCGCGGCCTCTTCGCGAGGCTGGAACAACGAGAAAAGCAACGGACCGCAGGCGGCGCCTCCAAGGCGGGCTGAAACTTGAGGAGCGGAAATCACTATGAGCAATATCATTGCAACCGGCTTCAATACGGCATCGACAGACGGCGAGCTTGGCAGCCTCGAGAGAGATCTGCGCCGGCTTCAGTCAATCGGCGTCGACACGGTCGAACTGGCCCTTTCCAGCCTCGATCTGATCGCGGGCGGCCGTATCATCAAAGAGCGCGCCAATCGGCTCAGGACCCTGCTTCAGACATTCTCCTTTCGCTATACCGTCCACGGCCTAGTGTCCTCGAACTTCATGGACCCCGCCACGCACCGGTATCAGGTCGATGCTGCAAAGGCATTGGTCGAGATATGCGACAGCATTAACGCGCGCGTCCTCGTCCAGCACGCGGGGTTTCTTCGCGCCGACCAGGTTGCTGAACGCGCCAGCGCTGACGAGCGCCAACGCGAAGCCCTGTCCGAATTGGGCGAGCATGCCAAAGGATACGGTGTTCGCATCGCTTTCGAGAATATTTTTACCACAGAGCCAGGCCAGTATCGTCAAACTCCGGCCGAGGTTGCGGCGACGGTAAAGGCCGTCAACCACCCGAATGTCGTAGCCCTGATCGACTTCAGCCACGCCTATCTCGAATCAACCTATCGGGGCCTTGATTTTCGCGATCAGCTCCGCGCCATGGCCCCGGTCGCTGGTCATCTGCATGTCCACGATTCCTTTGGCCGACCGTTTGAATTCTACAAGGGACATTTCCCTCAGGAATACACGGCACTGGGTATCGGCGACTTACACATGCCTCTCGAGTGGGGCGATATCCCTTTCGACGAAATCTTTGCCGAACTCGACTTCCTTCCGGAAACCATCCTGATGATGGAGATCAACTCTCGCTATCGCAGCGAACAACCGGACTGCCTTCAGCGCGCCCATGAGCTGATCGACTTAAATCGAGGTCGATGAAGATGGCCGAGGGCTTCGACATGGATACTGATCTCCTAAGACGAACAGCAGATCTGCGTGCTCTGGCAGATATTCGGCTTGTGACGCTGGACGATGGACCAGGGCGCGGCCAGCGACTTTTGATCGGCCGAAATGCAAAAGGCGTCGCATTCGAAATCGCGGTCGATCGAGGCTTCGATGTTTCGGGCCTGTCGTTCAGAGGCACCAATGTCGGATGGCATTCTCCGACTCAAATGGTGTTTCCGACCCACGATCCCGACTCCGAGGAAGGATTGGGCTTTTTTCGCAATTTCGACGGCTTCATGATCACATGCGGCCTGGATCAATACAGCAGGCCTTATGACGCCGATGTCGGCCACTACAACTATCCCAATCTGACAACCCGGAGGATGCCGCAACATGGCAGGATCTCGACTGAGAAAGCGCGTCTGCATCGATATGGCGTGGAACCGGAAAACTTCAATATCGTGTGCGAGGGGACCGTGCGCCAGGCAAGCGTCTTTGGCGAGGTTCTGGAGCTGTATCGCAAGATCACCGTCCCCATTTTCGAAACCACGCTGATCATTGATGACACGATTGCAAACCGTAGTTTCCGGCCTTCGGACCATGCGATCCTCTATCACCTGAACTTCGGCTACCCGTTCCTTGACGAGTCCCTGAAGATCGCCGGACTTCCGGAGCAGATCCTCGCTGAGATAAATTCCGGGCCCCCCGTTGCTCAGGACGACTTCGGCGAGAAAGTCGACCATGTCGATTTCCGTATAACTCCACACGAGACGCCAATCAGACTTCATAACCCGACGTGTGGATTTGCTGTTTCTTTGAAGTATGACCGGAGCGCCCTTCCGAAGTTCGCGGCATGGCGGGCATATCAGTCAGGAGTCTTTGCGCTTGGCATCGAGCCGCGCTCGGATCTTCGGCCGGCTGAAGGGGGAAAACTCCGCCCGGGTGAGAGCCGCAGCTATTCTCTGCAACTGAGCTTTGCGCCCGAATGACGGCGGGAACGAAACACATAGCCTCGCGCGAGGAGGCTTGCAGGACGGCCGGCGCTCCTCGGCGACCAGTGTCTGCAGATGCGACTCAACGGACTGGCAAGGTCGAACTCGTCGCGGCCGCCCGCGCAAGGGCCAGTGCCTTTCGCCAACACAAAACACTTATCCTGCCCGCGTGGCAAAGTCGGCAGGATAACGGTGGGCAGCGATCCTCCCTTGCTGCCTACCGACCTTTTCAAGCTGCTGGATCGACGAAATACGTGAAGATCCTCATCGCGCGACGCGCGTCGACCAAACCGTCACCTTCAGCGGTCAACGTTCAGTCGTGCGGTGTGCCCGGCCGATCGAGAAAGGAATAGCCGTTGGAATCGACCATCGTCATGATCAATCTACTTGGCGCCGTGGCATTGCTTTTGTTCGGTCTCTCTCAAGTGAAGGACGGCGCGACCCGCGCATTGGGAGCCAGATTGCGATCTGGTCTCGCAACGGGAACGCGCAGCAGTACCCGGTCATTCCTGTCCGGCTTCGCCGCAACTGTCGCCCTTCAAAGCTCCACGGCAACAGCACTGATGGTCTCGTCCTTTGTGGAACGGGAGCTGATCAAGCCTAGGATGGCGCAGGTCGTTCTGCTCGGTGCCAACGTTGGAACGGCTGTCACGGCATGGATTGTGGCAACCGGCATAGAATGGATTTCACCCGTTCTCCTTTTTCTTGGCATCATACTTCATCGGAGTGGCTCGGCATCTCGCCAAGGCGCAGGAGCGGCTCTGATCGGCATAGCCCTTATGTTGCTCTCTCTCCATCTGCTGAGCACTGCGACCGAGCCTTTGCGGCATTCTCCGGCGCTTGCAGCCTTTATCGGTTTGCTCGACAACGCTTGGCCGGTGGCTATGATTTTCGCAGCCGTCATTGCCTTCGTGTCATCGTCAAGCCTCGCCGCCGTCATCCTCATTCTGTCACTGACGTCTGCAGGCATGCTGTCGGGTGGCCTCATCGTCGCACTGGTCCTTGGTGCAAATCTCGGCGGAGCCATTCCGCCCGTGATTGCATCGCTGTCAGGATCAAGCGCCGCGAGGCGTGTGACCCTCGGCAACCTGATCGTCCGGGCGATTGGTTGTTTGCTGACATTGCCAATCGCCCAGCCCTTGGCTGAATGGCTCGCCTTGATACCGCTCCCGCCATCGAAACTTCCCGTCGATGCGCATCTTGCCTTCAACCTTGCGCTTGCGGCGCTCGCCTGGCCATGCTCAAGGCTTATCGCTCGCTGGATGGCAGTTCTCATCCCGGATCAAACCCAGGCGGAAAACACACCCAACTACCTCGACACGGACGAACTTTCGACTCCGGTCGTCGCTCTGGCCAGTGCAGCGAGAGAGGTGCTCGGTGTCGGCGATATTGTCGAGAAGATGCTCCTGAAGGTTTCCGATGCCTTCGACCGGAACACCACCACGGGACTGACGGACGTTCCCTCTCTCGAGCGTCAGGTCGATCGGTTGCAGCAGGAGATCAAAGTCTATCTTTCAAAGCTGGGACGTAACGGCCTGTCGGAGGAAGAGGGGCGCAGATCGATTGTCATCATCGACTACGCCATCAATCTCGAACACATCGGCGACATCATCGAAAAAGGCCTGGTGCCCGAAGTCACGAAAAAGGTCGCGCAGGGCCTGAAGTTCTCAGACGATGGTTTCGAGGAACTCCAGCAGCTTTTCCAGTTGACGATCGACAACCTCAGGATCGCGCAAACGATCCTGATTACTCGCGACATAAAACTCGCCAAGCAGCTGATGGAAAGGAAGATCGACGTTCGCCGCATGGAGAAGCGCTCTTCGGAGCGTCATCTGGAACGCTTGCGCGACGGGCGCGCTGACAGCCTGCAAACGAGTTCACTTCATCTCGACATCCTTCGCGATCTCAAAAGGATCAATGCTCACATCACCTCGGTGGCGCATCCAATCATGGACGAGGAGGGTCTGCTCGGAGAAAGCCGGCTTCTCACCAGCACTTCCGCACCTGCGCATAGGAACAATCTATGAGCCCAAGGCTCGATTATGGAGAAAACGGTGGTCAGCACGGAGTCAGGACAAAGCCATACGACGATATCGGCGAAGACGATACAGGGGATCGAAATGATCGAAGTTACAGGGCCCCGGTACCGTGCCCGAATAGCTTTGCAAGGCGCCACGCTTCTCGACTGGTGGCCAAGAAGCGTCGACGGTCTGGAAGATGAAAGCCTCGTTGACGGCTATCGCGACCTGCGCGAACTGAAGTCGCAAAACGGCGTCCGCAATGCAATCCTCGCTCCGTTTACCAATCGCCTCACAGGTGGCCGATTCTATTTCGACGGCCTTGTCCACGAGCTTTCGCCGATCGCCGAAGGCGAAGATGAGGTTTATCACGGATTTGCACGTGTCAGGCTTTTTGCGCTTGGTCAGGTCGATTCTTACGGAGACAATCTCCGGATCGAGCTCATCCATGAAACGGCAGATGTTGGCGCCACCGGCTACCCGTACAATCTTAGAATCTCCGTTGTCTATATGTTCGCTGGACATGAGGTCGAGCTTCAGATCGCTACCACGAACCTTGGCGAGCAGCGAGCTCCCTATGCTGCTGGGTGGCACCCCTATTTCAGATTGCCCGGAACCACCGCGATCGATGACCTGATTTTGCAGGTTCCATCGCGATCCGTTGTGGAAACCATTGATCTAATTCCCAAAGTCGCGTCGAACGGGGAGTTGGACCTTCGAGACAATGATACATTCCTTCGACCAACAAGAATTGGCGATCGGGTTCTCGATTGCTGCTTTACGAAGCTCGTTGTCAAAGACGATGGAACCTCCACCACGATCCTGGGCGATCCGGGCTCCGGGGCTCAATTGTCGGTATGGCAAGAGCGCGGGCACATGCATGTTTTTACGGGTGACACCCTTTCGAGGGATCGACGCGGCTCCATCGCGCTCGAACCCGTCGAAGATCTGACAAACGCCTTCAACCTGCCTGGCCGTATCGATCCGTTGCTTCTCGATCCGGAGAAAACTCGAACATTCCGGTGTGGCTTCACCTACGAGGAAGGCGAGAGACCATGACAGCAGGCGCATCAATGAGGCTCTTTTCAATTGTATTCCTCGGACGAGTGGATCGGGATCGATAGCGGTTCTGGAGAAAGTCGACCATCCTCAAACCGGGCAACTTCGAGAACCAGAATGCCAACGTGCCCTCACGTGCCAGACCAAAGACCGAGAGTTTCGAAATGCAAAATAAAGTACAGCTAATTACCTATGTCGACCGGCTCAGCGGTGGCGGTTTTCCGGAGTTGAGAGCCTTATTCAACGGAAAGCTGCAAGGCTTGTTCGGCGGCGTCCATGCCTTGCCGTTCTTCAACCCGATCGACGGCGCTGATGCCGGGTTCGATCCCACCGATCACACGATTGTCGATCCTCGCCTTGGTAGCTGGGATGACGTTCGCGCCCTGTCCGGTTCCGTGGAGATCATGGCCGATCTCATCGTCAACCACGTCTCGGCGCAATCGAGCTGGTTCCGGGACTTCATCGCAAAGGGACCTGAATCAGAATTTGCAGACATGTTCATGACATTCGACAAGGTCTTTCCCAGTGGTGCCAGCGAACAGAACCTCCTGAATATCTATCGGCCGCGCCCTGGCCTGCCGTTTTCAAAGGTCACGCTTGCAGATGGCAGCCAGCGGATGCTGTGGACCACGTTCACCTCGCACCAGATCGACATCGACATCCACAGTGCTCATGGCGCCTCATACCTGGAGACCATCCTCGATCGTTTTGCTGAAGCCAACGTAACGGCAATCCGCCTCGATGCCGCCGGCTACGCGATCAAGAAGGCCGGAACCAGTTGCTTTATGATTGATGAAACCTATGCCTTCCTTGCCAAGCTCGCCGAGAAGGCACGGGAGCGCGGGATGGAGGTTCTTGTCGAAATTCACAGCTACTATCGTGACCAGATCGAAATCGCCAAAAAGGTCGACCGCGTCTACGATTTCGCGCTGCCGCCACTGATATTGCATTCATTGTTCACGGGCGATGCGACAGCGCTGGCGCGTTGGCTGGAGATCAGCCCTCACAACGCAATCACCGTCCTCGACACTCACGACGGGATCGGCGTCATCGATGTCGGCGCGCACAGTGATGGCCGACCCGGACTTTTGGAACCGCAGGCAATCGACCATCTGGTCGAGGAGATTCACAGGCGCTCAGAGGGACAGAGCCGTTTGGCAACAGGCGCTGCAGCCTCTAACCTGGACCTCTATCAGGTGAACTGCACCTATTACGACGCGCTCGGCCGTAACGACGACGACTACCTCATCGCCCGCGCAATCCAGTTTTTCGCACCCGGTATCCCGCAAGTCTATTACGTCGGCCTCCTGGGCGGGATCAATGACATGGAATTGCTGGGAAAGACGGGCGTCGGGCGTGACATCAATCGGCACTTTTACGAAGACCGGGAAATTGATCTCGCTCTTGAATCGCCGCTCGTCAAACGACTGTCGGACTTGATCCGCTTCCGTAACACCCATCCGGCCTTCAATGGATCGTTCGAGGTAGCAACCGATGACACCGGAAGCCTTGTTTTAAGCTGGAATCTCAACACCGAGTTTGCTCAACTAGTAGTTTCGTTCTCTCAAGGCAAGGCAACGATCACGGCTTCAGGCTGCTACGATTTCACATTCTCAGGAGCGATCGCATGAGCAACCTGGTGAGACCGGGAAGCCACATCCCATCTAAAGTTCAGCCATCGATGTCCTCGATATACTGTCGGACGAACAGCGACGACGAGGATACTGGCGACACCTAGAAGGAGATAGAGAATGCAGCATTGGCTGGACAAGCTGACCGATCTTACGGCAATTGAGGGCGATGGGTGCATCCTCAAAACAGGGCTGGCGGACGTCGCCGACCATTTCGGCTTCACCGGCTATGCTTATCTCCACATCCAGCACAAGCACATCATCGCCGTGACCAACTATCATCACGATTGGCGGTCGCTCTACTTCGACAAGAAATTCGACGCTCTCGACCCGGTCGTCAAACGCGCAAGATCCAGGAAGCAGGTCTTCGCCTGGTCTGGCGAACAGGAGAGGCCGAAGCTATCGGAGGAAGAACGCGCCTTCTATGCACAAGCGGCCGATTTTGGCATCCGCTCCGGCATCACCATCCCCATCAGGACCGCCAACGGTTCGATGTCGATGTTCACGCTGGCGTCGGAGAGGACGGCAATCCCGCTTGATCGGGAGATCGATGCGGTTGCAGCAGCGGCGGCCGTCGGGCAGCTCCATGCCCGCATCTCCTTCCTTCGGATCACGCCCACCGCTGAAGATGCCGCATGGCTCGATCCGAAAGAGGCGACCTATCTGAGATGGATTGCCGTCGGCAAGACGATGGAGGAGATCGCAGACGTGGAAGAGGTCAAGTACAATAGTGTCCGCGTCAAGCTTCGCGAGGCCATGAAGCGCTTCGACGTCCGCAGCAAAGCTCATCTCACCGCGCTCGCAATTCGAAGAAAACTGATCTGAACGGATTGCGATTTTGACCGCCGCACACTCGGGATCCCGGAGGAATGAAATGGCAGATGGATTGCATTGCACAATGTACAGTTATTCGCCGGCAACCGCTCAGCACAAGCAGCGCTGGCACGAAGACGGGGGTCAACGGCATTTCTATGGAACTGCAGAGGCTGCCCGCCCGGCGGTTCTCCACCTCAAGCGCGAAGTGAAGAGAGATCCTGAGCACGTGTGGGAGCCTATGTATCTTGAGAAACGAGAGATTTGTAGCGCGGCAATCAGGATGAGACGAATCTCATCGAGATTGCCGTGCCTACGACGGATGTTCTGGTTGTCTTGCTGAACCAGGGCGTCTCGACGCTCGTCGAAAGCTGCGAAATCATCGAGACCATCGACAACGTCGACTAATATGAGAACGCGCAAACGGCATGGTCGAGGAGCAAACGACGGCGGGCCATAGTCTTGCATGCGAAGCACGGCGCTGTTCGAAGTGCTGGAGCAATTCGGGTTCTATGATGCAAAGCACGCGCCAACCTCCAGCAACTGCGTGCACCATCGCCCAGCCGACGGGACTGCCCGGCGACGGCTCCGGGCGGTCCCGCTTCCCGCGACCCAGGGCTCAGCGCTCGGACCGGCAAAGGCCGGCTGAGGGCGCTTTAGTCCCGGTTCCATGCCCGCTCAATCAAGTGTGATTTGTCCCGGCCGACCAGAGCTCCTGAACTGCAGTCACGCACTCGGGCACGATGCGACGGCCCGAGGGTTATGGGCCGTCTAAACGGCGTTCTTGTACCAATTCAGTTCACGAGGACCTTGGGGATGAAACCAAGAATGCTGATCAGCGTATTCACGGCACTCATCTGCGCATGCATCTCAATGCTCGCCTCTATGTAACGGATATGCTGAGGGCCGCCGGCTTCTTTTCCGGTTTTGTAGGTCTCTGGCAGACCCTGGAACAGTTCATC
Organism: Agrobacterium vitis; assembly: GCF_014926405.1. Taxonomy (NCBI): domain Bacteria; kingdom Pseudomonadati; phylum Pseudomonadota; class Alphaproteobacteria; order Hyphomicrobiales; family Rhizobiaceae; genus Gillisella; species Gillisella vitis. The sequence goes on from NZ_JACXXJ020000001.1 coordinate 107,416, forward strand.
AGCTTTTTCCACCAACTGCCGGTGTGTCCGGATAGCATCGATCGTGATTGCTTCCAGGTCCGCTGGAGGTAGTCCACGCGTCAGCCCAACCAATGGGCGAAGCTCGACCTTCTTCGTCAATGTTGCATCTTCCGATTCCATTCCTGACCTAACCCTGGTTTTGTCTGCGGTGCGCCCCCGCTGACGTTGAACCCTTTGAACCCAAGCCGGGGGTTAGAATCCGAGATGAATCGGCCCTGAGACCTTTAGCACCGAGGCGCCTGGACATGCGTCGCAGGCCCCCGGCCACAAGGTCAGAGGGTTCCTGGCGCCATTTCGGTCAGCGCCAACCGTTCATCTGGGGATTCTAAGCCCCAACACAGCGCGTACTGCGTCGCGCCCCTTATAAGAGCCATTCCAAAGAGATGCCAGCGCCGAACGACCGATTGAGGGTGCAAATCTTCACATGCCTGCGGCGACGGAAGGCACGAAATACCCTAATGCCGGCAATTTTGAAGAAGAAATCATAGCTCCTTGCGACCGAAGATAGAATGCATTGTTGAGGGTGGCGACACGTGGTTGTTTTCCGCCATGCTCTCGTTAAGGAGCGATTCGCCTGGCGCGCGCACCGAACAATTTTTTCCTCCTGACCCGCGTTCATCCACGCAGAAGCGAGGAGCTTGTTCCTCACTTCTCGCGCGCGCCGATGCCAGAAAGGTCGATCCGAATACCGGCCTTGTTCGGGTCGACCCGCTCCGCCCCAAGTGCAGGATCGACGTTGCCGCCCTTCATCTTGTAACTGCCGACTTCGGACGTTTCCGATTCCATCGTTGGTTCCGGCTCTGGCAGCTTCACGTCGCCCGGATCTACTGCCCGGAACACGGCTGTCCCTTCGAAATACCCGGTCTGCCAGGCAATGATCGCATCGTCGAACACCTGCGGCAGAACGTCCTTGTCGGTCGGATTGCCGTACCATTTGGTAACGATGCGATAGACCTTGGCGAACAGCGCCGTGCCCATCCGGATGTTCTCGCAAGCATCCACCATGTCGGATTTCAGCTGGCCGGCTTCCACGACACCGAGCCCGGCCGGATATTGCGTGACGCCGACGCGCACGACGTTTCGGCCGACATGCTGGGCGATGAGGTTCATTGCCTCGTCCGCCGTCGCGGGCTTCGGGACGAGCACGACACGATTGCCCGAGCGGACCGTGACTGCAAGCGGGTCCGGTGCCCCTGCCCGCTCGATGAACTGCTCGACGATCGCCGGTTTCAGACCGGGATCGCTGCATTCCTTGATGAGAGCGGCATCGACCATCGCGAATAATTCCTTATCTGTTGAACGCCGTAACGACGGGCAAGCCGAACAGTTTTGCCCAGGCCATCACGCTCGCGTTTTGTATGGCGACGATCGACGTTCCCGCGGTCCACCATCCGTTGCCCGGGGCAACGATTGCGGTCGGGGAATGCAGCATCGACTGCAGGACCGGCCAAAGGAGGAGCTGTTCGTAGCAGATCAGCGCGGCGAGCTTCTGGCCGTCGCTTTGCACAACTGGATTGCCGAAGAGGTTGGCGCGGGCTCCGCCGCCCTGCCCGGTCCATGCCCGCCATGGCTGCCACATGGACACCGGGACCGGCACGCGTTCGCGATAGAGAATTCGTGCTTCGTCAGCCGAAATCGCCACCACGACATTGTCGTAGCCGGTCGGACCGATGACGGCCGCGCCGGCGATCACGGTGATGTCGCCGCCGCCCAAGCCCTCTCGCCATTGGCGCTCGATCGTTGGCGTCCAGAAGCCGAGCGCACTTTCAGGAAGGACGACAAAGCGGGTTTTCTCACCCGCAGCCGCGCGCACCGTTGCAATCAGGTCACGGTGATAGCCAAGCGAGCCGTCTCTTCCGAGTTTCTGACCCTGTTCGAGGTCGACGCCCTTCCATCCCTCCGGTAGATTCGGTGAAGTCCACGTAGCGGCGGACCAGAGCCAAAATCCTCCCAGGACAATGGCGGCAGCCGGCCAGTATCGCGATGTCATTGTCGCCAGGCCGGCTGTCATCGCGACCAGCCCCCACCATCCCCATCCCGGAAAGAGCACGCCTGTAGCGCTCAGCGGATGTGCCCAGCCGGTTATGCCGAGGGGCGGAAGTCCCATGAGAAGCGCCGCCGCCAGATAACGCGCCGCCCTGCCCATTCCCGGTCGACCTTTTCCCGGAGACTTCCCTTCCGGTCGCGCCTTCCAGAGCGCCGCATGCACGCCGGCAAAGGAGAGCGAAGCAGCTGCCCAGAGCAAAAGTCCAGGCCAGAGATCGGCGGCATAGAAATTGGCAACACCCTGCGGCAGCCCACGCGAGGCAGCCAGAAAATATCCGGCCGACACGAGCCCTGCCGCCAGGCGCGACGGCGACAACGCCCAGAGCGCCGGAAACAGCACCGCGACCGGAAGGGCCAGCACATGACCGCTCCAGGCAATCCAGCCGCAGGCGACAGATGCGGCGATGAGCAAGCAGGAGCTCTGCCGTTTACGGTTCGAAAGTGAGGACCGGCCGCGCCAGGCCGAGAAGGCCCGTGTCCGGAACCGGCCCGAAGTACCGTGAGTCATAGGAGCTCGCAAAGGATGAGTGAAGAAACAGATTTTTCGGCGGCACGATGCCGCTTCCGAACGGTGTGATCGGCCTGCCCTCGCCATCGCTCTGTCTGAGGAGCGACGAAGGAAGAATTCTGCCGTCGACCGCGACATTCGCACCGATCGCGACATGCTGTCCGGGAAGCGCCGCCACTGTCTTGATTAGCGGCGCAAAGCCGCCAGAGCAAAGCCCGCGGCGCAGATACCCGCGCTGACGGGCCTCCTCGAAGATTGCTGTCACCGGCAGGCAGACGAACACCAGATCACCGATTTCGACCGGACGATGGAGAGCTTCGATGCGCCAGAGCCCAAGCGGTTCGCTCGGCGTCAGGTTCAACCGAAAGCCGCCCATATATGCGATCGCCGCCAGACCGGTGACCACCCCGCCAGCGCCGGCCAGAAACAGGAGGACGCGCCGCCTCATTGCTTCAGCACCGGCGTCTGGCGCTGGTTAAGACGCAAACCCTCGGACTGCCGCAGGGTCTGGACGGTGCGCTCGTGAGCGGCGATCTGCTGGGCCGTGCGCATGATCGGCCAGGCTTCCTTCAGACGCTCCTTCTGCTCAGGCTGCATCCCGTCGGAGAATTTGTCGAAGAGCTTTCCGAACGGTTCACGCGCAGCATTGGTGAGCAAGCTGCGCTCGCCGAAGCGCTCGGTGACGGCTTGGTTGAACCCGTCAATTTCCAGCTTGGTTTCCCGATTGCTCAGTGCATATGCCATGGCCGCCGGCAGATCGTTCCGGTCGATTGCGTCGCGCACGCGCTCCAGCACAACATGTGCGGCCGGCGAGAGCGCCGGGATGTCGATTGACACGCGCTGACGCAGGGCTTGTTCTTCAGTCGCCATGCGCTGCGTCGCGGTCTCTCGCATCCGCAGATATTGCACGAGGTCGCGCTTCAGGGCAGGCACATTGAGCTCGGCGATGCGGCGTGCCTCTCGCTCAGTCTTGCTGGCCAGAATTCCGGTCTTGCCCTTCAGCGCCCCGATCGATGCCGGCTCGGCTTCCAGCTTCTGCAGGGCGTGACGAGCGCTGTCCTTGTCGGCCAGTACGGCATCGAAGTTCATCGCCCGGAATGCAGTTTCGGGATCGGCGAAGACATAGCGGAAACGCGCCGAGACCTCCTCCCATTGCTGCTTCAGGGCAGGATCGGCGCCGAGCTTGTCACTAAGCGTATCGGCAACAGAACCGGAGAATGTCTTGATGCCTGCAACCATGGGCGCGGCCTCCTTCATCGTTTGGGTTTTCGGGGATTGGTCGAGGCCGAAGCGCTCACCGAGCGCACGAAGCCTATGAACGAGATCGGAAAGTTTTGTTTTTTGGCGCAGCGTCCAGTCGAGCCTGTCGCGCAGCAATGTTCGCGCCACCTGCATGATGTGCAGGCCACGGTTTTCGGCAAAGCGGAGCGCCTCGCGGTAGAGCCGACCGCGCTCATAATCGAGCGTCGTCTCCTTGGCATTCCTTCGGGAAAGTACCTTGGACAAGCCTCCATTGAAGGAAAAGGAGCGACGTCCGTAATAGAGCTGCAGATCCTCGCGATGGCGGGTCATCGCCACATAGGTCAGATGCCGGTCGAGGGAGAGGCTTGCCAACACCTTCACGCAGTCGACGGTAGCGCCTTGCGATTTATGGATCGTCGTGGCGTAACCATGATCGAGATTGCTGTAGAAGCGTTGCTCGACGATGACCTGCCGGCGCTGATCACCCTCTCCGACGACAGCAACGATCCTGTTCGGTGCGGCCTCAATGACATGAGCGATCATGCCGTTCTTGACGCCGAGCGAGGTCTCGTTCTTCAGGAAGACGATCTGGTCGCCCACGTCGAACTGGCGAATGCCGTCAGCCGTTTTGAAGACATGGCCCTCACCGACAATGCCGCGTTCGACGAGTTTTTCGCGAGCCATAATGTTCAGCATCCGCACGTCGCGGCGCAGATGTGCCAGAATCAGCGTTGTCTTCGTCTGATCGTAATCGTGGTTCCAATCACCGATCAGCCGCTCGACCGCCTCGGCCTTGAGGCGCGTTCCCGTGATCCTGACATTGGCATCATAGGCGGTCAGCGCCTTTTCCACATTGCCCCGCGCCAGATCCAGCGACGCCTTGCGCATCCAGTCCTCGCGCTGGCGATAGATGGTCTCCAGTTCGGCGTAACCGATCCGGTCAACGATGGCGCGGAAGGCAGCACCCGCCTCGATCGGCTGGAGCTGTTCGGGATCGCCGACCAGAACGATCTTGGCGCCTGCCCTGACGACGGTATCGACAAAGCCGGCCATCTGTTTTGAGGCGACCATGCCCGCCTCGTCCATGACGAAGACGGTTTTGTCATCGAGAACGTCACGGCCCCGATTCCAGCGCAGTTCCCACGACGCGAGCGTCCGGCTCTGGATCCCCGCTTCCTTCTCCAGGCCTTCGGCCGCCTTGCCGGCAAGCGCGCCGCCGACAACCCGGTATCCGGCCAGTTCCCAAACCTCGCGGGCGGCTTTCATCATCGTGGTCTTGCCCGCACCGGCACGTCCAACCACAGCGGCGATCCGGGCTGGACCGGCGATGCGCTCAATCGCGGTTTTCTGCTCTTCCGAGAGACGCTCATGCCGCCGGAACGTTGCGTCCAGAGCAGCTTCAGAGACAGCATGACCGTCCCGGTTCGACAGCCATAACGCTTGTCGCATCATCGTCGCCTCGAGGCGGATCATCGCCCGTGTCGAATAGCGGGCCGGCACCTTCTCACCGGTGGAAAAATCGATTGTGTCGCGCTGCAGCCGGAGAACCTCGGGGTTCAGGATGATGCGTAACATCAGTTGCTGGAAGACAGCCGGGTCATCGACGTAGCGGTGCAGAACCTTGGCGACATCGCGCTCATCGAAGACACTTTTCTCCCGCGTGATCAGGTCGAGCACGATCTCAGGACGACGAAGAATGCGCCGGGCGTTCTCGCTCCGCCGCTCTTCGTTCAATTCGAGGCGCTCAAGCTCTGGCCGGACGCCCTGCTCCTGCGCCTTGCGCTCGATCGCCTTGGCGCCGACGCCGAGATGGATGGTCGGCTCGAGCTCGATGCCCTGCTTTTCGTAGGAACGACCATCGATCTTGAGATCGATGCCGCCAAGCGCCAGGTGATGGTTCAGCCGCTCGAACCATCCATCGCGCAGGACGTTGAAGTCATCCGTCGACCCGGCCCAGAGTTCGTAGAGGATTTTCCCGGATTTCGTGCGAACCGGCTGGCCGTCCTCACCGATGACCGCCACCTTCTTCGGCCCGAAGCCCTCCTCGGTCAGCGGCCGCAATGTGGTCATCAGATGGATATGCGGATTGCCGGGATTGTCATGGTAAACCCAGTCGGCGACCATGCCTTTTGCAAGGATATGTTTCTCCACGAAATCACGAACCAGGACGATGTTCTGCTCGGGTGTAAGCTCCAGCGGCAGTGCGATCGTCAGGTCGCGAGCCAGCTGCGCGTCGGAGCGTTTTTCGAAAGCCTCGACCTTGTTCCAGAAGGCCTCAGAGGCCCCGGCAACAGAGCGGTCGGCGAGCATCGCGCGGACCCATTTCGGGGCATCGGCCGGGAGCATGAATTCCTCATGCACCAGACCTTGCTTACGGGTGTAGTCGATGGTGCGGGCCTCGCGCTCGTATTCCATCTTCGCGCAGTGCCGGTAAGCCGCCGACAGCACCACGCTGCGGCCGCCGCCGCGGCTGACGATGCTGGCTGAGAAGTGGGCGATGGCCACGGCGCAGGAAACTCCAGGTTCGAACATCGTTCGTCGGGAGTGGCGGCACAGCCCGGCCCCGCCAGCGCTGTAAGCAAGCACGTCGCATCAGCGACGTATAATTGCGCCCTTGGAAGCCGCTCCTTCGGAACGGCTGGGATCATCCACCAAAGCGTGCAATCTGCCGATGTGCAGATCTGCACATTCCCTTTCATGACATCCGGAGGAATTCTGACGTCGCGAGTGCAACGCCAGAATCTCAAGGAGAACCAACCGGAATGAAAAAACCGTCATCGAAGATCAGGGAAGAAATCGCCAGATTGCAGGACCAGCTGAAACAGGCCGAAACACGCGAGGCCGAGCGCATTGGCCGGATCGCGCTAAGGGCCGGGCTTGGGGAAATCGAGATCGAGGAGGCCGAGCTTCAGTCAGCCTTCGAAGAAGTCGCCAAACGGTTTCGCGGCGGCAAGGGCTCGGCGACCGGAAAGAGACAAGCCGGAGAAAGCCGGACCGGTAGCGAGCCGTCCGCGGCGCTCGCGTCTGGCGCGAATGAAGGCGGGTCTGGCGAGGCTTGAACGGATGGCAAAGTCGATGACGTCAGACGCACGCAAGAAGGACACCCGCGAAAAAATCGAGCTCGGCGGGCTGATCGTGAAAGCCGGGCTGCGCTACGAAAAGCGGGCGCTGCTGCTCGGGCTCTTGATCGACGGCGGCCGCCGGCTCAAGGGCGACGAAGAAGAGCGGTCACGCTTGACCGCCATCGGCGCGGAGGCGTTCGGCCATGACGATGAATAGGCTTTTGCTGTTGATCCTGCCGGCAATCATAATGCTCGCGGCGATGTTCGCGACATCCGGGATGGAGCAGCGACTGGCGGCATTCGGAACGTCCCCGCAGGCGAAGCTGATGCTGGGACGCGCCGGGCTCGCGCTCCCCTACATCGCTGCGGTGGCGATCGGCATAATTGGCCTCTTCGCCGCGAACGGATGGGCCAACATCAAGGCCGCCGGTCTGAGCGTGCTGGCCGGAAACGGCGTGGTCATCACCATCGCAACACTGCGCGAGGTAATTCGCCTGAATAGCATCGCAAGCAGGGTGCCTGCCGAACAATCGGTTTTGGCCTATGCCGATCCGGTGACGATGATCGGCGTAGGCACTGCCTTCATCAGCGGAATGTTCGCGCTGCGTGTCGCGATCAAGGGCAATGCCGCGTTCGCAACAACAGCGCCCAAACGGATCGGCGGCAAGCGGGCTTTGCATGGCGAGGCCGACTGGATGAAGATCCAGGAGGCGGCAAAACTGTTTCCCGAACCGGGCGGTATCGTCATCGGCGAGCGCTATCGGGTTGATCGGGACAGTGTTGCCGCCATGCCGTTTCGCGCTGACGATCGCCAAAGCTGGGGCGCTGGCGGCAAGTCGCCGCTGCTCTGCTTCGACGGTTCCTTCGGATCATCGCATGGCATCGTCTTCGCCGGCTCCGGCGGTTTCAAGACGACATCGGTGACGATCCCGACCGCGCTCAAATGGGGCGGCGGGCTTGTCGTTCTGGACCCGTCAAGCGAGGTCGCGCCGATGGTCTGCGAGCACCGGCGTCAGGCCGGCCGCAAGGTGATCGTGCTCGATCCGACAGCCGGCGGTGTCGGCTTCAACGCCCTCGACTGGATCGGCCGTCATGGCAATACCAAGGAAGAGGATATCGTCGCCGTCGCCACATGGATCATGACCGACAATCCCCGAACGGCATCCGCCCGCGACGACTTCTTCCGCGCTTCCGCCATGCAGCTGCTGACCGCCCTAATCGCCGACGTGTGCCTGTCAGGGCACACGGAAGTGGAAGACCAGACGCTGCGCCGCGTCCGCGCCAACCTGTCCGAACCGGAACCCAAGCTGCGCGCGCGTCTGACGAAGATCTACGAAGGGTCTGAATCCGACTTCGTGAAGGAGAATGTGTCAGTCTTCGTCAACATGACGCCGGAGACGTTTTCCGGTGTTTATGCCAATGCGGTGAAGGAAACCCATTGGCTGTCCTATCCCAACTATGCCGGACTTGTATCGGGCGACAGCTTTTCGACCGACGATCTCGCCGACGGCGGAACGGACATCTTCATCGCGCTCGACCTGAAGGTGCTGGAAGCCCATCCCGGCCTCGCGCGTGTCGTCATCGGCTCGCTGCTCAACGCGATCTATAACCGCAACGGCAACGTGAAGGGTCGCACCCTCTTCCTGCTCGACGAGGTGGCGCGTCTCGGCTACCTGCGCATCCTCGAAACCGCTCGCGACGCAGGCCGCAAATACGGCATCATGCTGACGACGATCTTCCAGTCGCTCGGCCAGATGCGTGAGGCCTATGGCGGGCGGGATGCGACCAGCAAATGGTTCGAATCCGCATCGTGGATTTCGTTTGCGGCAATTAACGATCCCGATACCGCCGACTATATCTCGAAGCGCTGTGGAGACACCACTGTCGAGGTCGACCAGACCAACCGTTCAACCGGAATGAAGGGATCTTCGCGATCGAGATCGAAGCAGCTCAGTCGCCGGCCGCTGATCCTGCCGCATGAAGTTCTGCGCATGCGCAGCGACGAGCAGATCGTCTTCACCTCGGGCAATCCGCCGCTCCGGTGCGGCCGGGCCATCTGGTTCCGCCGTGATGACATGAAAGCCTGTGTCGGCGAGAACAGGTTCCATCGAACCGGAACCGGAACCGATACGCACACCGAACATGCGCCGCCATGGCAGAAGGAAGGGACGCGCCCATGAGGCATTGGAGAAAAACCTGGTACTCGCTGATCGGCCCGCTGATGATCTGGGTCGCGTTCATTATCGTCACGCCGTTTTTCGGTGTGGCAGCGATCGCCTCTCTTGGCGTGCTCCCGCTGCCTGGCGAAACGATCCTGAAAACAATCGGCATGTTCTGTGTCCTGATCCTTGCGCCGCTCGCAGCCCTTGCCGAGATCGCGCCGCCTATCGTGACGAGAGAAGAGGTGCGGTGGCGCAATCGCAACAGCGAGACACACTTCGAAGGTGCCGTCATATGGGAAGACATTGCGTTTCTGCCGCCCATCCTGAACCGAATTCGCTCAACGACGGGCAAGCGTCGGCAGCAGGCGGACGAACGCGACACTGCGGCGAATGCCACAACGGTCAGCACGTGATGCATCGGTCGATATGGGTTGCGGTGCTGGTGTTTGGCGGTGTGTTGTGCTTCGAGCGCACCGGCGGGCTGGATCGGATGGTCGCGCTCACCTCTGCTTCTGCAGAGGACACGCTTTCAGCCTCGTTCTCGATCTGTGGTGAAGACCGCCGCATGAACTGCGTCGTCGACGGCGACACCTTCTGGTTCAAGGGAGAGAAAATTCGGATCGCCGATATCGACACACCCGAACTCAGCCCGCCCCGTTGCACGGCAGAACGGGTCAAGGGCGAGGCGGCCAAAGCACGTATTCTGGTTCTCCTAAACGCTGGCCCATTCTCGATGAGCACGGAATTGCGCGACGAAGACAGGTATGGTCGCAAGCTCAGGACTGTCAGCCGAAAAGGGCAATCGTTTGGCGAGATTCTCGTGGGAGAAGGCCTTGCGCGTCGATGGGACGGTGCGCGTCGAAGCTGGTGCGATAGCTGACCGCAAACCAGGCCGTTCCAATGTTATCATCCGCCGGCATCGCCGGCCATGCGAGATGGATCGTAACCGGGATCGGCCGAAACCGTATGGCGGGTTCGGTGCGCTTGCGCATAGAGCCGTGCGGCGAAGCCGCCTCGCCCAGTTCCCTGTCTGAAATCATCACTGCGATGAATCGGTGACACCGGATCGATTCAGATAACTCGTTGGACGCTGCTTGCCGAGACAGCGACAATGAGGGCATGGAAGACAAGGAGACATGCCCGGTTCATCTTCACCGCATCGAGACGGCGCAGAACATGCGGCGCTTCTACATGCTGGCGATCCAGCCGACACTGTTCGGCGGGGCTTCGGTCATCCGCAACTGGGGCAGGATCGGATCGGGCGGCCAGACGATGATGCAGACCTTCGATCATGCGGGCGATGCGAATACAGCACTCTCCCGTCTCGAACGAACCAAGAGACGACGTGGCTATGGGGACGCGGGAAGTGCCGAATAGCCGGTTCAATCGACCGACTTCCTGCATTTCCTGTGGCTTTCGCTGATCTTACGGGCGTTCTTGCCTTTCTGCCCCTTTCTTCGCCACATCTTCATTGTCAAAGCTGATGGATCGAAAACCTAAGAGGACCGTCCTTCATGACCACGACCAACGAGATCGCCGACAAGATCGCAGCCGACCAGAACCTCACCAAGGCGCAGGCCAAGACGATCGTCGAAAGCGTCTTCAAGCAGATCACCGACGCGGCGCTTGCTGGCGCAGAAACGTCGATCCCATCGTTTGGAAAGTTTAAGCTGAAGGACACCCCGGCGCGTGAAGGCCGCAATCCGGCAACCGGAGCGACAATCAAGATCGCGGCGTCGAAGAAGCTGACCTTTGCGCCCGGCAAAGCGGTCAAGGACGCGTTGAACGGCTGAAGAAATCACGCTGCCGGAAGCGGCAGCATCATGGAAGCCTCCTAGAAAGGAGGCTCCGCGCTGACGCGGCCGTCCTGCTCGGCCTCGATGGCTGCAAGCTCGGCCTGCACCATCTCCAGCTCCGCCGCGATCTGGCGGCGCTCGGCCGGATCGCAGGCATTCCTGAGTTCGGCCTTAAGCTCTTCGCGCTGAATTTCGAGAGAAATCGTCATCGTCGTCTCCTTGACGTTTGTGAAAGACGACGCAGCGCGTCATGGCGAAGCGGAGGGGTCCAGCATCGCGGGACGCGACCGCCGGAGGCGGCGAGTGGAGGAGCCGATTTGCGGAAGCCGCCATCGGCGGAAGGAGCAAATTGGAGGCGCCGCTCGTGCTGGACGCCTTCGGTTCGCCATGGCACCCTTGGACGAACTGAGCAGTTCCCCCACCTCCAGTGTGGCACCCCAAAAAGCCGGAAGCAGGCTCGATGCCTGCGCCCGGCTCTCCCTTGCGACACGAAAAGAGCCCCGCCTTTCGGCGGAGCTCCTCGGCGGTGATCAGGCCTCCCGCTTCGGGCGGTTCCAGATGAGGGCGTAGTCGCCTTCCTTCTCGCCCGGCCAAAGGGCTGCGGTGATCGGGGCGTTGAAGCTCGGGTCGTCCAGCTTGACCGAGATGTATTCCTCGCCGTCGTTGGAGACCGCCTTCCAGCCGGCGCCGACCTCGACGCCGTTGCCGGCGGTGATGCGGAAGTCCGGAGCGTCGCGCGAGACGCGCTCGATGGGGTTCAGGCGGGCCTTCATGCTGACGGTGAGCGTGCGCACGCTGCCGATGATGCCGTTTTAGGTCAGTTTTCAACTGTCTTCTTACAAATAAGACATTGATATATCTTAATTATTCCGTGAAAGACACTTCCGATGTGTCCTTTTGCCGGATTGATGTAGGCCAACCTGGTGCTTCACCTCGATCATTGATGTACAGGCTGACCAACCGAATAAGTTCGCTTTGCACTATCGGATCCGCCAACATGCCGCGACGCGCCGCATTGTGGATCACCCCGTCTATCGCATCGGAAATGATCAGCGCGGCGGTTCGATCGCTCTCGCCGGGCTGGCGGTTCCGATAGGTAGCTACGGCCTCTGCATAGTAACCGATATATTCGATCTCAAATTCGCTGTTGGGATTGCGATAGTCATCCGAGCTTGGGGCTTCATCGAGCAGTACCCTATGTAGGCCGGGGCAGATGCTATGGGCGGCGATCATGGCGCGAACGAGGTTCGCCACAAACTGCACTGGTGACAGCCCTTCGGTTCTGGATTGCCGCATGACGGCAATGCAGTCATCAAGATGCCGCCGACGAATGGCATCGACCAAAGAAAGCTTGTCCGGAAAATACTGGTACAGCGAGCCGATGCTCACTCCAGCCAGGTCTGCGACCTTGTTCGTCGTGAAACCGGCCCAGCCTTCATCGCTCAAAACGCGAGCTCCGGCCTGAAGGATCGCTTCGACCGTGGCACGGGAACGGGCCTGTCGCGGCTTCTTGCGCATGTCCGGTTGCTGCTTTGCAATGCGAGTAGACAAAGGACGCTCCTTGTACAGAATGTGAGTAAATTACTCACATTCGGAAAACTTGGAAGGGCCGATCTCATGAGCACATTGCTTCAAAAACTCTACGGCTATCACGCTTGGGCCAATGATGACCTGTTCGACAAATTGACGACTTTGGATCAGGAGCAGCACAAGGCCGAGCTGCACACCGCCTTGCGCCTGATCAACCACTATTATGTCGTGGCTCGGATCTTCGCAGCGCATCTCACCGGTGCGCAGCATGGCTATACATCCGACAACACAGACGATACGCCGACGTTGGGCGAACTGCGCGCTGCGGTAACATCGTCCGATCAATGGTATCTCAATTACCTTCGCGGCGTCGCGCCCGAGACTCTGGCCGAGGCGATCCCGTTTAGCTTCACCGATGGCGACAAGGGCTACATGACCAGGGAGGAAATGCTGACCCATGTTGCCCTGCATGGAGGATATCATCGCGGCGAGGTCGGGCGGATACTGTGGCAACTCTCCACCACCCCACCTTGGGACACCTTCGCCGTTTATCTTCATCAGGCCGAGCCGGCGCGGCGGCACCAAGGTGTCGCACGGTCCGTTCCGGCTTGATGAACTGTCGAAGAGCCTCTCCGAGGGCTCACCCTTTGCGGAACTGCGGCGCTCCGGAGTGGAGCGCCGCGTCCTGCAATTGGTCACCTCAGCGTGACCAGATGAGGGCGTAACCGTCCTCGTTCTCGACGAGGCTGGCGTAGATTGGAGCGGGGAAACTCGGGTCGTCGAGCTTGACCGAGTGATATTCCCGGCCGGTCTCCTTGGCGGTCTTCTTCCAGCCGGCGCCGATCTCGATGGTACCCGCGAGGGCGCGAAGGTCGGGCGACTTGTCGCTTTCCTTCTCGGCCACAACCAGCCGGGTCTTGATGTTGAGGTTGAGGGTCTTGATAACTCCGGCGAAAGAGCCGTCTTCGTTGCGGGTGAAAGTGCCGATCTGAGCCATTTGTCTTCTCCGTTGCTGTATCAGGTCGCGACCACCGCGGCCTTGATGGCGATCGGAGAACACCGGGCGACCGGCCCGCACCCGAAGGGCCGAAATGCAATGGAGGGCAGCGCAGGGACGAGCTTCTTGGCTATCGCGAGGAAGCCGCGCGCAGGCTTTAGCCGAGTACGGCGGGGAAGAAGGTCGGCATCGCGCTGTTGCGGGATCGAGGTCGGGCTGCACAGCAGGCGAACCCGGTGTGAGATACGCCAGCAAGAAAGGCCGCAGTGGACGCGTCTCGGGCAGCTCTATGGAGGAGAAGACACCTGGTTCATGACGGTGGAAGCCGGTCGGCGACGGCATGCCGGAAATCGCGCCCCATCTTGTATCAAGTCCGAATGGCTCATTGTGATGAGAAGGAAGATAAGCCTCGCCGTCCTGCATTCTGCGAGATCAGCTGGCCAGCGCCGCCGATGAATTGCACGAGAACAGCTGGGCAACATCACTGTCCAGCGCCACACCCTATCACTCACCCCTTGGCCGCAGCAGCGCAGGACGGCGGAGGATGTCGACCTCCTTCGTCAACAATGCGCTGCGCCGTTCGGCCCTGTCGGCGCGACGCTCTGCTTCGACGGCGCGCCGCATGAGCCCGGCGTTCTCGGTCGCGAGTTGTCGGATCTGCACCTGCATCTCTTCGATCAGACCGCGCTGTTCGGAAATCCTGTCTTCGACGCGGCGGCCCCGGTCGGAACGGCTCTGCCGCTGGAGGGCTTGGTTGAGATCGTCGAGAATGGCGCGGTGGTTGCTATAGATGGCATTGCGGCCAACGCCGGCTTCGCGCGCCAGTGCCGCAACCGTCAGGCGCGAGGCCGGGACGATGGAGCGTTGTCCATCCCCCTGGATGAGGCGATCGAGCGCGGCGCGCAGCTTCTCGGCAGTCGCCTCCATGCGCTTGTCATGTGCCTTCGCCATGAGATCCCCCTGTTGCGGAAAGATCGGAAAGGATGCGCTCGCATTCGGCGATGCGCGTTCTGGCAAGGGCACGGCTAGCCTGGTCGAGGCGCTGGTCGCCGATCAGAGCGAGATTGCGTTCGAGGCGGGCCTGCCAGACAGGCCGATGACGATCGCTGACTGCGAAATTGGCGCAGCTTGCGCAGGTGCTCTCGGTGCGCCAGAGCGGGTTCGGGCCGCATTCGTCGCCCATGCAAGCTGCTGTCTCCGCACGATAGACGCAATAGCCCCAGTCACAGACGCCGAGCCGCATGCCGCTGTCCTCGATCAGGAAATCGACATAGGCGGCAACTTCACCGTCGCGTGTGCGGCCTCGGAAACGTGATCGCGAAGACATCAACCGCCCGGCCTTGCCGCCGAGGCGTGCGGAGGTAAGTAGCTCTTCCAGAGCGTTGCGCGTCTCTTCCAGAGCGTTGCGCGTCTCCTCCAGCGTCTGTGCATCAACGAGTTCGCCAAGATCAAAGTCCGTGCCGACATAGGCACTGTCGGTCATGATGCGGGTTACATGCCCGAAATGATGCTGGAGGGCGTGAAGGCCGGTGCGGTCGCGCTTGCCGACGAAACGGGCAAAAGTCTTGCGGCCCTGATGTGTGGTCAGATGCCAGAAGGAGCCATCCTCATTGCGGGGCAAATCGACGAAAGGCGCAAACCGCTCATTCAACCGGATAATGAGGGAAGCGGCGGTGATGACGTCCGGGGTTCGAGCGTCGATAATGCCGCGGCCAGCGAGGGAGAGCCAGAGTTCCGACCGACCTGTCTCGGCGCGATGTAGCTCCGAGAGACGATGCAGCACCTCGACCGCGCGCCGGACGGGCGGCGGAGCCGGCCACAGATGCTGCGTTCCGGTCTCACCTGCCGCGGTTTTGAATATCCGCCCGCGGAGATAGGCGAATGCTTCGCTTCCGTCCGCCGAGAAATGCTCCTCGATGCAGCCCGCCTCCAGCGTTAGGATCTCGGAGACCCGTGCGCCGACCAGATAGGCGATCGCGACAAAGCATGCCTCCTGAATCCGGTTGATCAGTAACCGTAGTTCCTTCAGCCCGGAGAGTGGCGCGTGCCACGGGGCTTCCTCACCGTCGGGCGTGGAAAAGTGGAAGGAGGACACAAGCGTCCGGACTGTCGCCCGGTGGATAAAAAGGGATTGCCCCTGAGCATCCAGACGGACAGGAAAGACGCGGTCGCGCAGTGCAACCACGTCGTCGGCCGGCTGGCCTATCAGACGGATTGCCGCCGATATGAGGGGAACAGCGATGGCGTCCGGGGTGAAGGGCAAGCGGCGAACGGTGTGACGATGGAAGCCGGAGAACCGGCTGGCCCGTTCATCGCCGAAGGGGCTTTCCGGAGGGGGAGAGGCGAGCTTGGCCCTTTGTTGATAAAGGGTGATCAGGAGGTTGGCATAGGCCTGCCTGGTGCTTGGTCTGATCGACGCACCAGACTGCGTTTGTCGTCCCGCCACGTGCTGCATGAACTGCTCGGCCGTATCGCGATCCAGTTCGTCAAAACCGCGCATGCTCTGGTCCGCCATCCACCGGATCAGAAGACGAAGCTTCAGCGAGATCGTAACCAATGTTCGTGGCCGAGCCTGCCGGCGGCCTGACGGCGGATCGACGTGAAGCGACCATATGAAAGCGCGCGCGTCTTCCAGCCAATGCCGCCACCGTTCATCGGTGAAGCAGCTGCCATCCGGCTGAGCGAAGGCCCAGTCAATGAGAAACTGATAGGATCGCAGGTCAGCACGCGCCTTGTCGAAATGCCATTGAGGATCGCTCCAGAACGACCGCGACGATATGGGCCGAAGGACGTGTGAATGGGAAATCTGCTGGGCTTGTGCCGACATGATCACTCCAGTTCCGGCAGGGCCGGCATATTGGCGGCGAGTTTGCGTGCGGCCTCGTGCATCTCCGATGGAAAGTCAGGAAGGATATCTTGAGTGAGGATCTTCCATGATGGCGCATAGAGCAGGCTCCAGCGCCGTGGATCTAGCCGGATGCGGGCCTGCTCGAGGCGGTCTTTGGCTGCGAGAATACGTGCCAGATGCTCTGGGTCGATTGGAATGACCAGGCCCGGGCAGGCAAGGCATCCGCCGAAATGCGGGCACAGGCGCTCGCCGCCTTCCCGGCCGGAAACGACCGGGGCTAAACAATCGTGACCGAAGAGAACAGTGGCACGGGTCTCGCCGGAGGCTGGCGCCGGCTCGCCTCCGGCTGGCCCGCGCACCCAGGCGATCATCGTCTCTTGCAGGCGAGCGATCGTCTGGCGCTGGAACCGTGTCGTCTCCTCGCCCTTGAGATAGCTCTCGGTTGTTGCAACGCTGGCGTGGTTCAGAAGAGATTGTGCGACGAGAACATCGCCGCCAGAGGCACGGTAGTGCTCGGTGGCGACCGTT
Source organism: Agrobacterium vitis (assembly GCF_014926405.1). NCBI lineage: Bacteria > Pseudomonadati > Pseudomonadota > Alphaproteobacteria > Hyphomicrobiales > Rhizobiaceae > Gillisella > Gillisella vitis. The sequence continues at coordinate 124,156 of NZ_JACXXJ020000001.1, forward strand.
CCTCGAAACAGAGCCGGAGCAAAATTGGTGATCGCCTCGCGTGGTCTATCTGGATGTGCCGCATTCCATTCTTCGATCCGGCAGTTCGCGCGTTTTGTGAATCTGAGGATAGCGCGCCTGAGGACGGAATGCTCGATGGTCCCTGTGCGGCTGCGAAGGGAGCCGCGAGCGTGCTCCCTGAATATGCTGCGCGTCAGGAAGAGTTTATCCTGCTCTGCCGACGGCGCCGTGGCGGTGATTGGTGCAGTCATGGCCAGCATCATCTCGATCAGATTCGGCGCAGCGTAGCGCCGACGCCGGTCGAAGGTGCGCCGCTGCGCCTTCTGGAGTCGAGAGCCGGTACGGGCCTTGGTCCAGTCGATAATGACACGGTGCTCATCGAGGGGGTGAGGAACGAGGCAATCCCGGCGAATATGACGCAGTGCTTCCGGGTTGGCGGCGGTCTGAATGGCAATTGCCAGAAAGAACGGAACGAGCGTGTCGGTGGTGATGTGGAAATATTGGGTCATGGTACGGGAGCCACCCCAATACTTCACCAATGTGCTGGACTTGATGCCGTGCTCCTCCAAAGCAGCGACATCCGGCATCATGCCGTCGTCAATCCTGGCAATGCGCCATATCCATCGGTCGAGCCCCTGACCGCGTAGCGTCTTCGGCGGGAGCTCTGGACGGCGGATGACATCCTGCCCATGCTGAAACCGCGTCCATGCTTCGTCGATCTCCTCATAACAAGCACGAAGGATCGCCTTGATATGGTCGGCAGAGAGCCTGCGTCGTGGTTGTTGACTGGTCCGGCGACCTGGAAACGCGTTCCATGGAATGTCGAGACTGACGGGAAGCACACCTGGTCGATTGCGCCGGCACCATAACAGCAAGGGACGCAGCAGATCGAAGGCAATGGCATGTGCGCCACGCGCCGCTCGCGAGGCACCCTCCTTGCGGAGCCAGAGCACGTACCGGCCGATCGCTGCGGTATTGACGTCGCCGGCTTGCCTGATCATGCCATCGTCGGCGACGAAGCGGGCGAAACGGCGGACTGCTCCCCAAGCCGTGCGACGCGTTGCCAGCCTCTGACCGGCACAATGCTCGCGAAATGCGTCGATGAGAAGGTCGCGCAGATCGACCGGCAGGCTGATGAGTTGATCGAGGTCGAAGCGTTGCTCGGGCTTGCCCCACGCATCCACGAAAATGATCGTGTTCGTCGATAGCCGGGAAATCGTGATCTCCGGTCGCGCGGCGGAAACCGCAAACCGGCGATCGATCGGGCTTCCTCTACGGACGGCCATCGGGCACCAACTCACCGTAGAGGTAGGCAAGGCTCTCAGCGAGTGCATCGGCGTTGAGTTCCACGCAGCGCAGGTAGATAGCTGTCGACTGGATCGACGCATGGCCGAGCAAGACTTGCACAATCTTCAGCGGATTGAGATCCGGCTTCGTCACCGCCTGCTTTTGCAGGCGCACCAGCATGGTCATCGCAAAGGTATGGCGCAGCCAATGGCCAGATCCTGTCAGCCCCGCCGCCTCAAAGGCGGCCCCGAACGCGGCTGAAAACCTCGCTCTTGAAACCGGATCACCGTTGCTGTTGAGGAAAAGCGCCGTTGGCGCACGGTACCCGGGTTCGGATCTCCGCCGCTTCACCAGCACCGCGCGTTGCTCCCCCGCATACCAGTGGGTCCGGTCGATCAATCGCAGCGGCAGATAGACGGTTCGCGGCCGATCACCCTTTGTGACAGCCAGCGGCACCCCGATGAGTGGGTTCTCATCTATATCGAGATGAGCGATGCTCGGCACCTGATGAAGCTGCAAGCCGCATAGCTCCTTGCGGCGCATGCCGGTTGCCAAAGCCCACTCGGCGATCAAATCATAAGGTGAGGCAAGATGCCGGAACAAGCATTGGAGCTGATCGATCCGGAGCGGTCGAGGCAGCCGCTCAACCTCCGAAATCGTCAAAATGTTTGCCATCACAGTTGGCGGCCGGTGATCCAGATGCGCCAGCATGCCCTGCCGGTGTCCCGACCGGAGCGACACCTCGACATAATCAAAAGGTATGGCATCGATCAGACCCCGCCGATGCGCCCATGAATAAAAGCGACAAATCGTCCGGACACGATCATTCACCGTGGAGCGCACATAGGGTCGCCCGGTATGAGGGCTGGGTGCCGACAGCATCCGATTGCGGTAGGCGGCGATGGTTCCTTCGTCCGCGAAGCGCCATTCCAGCCCGCTCTGCTCCAGGCTGTCGAACCAATCATGCAGGTGCTCGCTATACGTCCGCAGCGTCTCAAGCGCGTGAGAGCGGCCGGGGATAGTGGCGAGTTCGAGCAAATAACTGAAGGCCGGTTCCACAATCGACATCTGCGCGTCGAGCAAAATCGGAAATCCGGCCGGAATCCCGTCAACACCAGGCACCGCCCGTACAATCGAAACCATCCCGCTCTCCGGAAGCAAGGCACCCGGAGGCGCAAAAGGACATCGACATCGCCCACGACTCTATGCCTTCGACGAAACGGACAGATGACAACGCTGAAGAAAGAATAAGCGGAGCGCCTTCGGCGCGAGTCTTCCTTTGGACGCGAGGGGTTCCCCTCGCGCTCTCCCGTTCGCCACGTGGCAGGGGTGCAGGACAATACCTGCACCCCATGGACAAGCTTGAGGTGTCGCCGCCGCCTCAAGCGTTGTCCTCGCTGCGCTGCGGGAACGCTTGACCCGGACGTCTGTGTGCCAAGACCCCAAACAATGGCGCTAAAGGACACTTCTTAGGGCATGACCTAAGGAGTTGTTGCCGTTGGTGGTGAATTCGCCGATGACTGCCATTGTCGTGTTCCTTTTCCGGTTTGCTCGGGCCGCGCCCATCGCGTCCTCGATGACGGTGTTAAGACCGACGGCGATCGACGCCGCACCGCTGGCGGTCGGAACGAAGTGGAGGACGGCCGGGAGCGGCTTTCTTGGCCCGCGAGGAATGCGAACCTGTTCGCAGGGGAAGAAAGTTGCGTATGGCCGTTGCGGCCAAGGCGATCGAGACGAAGGCGTCCTTCGGTCACACCAGATCAATCGAGGTCTGCGTGGGTGTGGCCTGTCCGAACCGGATCGACCACGACATGCCGCGAGACCAATCGTTGAACTCACAACCAGCACGCCGCTGGCTCAATCGTTTTCGGCACCATGCTCACACCACGTCACGGCTGCGGACCTGCAGTTCCCTTCGACGCCATCGCCGATGGGTGAGTCTGCATTACCGACCGTTCGACAGCAGAGCCATCTTCGACTGGATGGTGTCTCCTCCCAACCGGCAAGGGCCTCGGCTATGCTGCAATCCCCCTTGCCCTCAGCGCCCCACACCGCAACGGCTGGTCGGCATGGAACGTGTCCCCGCTTCAGGAACTGACTGGGCCGGCGTCTTTCACGGCAGAGTTCCACCATATGGTGGTGCCTCTTCCGCTCCAAATGGAGCGGATCCGTCACCGCAGCGCCAGAACTCTGCCCTAGACGCCACACATGCCTTCGCATTCGATTGGCCAGAGATCGAGTTGGCCATGATCGGCGGCCGTCGACAGGTCGGCTTCGTCAAGAGGAACACATGAGCGATGAAGATAAACTTCGCCACGGATGCGTCGAATGCCGGTCCGCAGTGCTCGATCGACTATCACCGCCTCTGCCCAGGCTTCCGGATCATGATCACGCATGTGGCGCCAGCGTCCATTATCGTGAAACGGGCATCCGATGCAGGCCGATTTCGGGGGCGTCGGATAACCATGACGGCGCAACCAGGCCAGGCAATCGCGCCTGCTCATGCGCTGTTCGATCAACGGCCAGCGATTGATCTGCCAGTCCTCGAATGAGGGTTTGATCCGGCTGGCCTCGTCTGTCGAAATACCAATCCACTGCTCGGCGACCGCATGATCAGGTGATCGCTTGCGCGTGAGGCCCAACAATTCCCGGACCTTCCTCCGGATCGGCACGATCTTGTAATCCGCAGTGCAGGCCCTGCGCATCATGCCGATCGATACGGTCTCGCGCGATGTCGCGCGGGAACCGATCTGGACGAGTTCGCCGTCATCGTCCTCATCGAGAACCGGTCGTGCGCTCCCGGCTGGCGCCACGGTTTTCGCAAAAGCCGGAATCGAAGCCCACCGTTTGCCGGCGGCGGCGTCCATGAGATTGTCGCGAATATTGCCGGCCGAGACGACATGGACCGGGAACGGAAGGACATTCGGCGACATCAACCATTCAAGATGATCGTAGACGGCTTTTGGCTCCCAACCAGTATCGGCGAAGATCGCGCAATCGGGCATCGGCCCGATCTCACCATGCGCTGCCATCAACGCCATGGTGGTGGACTGGACGCCGGCGCCGAGCGAAAGCGCCCGCAGCCGGATCGGGGAGGACGCGCCGTCCCCGGTAAAGTTCGGAACCAGTAGCATCAGGCCGCCTCCTGTCCGGAAGCTGCCTGCGGCTGAAGGTCGTGCAGATAGGCGACAGCGCGCTGCGCATGCGCCGCCGCATTGAAGATCGCCCGCTTGTCGGATCCGAGGATTTCGGCCCAACTCTGGATATAGGCGGCATGATCCGGCCGAGGCTCCAGCTCCGGCACGATACCCAGATCGGCGCAGATCATCGCTGCCCCAAGCTCCACCAGCATCTCTTCGAACGCCCTTTCGCGGCGATCCTTGTGGTAGCGGCTCAGGTCCCTGTTTAGTCGGGCGGGACCGCCCGCCCAATGCAAGGTTTCGTGCGCTCTCGTCGCAACGAAAGAGGCCATGTCCCGGAATTGTTCGGGCCGCGGCAGCTGGATGTGGTCGGAGGCAGGAGAATAATAGGCCTTGTCGCCGCCGTAACGGACGACAGCGCCCGTGTTATCGAAGAAGCGATCGGCATGCTCGATACGCTCGAGCGGTTTCGCGATCGGTTCGGGGCGACTGTAATAATGATCTGCAAGGCCATCGATTTGATCACAATTGAAAACTGTATAGGCCTTCAGGAAGGGAATATCGCGCTCGACCTCTCCGCCGCGCGCATCGGGTTCGGTTTTGGTGAAGCGGCTGGCATAGACGACGGTCGCGCCGCTTTCGCCCTTGCGCACGTGAGCGCCGAGTTCGTTTGCCTGGCGCAGCGTCATCCATGTTGACGACATGAAACCACTGGCAACGCTCTCCGACCACAGAAGCAGAACATTGAGGCCGGTGTAAGCTTGTCCGTTGTGACGAAGCGGCCGGCTCACCCGGCCCGATAGATTGGCCGCGCTCCACGGCTGCACCCATGGGCGTACGCCCTTTTCCAGATCGGCGACGATCCTGTCGGTGATGCGTGTATAGATATCGGTCCGCGTGTTTGCTGTTTTCCTGCTCATTTCCAAACCTCCGTTTCAGGAGGCCGCGCCCATCGCGGCCCCGTCGCGGAGGGCCGAAAGCAGGAGCGATCGGGGCGAAGGCGCACCGGAACGGCCGGAACGCCAGTGAAGGACGGCGCAGCCGTTGCGGCTTGCCGCCGGATCCTGCAGGACCGACGAACGGGACGGGGCAGCGATGTCGCCCCGCGTCTCTTCCTCTTTCCTCTGTATTCCCATTGAGCTTTACTCCAACGGCGACACAAAAAATGGCCGCCTCGGAGTGAGGCGGCCTCGTCCCGACGAAGGCGGAGCTGGATGCTCCGCCGGAGACGTCTCAGCCGAGAGCGTCCATCTGTGCTGCGGCGGCCTTGCGGTCGAGCGCCTGGCCGGGGTTGTCGACCGGCCGATCGAATGGCTTCCACGCTTCGCCGACAATCTGTTCGTAGGCTGCGACGGCGCCTTCAGCTGCCAGGCGGAGCGCGTGGGCCTGAATACCCATGTCGGCTGCGAACTCGCGCTTGCGCTGGGCGGCGCTGTCGTAACCGACCGGGCCATCGAGATCCTCGTCGCGAGCGTCCGACGCACCCTTGGCGGTCGCATCGCGTGCTTCGGTGACGGCCTTGCTGTAGAACTGGCCAGCGCCATGGGCCGATCCGACATAGGCGCCGACGATGCGCTGGAGATGGATCTGCATCGCCCGTTCGCCGAGGCCATCGGAGAGGCCAGTCGCGGTTTCGACGATAAGGCGCTCGTGCATGTCGCGGATGCCGTCGCTGTCGAGGATGGCTGTTCCGAAGCTTTCGGCGATCCGGAGCGCCTGCGCTTCGTCGGGGCATGTCAGACGGACCATTTCGAGGGTGGCGCCCTTGCGGAGCTGCACGATACGAGCGGCAGGGCGAGAAGCTTGACGGGAAGAGTTTGCGGGCTTTGCCATCGTGGTTTCCTTTTCGGTTTGCCCGAAGCGTTCGGCCCCTTGGCCGTTCTGTCCTTCGGTGCGGTCGAAAAGAACCGGCGCAAGCCGGGCGGTTCAGGGTCCGGGCAGGCCTGATCGAGCGAAGCAGGTGGGCGGGCAAGCGGAACCCACGGTTCTGCGAAGCCCGCGTGCCTGTTTTGTCGAGAGCGGCATGACCGGCCGCCCTGCGGCGCGACAGCGGCCTTGAACCGGACGGGCGCTGGTTCAGACCGCCACGAAACCGAAGGACAGAACGGCAAAGGGGCTGATCCCGGATGCCGAAGCCGAAAAGGACGTCATGCAAAATGCGCGCCAGGCCCGCACCTGCAAGCTGGTCCTTCCCTGCTGACGCCACGGCTAACTCCGCGTCGTCAGAATGGATCGCCGATATGCCCGATGTGCCTGTCAGAACACCCTGATTTGCTTGCGCCGCCTTTCCACGATAGACGCGCATCTGGCGTTACGACCGACCAACAGTATTCGCGAAAGGAACACCGCAGATGAGCGATCATAGCGGCGACGATTATGTCTATGACGAAGCAACCGGAGAATGGCGTCCGGCATCCGAGATTTCCGCCGAAAAAGCAAAAGCCGCAGAAGTGCGCGACGCCTCCGGCAACGTGCTGGCCGATGGCGACTCCGTCGTGCTGATCAAGGACCTGAAGGTCAAAGGCGCCGGCCAGACCTTGAAGCAGGGCACGGTCATCCACTCGATCCGGCTGACAGACGATCCGGAAGAAATTGACTGCCGGCATGACGCAATCAAAGGCCTGGTCCTGCGCACCGAGTTCGTGCGCAAGCGTTGATCAGGGCTGTGCCGATTGCTCAAGGTTTCGGCAGCCGATAGCGGTCCAGCCAGGTCGGGCCGTGCGTGTTGCGCAGCTTGCGAAGGATCTGGCCGTCATCGCAGCGGCCTTCGCCCATCCAGACGGTGTTGAGGATGCGCTTCCATGATCGGCCGTGCCTGACCGCGTAATGCTGAAGCGCCTTTACCTCCTGATCCGTGAGGGACGGAAGCGGTTCATGGCGCTTCATGGTATCGTCTCCTGCAATGCCGCAATCGCGGACTGCTGACGCATAAGCTTCCGCGTCAGAGCATCGATCTCTGGCTGGCGCTGCGCGGTGATCGCCGCAAGATTGGAGCGGTAGCGGGTGAGGAAGGCTTCGGGTTCAGGAGGCCTGCCGCGGCGATATCCGTATTTGCGCCGTCCAAGCGATGGGATCAGCGCGGTCATCCTGCGAATGATCTGGCGGTCGATCATGTCGAGCTGATGCCGCGTCTGCCGGCACGCTTCTTCCATGCGCCGCAATTCCGCCTGTCGATCGATGGACCGGTTCATGCCGCCGTCCTCCCCGTCCATGAGGCAAAGCTTGATGGACCGTCGTAGGCTGCGTGGCGCGCTTCATCGATGATGAAGCCGAAACGACCTGCTTCGTATTCGGGTGACGGCACGAGAAATCGCCGTTCCTCGCCGCCATGATCGCGCCTGCCTGCGCGCGTGGCGATCACCTCGGTCATGCCTGGATGATGATCCGATCGAAGTGCCGAGATCACGATCCAGTCGCTGGCGTGCTCGAGCTCGAACGCGCGGCGATCCTTCACATGAGATTCGCCGTGAGCAAGCACAGTCGCGAAAATCGCCTCCCACGCATCGGGCTCCCAGTTCTTTAGCGTCTCGCTGGCGCAACGCTTCTCGAAGCCGGTGAACAGTTCAGGGAAGGTGTGCGCCACGGCAGCCCAGGCGCAATCCTCCTCGTAGAACCCGTCGTCCGCCCGGAGCAGCGGATCGACAATGCGGTTTCGGTCGGCCGAGAGCTTAAAGCCGCCGTGGCTTGCAGTGGAGTGGAATTCGATCCCCTCGGCATAGGTTGTCGAGTGCTGGGCCGAACCCCATGGCGTATGCACATGGGGGGCGATATTTCGACGTCCGAGCGCCTGTTTTTCGCGCTGATGTTCGGCCTGTTCGAGGACGTGTGCACTAAAAGCCGCCTCATCGGCGAGTTCGCCGCAATGACCGTAGAAGTCTCCCCGTCGCCACTCGGGAAGCGGACGTCCAATCTTCCAGCCGGTGGCCAGATAATGCCGCCCGGCCTGACCTGGCAGCATGGCAAAGGCGTGATCGCCGACGCGGGCGACGGGGAACCCTTCGCAGGACAGACCAAAGAAAACCCCCGGAAATCCGGGGGTGCAGTCGGGCATGTTCGTGTTGGGAAGATCGATCATGCGGCAGCCCTCCCTTCCACAACATCGGCGGCGATCTCATCCGCCGTGACGTCCTCGAGAACGGCGAACGGATAGCCATGGGTGGTCAGCCATTCCTCGGCAGCCTGCCGGCTCGCCGCGAGATGGACGAGCTCGGCGCTGTCGCCAGGGCGGTCGAAGACACGGTAACTGCCGACCGCCGGACGTTCGACGATGGTGAACATCAGGCTGGTTTCCAGCGAAAATGTGCGGTGGACGCGGATCGCAATAACACCGCCGCTGCCATAGTCGCCTTCGTGGAGCGTGAAGCTGGGCGGCAGGCTGATGTTGCCGGCGCCGCGCTCGTCCTGCTTGCGTATCAGCCGGCCTCTGCTGTTGTTGGTCTTCCACGCGGAGAGCTTTTTGCGATGGCGCTCCGGCGGGCGCGGCTGGCCGTTGGACCACGCCAGAACGGTGCCGATCGGCGCCAGGAATGCGAGATGTGCGGACATGTTGATCTCCTTGATCTTTAGAGTTGGAAACGAAGCCGCCGCCAGTGGAAATCACCGGCGGCGCACAATCATTCGGAAGGAGAAGGAGGGTCGCGGCTACTCCGCGGCGATCCCGTAAGCATCCTGCTCTTCGTCAGGATCGACGGCTTCGGGAGCATCGTCGGCGCTGTCTGGAAGGTCGGCCTCGTCTTCGGGGGTGGCGAGGCCCTCTTCTCTATCAAGGTCGGACTCATCGACGTCTGCTTCTTCCGCGCTGTCGTCGGCATCGAGAACCTCGCCACTCTTGATGAGATCCACGATGTCCTGCGGATCGGGCGCGAAGAGTGCGGTCGTGTGAACGAAGCGCTCTTGCCTGAAATGATCAACGAGAGCCGCACGAGTCTCCCGCACCTTCTGGCGAGCAAGCACGTTCGCCTCCTTCGCCGCTGCTTCCATCGCCTGGCGAGACAGGCACAGCAGAAAGTCCTCCGAGCCCATGTTCGGCAGGAAGTTGTCGGCGCCGATCGCGTGACCTGCGATCCTGGAGATCACCCCGCTGTTGGACATACCCCGCCGGCACGACAGCACATCGATCAGCATCGAACGCGCGGCCACGCGCAGTGTCTCCACGTCGAAGGCGAGCCTGCCGTCTTCGCCGATCAGCCGGGCGGCGTGGCGCTTGAAGCGCTTCGACCCGAACACGGTATCGGTCGCGCCGGAATCCACGCGGACGTTCAGGCCGGCGAATGCAAGCACGAGCAGGGCCATCAGCATGTCGTCCTCGATCGGGGCGCGTCCAAGCGCCTCATGCAGGGCGTCGGTGCGGAAGTCGCCGATCATGTCCTGCCCCTTCTGGGTCACATCCGGGCGCGGCTTTGGCGTGTCGACGATTGCATCATCGGCTTCGGCTAGACCGCCCGCGGTCGCCGCGCCGCCTTTGCCCTTCTTCTTGTCCTCGGGCATGCGGAAGGCGACCGACTGCACCTTGCCGTCACGGTCGAGATACATGGCGACGTGGTCGGATTTCGAAGGCTTGCCGTAGACGCGTTCCGCCTTTTTGGGCAGCTCCGGCTGGCCCCAGTTGTTGACCTCGACGATCGACCCCTGCTTCGGAAGCGTCGTCGTCATCCATTCCTGCTGGGCGCCGAGAAACGCTTCCACGTTAGTGGTGTATCGGCTGTCCTGGTCAGCTGGTGCAAACAGATCCTCGACCCATTCGATTCCGTAGGCGCTGGCAAGATCGTCGCCGAAGCTCGCATCCTTGGCAAACATGCGCGTCTTTGAAAGAGACCGGGAGATGTTGTACCAGTCCGCCCGCTCGGTCTTCTTGGCCTTGTTCGCCTTCCACACCTCCCTCTGCTCGTCGAGCGAAGCGGCCGCGATGGTGCGCAGCTGCTGCTCGTTGGGGATATCGCCGAGCGCCATATGGTCGAGCATGGCCGGCAGCACGTTGGCCAGAAGCCGAAGCTTCCTGATTTGCCGGACCGGCAGGGCGAGTGCGATACCGATCGCTTCCTCGGTCCAGCCGAGAGCGACGAGACGTTCGATGCCACGCCATTGGTCGACGGCGCCAAGAGGCTCTCTCGCGATATTTTCGACCATTGAGCGCATGGCGCCATTGTCGTTGGCAGCCTCGCGGACGATCACCTCGATTTCCTCAAGGCCAGCGGCGATGGCCTGCCGGACACGGCGATGGCCTGCTTGGATGATATAGCCGTTGCCGCCATCGGTTTCGGGTGAGACCACTGGAGGTTGGATAATGCCGACAGCCTTCACCGTAGCCAGCAGCAGTGCATCGGCTTGTGGGGACGATTTCGAGCGGCGCGCATCGTCGGGATTGTCCTTCAGCCCGCGGGGGTCGAGTTTAAGGATTTGCATGAGATTGGCTCCTTCGGGGATTGCTGAGCCGGCGCCTTGCCAGCCCCTTTTTCGTCTTCAGTTCTTTCCGAAGACACTTCCCGGACCGCGGAGCGGACGGGCCGGTGCAACTGCGGCTGAGCATCCCTGCCCGGCTGGTCAAGCAGGGCTGACAGCCCTGCGCAGGGCGACGGGCCGGGATCGCGAGTGGCGCGGTTGAGCGCAAGCGTCAGCGGCCTGCCCGATCTGCGAGCAAGCTTCCCCCTTTCCCTATTTTCTCATTTCAGGAGAGCGATTATATAAATTCAAAATAATCGGTCGCGATTTGCGAAGACCGGATACAGAAAATCGACCTGAGATATGCGGTAGGCGCTTTGAGCCTTCTGCGGGCGCTGGTGTTTTTACGCGATGTTCACGACCAGTTTGCCGAAGTGTCCTGCATCACGAAGTGCATTATAGGCAGCTTCGGCTTCGGCGAACGGGAAGACCTGATCGACTTGCGGCTTGATGCCGGTTCTCACCAAGGCGGCGAGTGTCGCGACCGGACCGACATAGATCCCTTGCAGCGTGATCCTCTTTTCCAGAATCGCCCCTGTATCGATATGACCGTCAAAGCCGGTCAGCACGCCCATGAGTGAAATACGCCCATCGAACCGGGTGGCCTTGAGCGTTTGACTGAGCGTCGCGGGGCCTGCCACATCCACCGCCAGGTCAGCACCGACACCGTCCGTCAGACGCAGCACTTCGTCCTCCCAGGCCGTTGTGCGGCGATAGTTGATCATTTCATCCGCCCCGAGCGCGCGGGCACGCTCAAGCTTTTCGTCGGAACTGGAGGTGATGATGACACGGGCGCCCGCCAGTTTTGCGAGTTGAAGGGCGAAGATCGAAACGCCACCAGTTCCGAGCAGGAGGACCGTTTCACCTGGCTGCAAGGGCCGACGCTCGAACAGGGCCGAAAATGCGGTCACCCCGGCGCATGGTAAGGTCGCGGCCTCCTCGAACGTCATGGCATCGGGAATGCGCACGATACTGTTCGATGGAACAACGATACGTTCCGTCAGCACGCCGTCCATCGTCTGGCCGCCGAGACTTGTGGCCTTCTTCGCGGGGGTGATCGGGCCTTCCACCCATCCGGGCATGAAGCCGATTACGACGCGATCGCCGACCTTCCAGTCTTCCACGCCTTCGCCAACAGCTGCTACAACGCCCGCGCCGTCCGAGAGCGGAACAACGTCCTTGAAGTTCCTGGCAATAACCAGGTCCCGGTAGTTCAGCGAAGCAGATCGCACGTCTACGGCAACCTCGCCTTTTTCGGGCTGGCGCACGTCGCCTTGCGTGAGCTTGAGACGGCGGGTTTCGTTTCCGGTCAGAATGTATCGGTGCATGTGAGATATCTCCTTTTGAGAGATCCACCATAGGGGTACAAGTCATATCTATGAAGTACACACAAATTACGCATGTAGTATCATGAATGATAGTATCCCCATTAAGCGCACACGCCGCCGCGCCGACAAGACGGGGTGCGCGGTCGAGGCAACCCTGTCGGTCATCGGCGGCATCTGGAAGCCGGTTATCCTGTTTCACCTCCTGGAAGGAAAGCTGCGCTTCAATGCGCTTTGTCGCCTCGTACCGGCCGCTACCCCCCGCATGATGACCTTACAATTGCGCGAGCTGGAAGCGGATGGGGTCATCAACCGGATTGTTTACCCGGAGGTGCCGCCGAAGGTGGAATATGAACTCACCGCGTCGGGCATTTCCCTTGCTCCCGTCCTGATAGCGATGCGGGATTGGGGAGAGCGACTTCAAAGAAACGAGGAAAACGCATAGGGCGATCAAGGTCGGACTGTCGCGAGACTTTCACTTGCGCGATAGAAACTCCCATGAAAATTCAACGCCGGCGATTTTGTCTCACTGTTAAAATTTTACGCCGCCATTGGCGGTGCCGCGCCCTCAACATCCGCGGCCAGTGAAGCCTCCACCTCCGCAAGCTGCAAGCGTTTCTCGGCCAGCTCGCCGGCGAAGGCAAAGTCGCCGCCATCGTCGCGCGTCTGGTATGACGCGAGCCTGCGGCGGGCGTCAGCAAGGCGCTGGCGATTGCGCTCGCGTTCACCCTCGAAATCATCAAGCGCGTGCTCGAGGCGGGAGACGGCACCGAGCGGCGTGACCGTCACGGGCAGATCGATCTCGAAATCCGCGCCGGTGCGCATCAGCATGGTGGTGTAGCGATAATTGTCATGGCCGAAGCGTTCGCCGCGATATTCCAAATCGAAGCCGCCGATCGACGCGATCACCGTCTCGTCGTCCTGCTGGAGTTGTACCTGGGTCAGGATCTCCTTCATCAAGGCACGACCGGCCTCCTTGCGCTCGGCATAGACCTTGCCCATGACCGTCATCGAGAAGGCGGCGCCAGCGGTCGAAAGCAGACGCTCGATATCCTGGCCAACCTCTGCGATCCGCCGCGTGGCATACTCGATATCGCGTTCGGCGTCGCGAAGCTGGCGGCGAACGGCGTGCTGGTCGTCAATGTGTGCCGCGCGCAGGCGTTCCAGCCGCGCGATGTCGGCCTCCAACCCCGCCTTCTGCATCAGGCGCTGGTCGCCCGAGGCGATCGCCTTGGCCATGGCGAACTGGTTCGCCTGCCCCTCGCCGAGATCTTCGAGACGCCGGATGGAGGTATCACCGGAAAGGGCCGCCGCGATGAACCGGGCCTTGCGCTCATTATTCTGCCACATCGTGGCATCGAGGCTGCCTTCGGTGGCGTAGGCGAAGATATCGACCTCGTCATGCTGGTTGCCCTGGCGCACGATGCGGCCCTCGCGCTGCTCGATCTGGGAAGGGAGCCAGGGCACGTCGAGATGATGGAGTGCCTTTAGCCGCAGTTGCGCATTGACGCCGGTCCCCATCGTCTCCGACGAGCCGATCAGGAACCGGACCCTGCCTGCCCGGACGTCGCCAAACAGCCGCTGCTTCGCCTCCGATTTCTTGAAGTCCTGCATGAAGGCGATCTCCGATGCCGGCACGCCTAAGCGGATCAGTTCGTCACGAATCCAGCGATAGGCGGAAAAGCCTCTGGTCTTCTCGACGCTGATGGTGCCCAGATCGGAAAAGATCATCTGCGCAGCACCTGGCAGTTCGAACGGCTTGCCATCATGGCGGAGATAGGTGCTGCCCTCGGTCGCCTTCCAGATATTGAAGGCATTCGAGATGAGACTGTTGAGCTTGTTGTCCGCCTCATTGTCATTGTCGGCATCCACGAGGCGCAGGTCGATCGCCGCATGCCGGCCATCGGTGATGACGGAAAGCAGGATGTCGTCGCCGGGTTCGGGCGGCCGGTCGCGCTCCTCGATCGCCTTGATGCGCTCGGCCAGCACCATCTGGTAGTGCTTGAACGCCTGTGTTGGCTTCGACGTGACGATCTGGCGCCTGCCGGTCGAGACCGCCGGCACCTTTACATACTCGCGCAAGTCCGCCGGCATCACGACATCCGCGAAGCTGCGGAACATCGCGATCAGTTCTGGCACGTTGACGAAGCTCGCGAAGCGGGAGACCGGCTTGTACTTGCCGGAAGGCTGAAGCTCCAGCTCGGTGGTGGTGTCGCCGAAGGTTGACGCCCAGGCGTCGAACTCGTGCAGGCCGCGCTCCATCAGCGCCGGGTGGCCCATCAACCGCTGGACAGAGAACATTTCGCCGAGCGTATTTGTGATCGGCGTGCCCGAAGCGAGGACAAGCGCCCGGCCGGGATTGATCGTCTCGATGAAACGGGATTTCACATAGAGATCCCAGGCCCGCTGCGAGCCGTTCGGATCGACGCCCTTCAACGTCGACATATTGGTTGCGAAGCTGAGCTTTCTGAACTCCTGCGCCTCGTCGACGATGATCTGGTCGACGCCGATCTCGGCGATGGTGAGGAGATCGTCCTTGCGGGTGGAAAGCGCTTCGAGCCGCTCCTGCAGCCCTTCCTTCAGGCGCTCGAGGCGCTTGCGAGAGACGCGGTCCTCATCCTCGACCTTTAGGAGTAGGGTTTCGTAGAGCTCCAGTTCGTCGTGGATCATCTGTTGTTCAAACACCGCCGGCACACCGATGAACCTGAAGGCGGAATGCGTGATGATGATCGCATCCCAGGTTGCCGTCGCCGCGCGCGACAGGAACCGGGCGCGCTTGTCCTTCGAAAAATTTGTCTCGTCCGCAACGAGGATGCGAGCCGTGGGATAGAGCGCCAGGAACTCGCGCGCGGCCTGCGCAAGGCAATGCCCCGGCACGACCTGCATCGCCTTGGCGACCAGGCCGAGACGCCGCTGCTCCATGATGCTTGCTGCCATCGTCATGGTCTTGCCGGCGCCGACGGCATGGGCGAGATAGGTCGAGCCGGCCGAGATGATCCTCCAGATCCCGCGTTTCTGATGCCCGTAGAGAACAAAGGCGCCTGAGGCGCCTGGAAGTTTGAGATGATCGCCGTTGAACTTTCGCGGCGCGATGTTGTTGAAGCGGTCGTTATAGACGCGTGCCAGCCGGTCGGTGCGATCGGGATCGGACCATATCCAGCGCTGGAAGGCCTGCTTGATCTTGTGAAGCTTTTCCTTGGCCGCTTCGGTATCGACGACGTTGAGAACCCGCTTTTCGCTGTCGCCGTCCCTGATCGTATCGAAGATCTGCGGCACCCGGCTGTTCAGGGCATCGGACAGCAGTTCGCCGGCATGGCGGCGGTCCGTTCCCCATTCGGATGTTCCGGCGGCGAGGTAGGAAAGCTGGCGGGCCTCGACGGTCCATGACGCCAGTTCGGGCATGTGATGGATCCGGATATCGGTTCCCATCGTCTCCTTGACGAAGGCGACGACATCTCCAGCCGGTATCCACGGAGCGCCGAGGCGCGCGGTGATGTCCGACGGGCGCAGATCGACCGGCTGGACGGCAGTGAGCGCCGAGACGTTGCGCTCATAGGCGGGCTCGAGCGCGGCCGCAGCTTCCGCGACCTTGAGCTTCTCGCGGACATGACCGGACAGATAGGCGTCGGCCATCTGCCAGGACCCGTCGGCGGGGTCGCGGAAGATCGCGCTGCCAAGCTCAGTGACGACGTCTTCGGGATTACGGTGCAGAAGTTCCGCGATATGGTCGAGATCGACGTGCCCACTTTCGTTGAGCACCACGGCGAGCGCATCCGCCGCACTGGTGATCACCGGCGGCGCGGGCGGCGAGATGACACGGTCGGTGAAGATCGGCCCGGGCCTTGCCGTATCGTTTTCGAGGTCATAGTCCTCGATCGAGGCGACCAGCCAGCAATCGGGATCGTCTGCGAACGGCTGGAGATTAGGCCGGCGATGGCTCTCGCGCGTCTCGCCTGTCTCCGGATCCTCGTTGATCGAGACCGTGGTGTGGTTGATCGGGCCGAAGTCGCGCACGAAGCTCGACCAGGCAATGCGCAGCTTGACCTGCAGATCCTTCCAGGGTTGATCCAGCTCCTGGGCCTTCAGCACCTGACGTACCGCGTCACGGACCGGGATCAGCTTCCTGATGATCCGGACGTGCTTCTCCGGGATACCGTCCGCGCTGCGGCCCTTTCGGACCGTAATAGTGACCGGCTGGCCATCGATCACCTGCATGAGGCCTCGGGCGTTGTCGAAGAAGAAGCTGCCTTCGCGGACATGCTGGCCGGACGGAAGATCGGCAGGAATATCTTCGGTCGCGCCCTCAAGATCGAGATCGATCGCGGTGGGCTCGCCGTCATAGCGGCCTTCCGGAAGAAGATGGACGGCGGCCGACAGCGCCGCGGCGAGATCCTCGCTGTCACGCGGAAGGCATGTATAGGTCTCGCCGAAAGGACCGGCGGTCAACGCGTGGGTACCGAGCACGAATTCCGGATGCTGGGCGAACCACCTGTTGACACGTATGGCGCCCTCATCCTCCGTGGCGGGCCGGATTTCGTCCGTGTCGAGCCAAGAAAGATCGCCCTCGGGCTCGGCGACCTTGCGTTTACGGAAGAAGAGGATGTCCACGACGACGTCGGTTCCCGCGTCGGCCCGGAAGCTGCCTTCCGGCAGGCGGATGGCGGCAATCAGGTCCGCCGTCTTGGCAATATGCTCGCGCGCCGAGGAATCCGCCTTGTCCATCGTGCCGGAGCTGGTAACAAAGGCTGCGAAAGCCCCGGGCTTCAACAGGTCGATCGACCGGGCAATGAAATAGTCGTGCAATCGCAGCCCGAGCGAGCGATAGGCGCGGTCGGAACGGACGGTCCGGTCCGAGAAAGGCGGATTGCCGATGGCAAGGTCAAAGCTCGCCGGCAACTCCGTGCGCGCAAAATCTCCGGTGAGGATCCGCGCTCGCGGCTGCAAAAGCCGTACGATGCGTGCCGTTACGGGATCGAGCTCGACGCCGGTGACGTGCGACAGATCACGAAGCGCTTCCGGCATCAGCGCCGGAAACAGGCCCGTGCCGATCCCCGGCTCCAGCACCCGGCCGCCGCGCCATCCGAGACGCTGAAGGCCAGACCAGATCGCCCGGACGATGAACTCCGGGGTGAAATGGGCATACTGGGTGCAGCGGGCAAGCGAGGCATAGTCGGTCTCGCCGACCGCATCCTCGAGATCGGAACCGATCTCGTCCCAGCCCTTGCGGAATTCGGGCTCGCCCGGACGGCGGAAGACGCCGTTGGCAAGATCGGACGCACCGAAGCCGGTGAAGCGGATCAGCGTCTCCTGTTCCTCGCGCGTCGCAGGACGTTCGCCCGCCTCGATCTCGGCCGCGAGCCGGATCGCGGCAATATTGTCGCGCGCACGGTCCTTCCAGCTGCGGGCGAGACCACGGTCATCGGCGAGATGGAAGTTCAGACCACGGGCACGGCCCGCCGGGGACGACGGCCGCACGACCGCGGCGATCGGCAAGGCCGGCGCTGGAGTGGTAGGATCGGGATCGTCGTCGGGCTCGAAGTCGCTGCCGAAGGCCGTCACGCCCAGGCCAAGGCTGGACGAAAGCGCGGTGTTGCCGAAAAGATCGATGGTGAAGGGATCGTCATGTGACATGCTGGAATCTCCTGGGTGAAGGCGCGCGTCGCCACCGCCCTGAAAGGTTCCAGTCGGCTGACGACGTGCGGGATGAAGAGAACTGGGTGGGCTGGACGGCCGCGGGACGGCGAGCGTCTGCGGATCGCTAGTCTCGCGCGATCACGGTGAGTTGCATCGAATCCCCGTGGAAGGCGATCCTCAGATGCGTGCAGGCTGGGCTGGCAGCGATCAGCTTCACGAGCATGGCACCGTCGAGAAACTCGACCCCGTCATCGCCGCCGAAATGCTGGCGCTTGTAGTGCCAGTAGTCGGGGTTCGACTTCGGATCGCACTCTTCGGCATAGACGACAAACGGACGTTGCCCTTCGGCGAGCTTGCCGTTGGACATGAGGTACACGCTCTCGTCGCCGACCAGCCAAAGACCGGGCTTCTCATCGCGGCCCGGAAACATACCGTAGTGGGGATTGCGGAAGCCGCCGTTGAGGTGCGCGTCGAGGCGTCCGCGCATCATGACGACGTGGATGTCCGTCACGGAAAAGGTGAACATCGCCGCCTCCCTTACGCCGCTATCGCGTCAGGGAGGTAGCGCAGATGCACCGGCAGCTTCGATGCGATCTGCGCATCCGTGAGGTCGTCGAGCAGCTTCAGGACGGTACCCTGGCGTCCGCCGTAAAACAGCACGGTCCGCTTGCCGCGGTTGTGTTCCGGCCAGCGCTCGCCGGCATAGCCCCGATAGTCATCATGGGTGCTCGACCAGATGTGGTCCAGGCGTTCCTCGCGCGTCATCGCCCGAACGGGCCGGGTTTCGCGCTCGATGATCGCATCGCGCATCCGTTCGGGCGAACCCTTGTCAGCGAGGTCGCAATAGGCATGGAAATACCGCATCCGGTCATCGATCTTCAGCGTGAAAAAGATGCTGGTGATGCTGTCGGTGAGGAACTCGCGCATGGCGAACATATCGCCCCGCATGAACAGCGGCGGCGGGATCTCGAACATGTAATCGTGCTGCGCCTGGGCGACTTCGAACCATTCGCCTCGATAAAGTGCGTTATCGTCACCCTCCCAGCGGTTCAGGCGTTGCGCGTGGCGGTCGAACAAGCGGAACATCTGCCGGCGGTCGGCAATGCCTTCAAAGACTTTACGTATTGGAGAGACGGTCATCGGCGGGCTCCTTTCAGCCTCGTCGGGAAGGACACGCGGCTCATCCTCGCGATGTCGCCATCCTCTTCAGCCCTTCCTGACCCCTCCCTTGGCGCCGCCTCTCCGCCCGGACGGGTCAAGGGCCGCGCAGCGGGCGGAGCTTTACCCTTGACGCGGCCGGCGGGCATGCGGCAACCGGTTTCCTCCTCTCCCTTTTTCCTATTCCATTTTCCATTCTGCTCAATCTGACCCAAGCCGTCAGCTTATAGACTGTTAAGATTGCATATTGGATCATGCCATAGGCTGATCTTTTTATATTGATTATCAGTTCACAAGCTTATAAAGACAGCGTCACAATCAGCCTGCTGCCTGATGGGTAGCGTCGGTGGAAAGTTGAACGATGAAGGACGATGCAAGGAAACGAGCGCGCAAAAGGCTTGACGAGCGTCTTCGCGGGCTGCAGCCGGCGGAGAGCTTCAGGGCGCCGCCGAAAGGATGGGTCCGGGCGTTGCGCGACGCGCTTGGCATGACCGGGTCGCAGCTCGGCTCGCGGATGGGAATCCGGCCCCAGACCGTCGAAGCGATCGAGAAGTCGGAGGCATCCGGAACCATCCAGCTCAGCACCTTGCGGCGTGCGGCAGAGGCGCTCGACTGCACGCTGGTCTACGCATTGGTCCCGAATAAATCGCTCGAGGCCGCCGTGACCGAACGCGCGCGCAAGATCGCAATGCGCGAACTCCAGCGGGTCGCGCATACGATGCGCCTGGAGGCGCAGGGAACGGGCGATGACGATCTCGAAGCCCGCGTCCAGGCCTACATCCGCGACCAGCTTTCCGAGCGCGATCTCTGGTCACAAAAATGACGGACCTTTTCCAGGAACCAGAGGACGCAACACCGCTTGAGCCGCAGGAGCGCGAGGGCCTGCTTCAAAGCTGGATCACCCACAGGCAGGATCTCAACGAGGCTGAACAGGAAAATATCGTCGAGGGCGCAGCCTGGGCTCGCGGACGACGGCGCATGCCGGTCGGCAGGATGCTGACCGAAGACTTTATGCGCACATTGCACCGACGCATGTTCGGCGAGGTCTGGCAATGGGCAGGCAGCTTCCGAACGACGGAGCGCAATATCGGCATCCAGGCCTACCGAATTCCGGTCGAACTCACGGCGCGGCTCGATGACGTGCGGTATTGGGTCGAGCATGAGACCTTCGAAGCCGACGAGATCGCAATACGTTTCCACCATCGCCTGGTCGCCATCCATCCGTTTCCGAACGGCAATGGACGTCACGCTCGGCTTGCCGCCGATCTGCTCGTGGAAAAACTGGGCGCCGAGTCCTTTAGCTGGGGTAGCGGAAGCCTGGGCGACGTGGGAGATCTGCGCACGCGATACGTCGCGGCACTGCAAGCCGCGGATAATCACGACATCGCGCCTCTCCTCGAATTCGCGCGCAGCTGAGCGCAAAGGTCCTCGTTCCAATCCTCGTGGTGGGGGCGATGGCGCTCAAACCCGCAGTGGGCGTCCCGGGCAATTGCTTCCAATCGATCAGCGTAGACATTGCCTTGCGCGTTATTGTCCGTGGCGGCGACCACCGACATACCCTTCCGCGCCGCCAATAAACGGATCGCCGCATCGGTGGCAGGGGCCCAGCCGCCGCCGGTACTGACATAGAGGCTATCGCGCCGATTACTCTCCAGCGCGGCAAGGCTCATGGCGTCGATGGCAGCCTCCGTCACGCAAAGGCGCGGCGCATGGATCGCGCCGAACCTGAACAAGACTTTCGCCCCGCCGGTCGAAAAGCCGCGCCATTCCGGCCCGCGCTCCTCCCAGCCGGTGACGGCGCCCTCGCTGTCACGGTGCGCGGCCCACATACTGCCGCGCGGACCTTCGCGCACGAGATCATACCGGATCGCTGCGCGGATGGTTGCTTCAGGAACGCAGCGTTCTTCGCAGAGATAGCGCCAGGTCATCGAGCCCGGCCACGGCTTGCGGCGCTTCGTCCATCGTTCCGAAACGCTGGGCGGCGGCTCGATCTCGCGTGCAGCGTGGGTCCAGACCGGCTCCTTCGGGACGAAGCCGACCAGCGAGGCTACATGGTAGAGGGCTTCGACAAAGGGCACTTGGTCGAGATGCTCGACAAGACCGAACACGTCACCCTTGGCGTCGGACAGCGGATCGAACCAGCCTCTGCCCTCGTGAATCACGATGATTATGGCCCCGCCGCCGCGGTATTTGACCGCCCTGCGGGTGCTCTCCTTCAGGTCGATGGCAAACCCAGCCTTCTCCAGCACGGCAGCGCATTGCACCCGATCCCGGAGGTCTTCCAGTTCCTTCTTTTCCATTTTTCTTCCCGACGCGCATTGCGTCCGTCCTTCTTTCTGTTTCCATTTCCCCGCACCCGGCGGAGCCCTCTCCGGACGCCGCGAAGAGCAAAGGAGGCAAGGGCGCGGCTGGCAAGATGACAATCTGCACCTTGGGCCACCGCCCGGGTGCCAGCAGCGGCGAAGCTTCCCTTGCCGCCTGCGGCTCGCAAGCGGCACCAAAAAGGCGAGAAGGGTCTCAATGAGACCCGCCCGGAACGTATTCGTGCACGATCTCCAGATCGTCTTCGTCGTCGAGTTCGTCGCTCGGCAGAACGCCGAACTCGTTACCGGACCTAAAGAGCGTGACCGGGACCATCAGGGTGCGGGCGAGCTGGAATGCGTGGTTCTGGGCGAGGGAAAGATCTTGCTTCATCTGAAGGCTCCATCTTCGGAGCGGGCCAATCCCGCTCGATGGCTCCGTCAGTGTCCAACCCTGGTCGCGATCACCGCGAAGGGCATCGCCCAAGCGGCCGCAGCTTGCTAGCGGACCCCTTGAGGGTTGATCGTGGAAGATCCAGGGATGGACCAGGAAGCCATCGCATGAGAGCGGGATTGGTCTGCTTCGGCGTTGGTGCGGTATCGTAACAGATGTCCATCCATTCGCTGCCGTGACCTGCGGCTCGCCTCGAGCACTTGGGAAGTTACCGCTTCGGCTCGCAGCGACACGTGACCGCATGCCTTTGCGCCATTAGAACCAGGATGCCGATGTGAGACCGAAGCGTCTGTGAAACCTTTGGACCATGCAAATCTTGTGCTGCTAAAAACATAGTGTAGATTCTACCTCTATCGTCCGGAGGCCATTGAGAATGTCAGCAACAACAACGTTCCCAGAACCATCCGCGTCGCAGTTGCGTCGAGTGGAGCTTCTCATCTTTCCGCTGCGGACTTTTGTCGTGATCGCAGCGCTTTGGCTGGTTCACTGGATGTGGGCAAATTTCTCGCTGAGCGACGTGACCGTCCTGTACCAGGTTGCGATCTGGCTCAGCATCATCCTTGCCACGCTGAGCGTCATCCGCACCGCCATAACGATGCGGGCCGAGCCTGGACACGTGCTGTTGCGCGACGCAAAGCGATCGCTGAATGCCTGGGCGACGCTGCGCAGCGGTCAATGGAGGGCACTTGTGAGGGACGAACAACGACCGGGCCTGCGGACTGCGGCGTTGACAAACAGGCAGTCCGAACCGGCGCCCCTCTCAAAAGTCGCGATCCTGCGCCTGATCGAACTCCTCGTCTTCATGCCCATCAGGTTCGGATTGGTTCTTGCCGTATATTCCGGGTATCGTAAAGGGATGGAAATCCTCGATCCTCATGGCAGCCTGGTCCCTGTCGAGCATCAGCTCTGGCCCGCGGCGGTCTTGATCGCGGTCGTCCTGTTCTTCCTCGGTAATCGGATGATCTCGGTCCTGCTGGCGGATGAAAGCAGCCGCCATCTGCGATTGGCGCGTCGCGTGTACACGCTCATCGCACCAAGCCGGGATTGAGTATCGACCGGCACGGAAGCCACAGCTTAAATCGGAAGTGAGACGCCATCCTCTCTGTTCTTGCATGGCTGCACTGCACAAAATTTGTTTGCACATCGCACAAAATTTACTCATTAAGCCTACAGCTGATGCACACGATGGTCTCCTCCCAGTTTCCATCGCACCAGCTGTTCCCCTCTGGAGGTTTTGACCTTCACACCTTAATGGGCCTCGGTTTTCCGATGGCCCTTTCTTTTTGCGACGCCGCTGTGGCGGCCCACTTGCCCTCGCGCAGCACGGCCACCCTAAGCGTTCTTCTGCCGGAAAAATCCATTCGCGGACAGGCTCGATCGTATAAGCGATCCGACATGTGTTCCTGTGGTCGAGGAACAGACAGCCGCCAGCCACAGTCTCGCGCGGGAAGCAGCGGCGCTGTTCGAATTGCTTGAACAGTTCACGTTCGATGATGTGAGCCGTACTCCTCTCCCTTCAAGCCGGGTTGTCAGGCAGCCCGTCCCCGCCACTCCGATGCGGGCCTGCTCGGGATCGGGGGCGTATGCCAACCCGCGGATCGGCCGCGCTTGCGACGAAAGAAGCCCATTGGGAAGAATTCCAGTGGGTAGGTGGACCGAAACATCCCTTTTTGGGGGGCAAGGGGCAAGCTTAAGGAGCGAGATCCCGACATTGCCGTCCGGGCGCCCTCTTTTCGTTGGTTCGCTCCGGAGGATGCCTCGCCGCCAGCATTTCGGCTTGAGGGGTCTTAGTGAAAATTCCGCGCCTTCACCTTCAGCGTGTCAATATGAATGTCTCGGGTGAACATGTCCCGCGGGCGAGCGATCGGCTTCGGCTTGTCGCGCGGATCCGGCCCGCCACCATGGACAAACTCATCGCCTCTGCCCGCCGGTAGCTTGAACTCAGCATCACGGTCCGCCAGTGCGGATAGATCGCCCGACAAATCGAACAGCTGCTGCGCGACGAGATGCACCACCTCGCCTTCGCGCTGGATCCGACCATTGATCGCCATCATGCTTGATCCAAGCACAACACGCCTGCGTTTCTCGAACAGCGATGGCCAGACGACGATATTGGCAGGGCCAGTCTCGTCCTCGATAGTGATGAACATCACCCCTTTGGCAGATCCCGGTTTCTGGCGAACGAGAACGAGGCCGGCGGTAAAAACCGAACGGCCGTCGCGGCTGCTCATTGCCTCCTCACAGGTAATGATGTTGCGTGTCGCGAGATCTTTCCGCAGAAAGGCGATCGGATGCTGCCGTAGCGTCAATCCGGTATGGCTATAGTCCTCGATGACGTTATGCCCGTCGGTCATATGGCGCAGCACGACCTCCGGCTCCTGCTGTTCGGCAATCGTCGCCATCTCGCGCTCGGCCGCGGCAGCAAACAAGGGCAGAGGTTCATCGCGCAGCGCCCTGATGGCCCAGAGCGCATCACGCCGTTCAAGCTTCAGGGACGGCCGGTAGGCATCGGCCTTGGCGAGCTGGACGAGCGCTTCGGTCGGAACACAGGACCGGCGCCACATGTCGTCGACAGATTGGAAATCGCTATTCATCCGGGCGGCAACGATCCGGGCCGCATCCGCGATGGCCAGCCCCTTCACTCGCCGGAAACCGAGGCGCACCGCGTGCCGATCGGTATTGCCGATGCGTTCAAGCGTGCAGTCCCACCGGGATCTATTGATGCAAACCGGCCGCACCTCGACGCCGTGGGCTCTCGCGTCGCCGACAATCTGCGCCGGCGCGTAAAAACCCATCGGCTGCGAATTGATGAGCGCCGCGCAAAAGGCTTCCGGATAATGGCATTTGATGTAGCTCGAGGCATAGGCGATCAGCGCGAACGAAGCCGCGTGGCTCTCCGGAAAACCATAGGAGCCAAAGCCTTCGAGCTGGGAGAAGGTCTTTTCGGCGAATTCCGGCGCGTAGCCGTTCCTCACCATGCCGGAGACGAGTTTGTCCTTGAACTGCGAGACGCCGCCGGTGAACTTGAAAGTCGCCATCGACTTGCGCAGCTGGTCGGCTTCGCCACCGGTAAAGCCGGCGCAGACCATCGCGACCCGCATCGCCGACTCCTGAAACAGCGGCACGCCGAGCGTCTTGCCGAGCACCGCTTCCAGCTCCGGCGTCGGATATTCGACTGCCTCCTTGCCTTCTCGCCGGTGCAGATAGGGATGCACCATGTCCCCCTGGATCGGACCGGGCCGGACAATTGCGACTTGTACCACAAGGTCGTAGAAGGTCCGGGGTTTCAACCGCGGCAGCATCGCCATCTGCGCGCGGCTTTCTATCTGGAACGTGCCGAGCGTATCGGCCTTGCGGATCATCGCATAGGTCGCAGAATCCTCCTGCTCGATTTTCGAGAGATCAAGATCGCGGTCCTTGTGCTCGCGGATCAGATCGAAGGCCTTGGCCATGCAGGTCAGCATTCCAAGCGCCAGGATGTCCACCTTCATGAATTTGAGGGCTTCGACGTCGTCCTTGTCCCACTCGATGATCTGGCGGTCCTTCATCGTCGCCGGTTCGATCGGCACGAGATCGTCGAGCCGATCATGAGTGAGGACAAAACCGCCGGGGTGTTGGCCGAGATGGCGCGGGGCGCCCATCAGTTGCTGTGCGAGCTTCAAAGTCAGCACAAGACGCCGGTCGTCTGGATTGAGATTGAGCTCGCGGACATTGCGATCGCAGACCTCTTCCGACCAGGACCACATGCCGGATGACAGCGCCTTGATCACGTCCTCCGGCAGGCCGAGCGCCTTGCCGACATCGCGGATCGCGCCGCGCGCCCGGTAGCGCGTCACGGTGGCGCAGAGCGCTGCCTTTTCTCTGGTGTAGGTGCGGTAAATCCACTGGATCACCTCCTCGCGCCGCTCGTGCTCGAAATCGACATCGATGTCCGGCGGCTCGTCGCGCTCCTGGGATACAAAACGCTCGAACAGAAGGTCGTTGGTCGAGGGATCGATGCTGGTAATGCCGAGGATGTAGCAGACGGCACTGTTGGCGGCGGAGCCCCTCCCCTGGCAGAGAATGCCTTGAGACCGGGCATAACGCACGATCGAAAAGACGGTCAGAAAATACGGGGCGTATTTCATGGTACGGATAAGATAGAGCTCGTGCCGCACGACCTTCAACACGTCGGGCGGTAGTCCCTCCGGATAGCGGTCGGGCACGCATTGCCAGACATAATGCTCCAGCGAGGCCTGAGCATCCTTGCCCGGCACGATCGCCTCCTCCGGATATTGGTAGGTGAGTTCCTCGAGCGAGAACGTGCAGCGACGGACGATCTCCATGGTTCGCGCGAGGGCTTGCCGGTATCGCGGAAACAACCGCTGCATTTCTTCGGGCGGCTTCAGGTAGCGATCGGCGTGGCGCTCGCGTTCGAAGCCGACTTCGTCGATCGTCGTGCGGGTTCGGATGCAGGTGACAATGTCCTGCAACTGCCGGCGGCCCGGCTCATGGAAGAGGACATCATTGGTGACGACCGACCGCACCTTGAACCGCGCCGCAAGATTGGAAATCTCATGCAGGCGCAATTGGTCGTTCTGCCGACGGCGCAGACAAAGCGACACATAGGCGCGATCACCAAACACCTCGGCCATCTTGCGCAGCTGGATCCCGCAGGTGTCATCCGGCAGGTCCGGCACCAGAATGCCGATCATGCCGTCATTGTATGCGACGACGTCGTCCCAGTGGAGGATACAGTTGTTCTTGCCGCCGCGCGACTTGCCGAGCGTGATGAGGCGGGTCAGCCGGGAATAGGCAGCCCGGTCGGTCGGGTAGACCAGCACCGACATGCCGTCGGCCAGATCAAGCCGGCAACCGACAACGAGGCGTAAGCCGGTGGCGCGCGATGCTTCAAGCGCCCGGACGATTCCGGCAAGCGAATTGCGATCGACAACGCCGAGGGCTTCGATGCCGAGAGCCTTCGCGGTCTCGAACAGTTCCTGCGCCGAGCTTGCACCGCGCAAGAACGAAAAATGGGTCGTGACCTGCAGCTCGGCATAGCTCATGCGAAGATCCCGTGCACGAACCAGCGGTGACTTCCGGTTTCAGGATCGATGCCATCACCGGAGCGAAACACCCAGAGACGCTCGCCGGCCTCGTCTTCGATGACGAAATAGTCCCGCACCGCCTCCATCTCCGCGTCGCGCTGCCACCACTCGCCAAAGATCCGCTCGGGCCCATCGGCCCGCTTGACCTTCCGCCGCTTGCCGCGCCAGGTGATCGAAACCGGCGGGCGGTCCGGTAGCAAGGCGATTGCCTCGATCAGCTCCGGACGGGCCAGCAGCCGGACCGGCCGGCGCCAATGGCTGACCCAGGTAACCTCGACCGGATCGGCAGCAGGACTGATGCGCTGGACGGAGCGCTCTGGAACGTCGGAGGCAACCGGTGCCACCCGATAGACGCGCTGCCCGCGGTTGCCGTAGATATCGATCAGCGGCGTCACGTCCTTCACTTCCTCCTCGACCAGCGAGGAAGATTTCTGGCGCTCCTCCAGGGGCTCAGCCATCACCGCGACCAGAGTGAGCTTTTCGATCCCGAAGCCCGGCTCGATCTTCTCCGTCCGGTCGCGAAACAGCTTCGTCAGCCAGGCGACGTCGCGCACCGGCTTCACGGTGCCAGCGCGGATCGCCTGCCGTGTGCCATCGACCTTGTCGACGATCAGGTCGGCGCGCCGGACACCAAGGCCGCGCCTTTGCAGCTCCTCGATCAGTTGCACGACCAGCCGGCCGACATATTTGTTGATGGTTTCGGCAGCACCGATCGGTTCGGCGAAGGCGCGGCTCACCTCGATGAGCTCGGCGGTGCGGATCGGATCGATCGGTTCGCAGGCGCGGCCAAACATCTGGTCCAGCCGCCGGCCAATCTCCGGGCCGAAACGAAGGGTCAGCGGCGCGCGCGGCGTGTTGGCCAATTCGCCGACGGTCTGGAAGCCAAGCGTGCGCAGATCACTGACGACTTTCCCGGGAAGGCGCAGCAACGATATCGGCAGCTTCTCGACGGCGCGGACGGTCTCACCTGAAGGCACTATGACCGTTTCGCGGCTGATGGCACGGGCGCAGGCGTGTGCTGCACCCCAGGTGTCGGCGATCGCGACCCGGGGAGTGAGTTTCCTTGCCAGGAACTGATTGGCGATCTTCGTCACCATCGGCAGCTCTCCGCCCTGCAAGTGATCGGCACCCTCTGTGTCCATGACGATGCCGTCGATCCCATCGACCGCGACGATCGGGGAATAAAGCGTCAGCGCCCAGAGGGTGATGCGTTCGAGTGCTGCGGCATCCATAGCAGGATCCGCATCGACCAGCATCAGGCCGCGAAACAGCGCCTGTGCTTTCGCAGCCGGCATGCCGACATGAACGCCGGCTTGTCTGGCGGCTGCGTCGGCCGCCGATACCCAGCGTTTCGAGCCGCTCCTGGCGATCACCGCGATCGCCTGTTCAGGCGGAATGGATGGATCGGCGCGACGAATGCGATCCGTCGGCAGATCCGGAAGATAGATCGAGACAACCCTTGTCATCGCACGCCCTCACGAGAAACTCAGCACATTCACCCGCTTTCACGCGCATCAATTCCAGCAACCATTGGGCTCTCCCCACACCCGGCACTGGCAAATCCTCCGATGGCATCACGCTCACCCGCCACCGCGTGGTCGACGCCGTCGGCTGCCCGAAATCATTGGCCTCTGTCTGCCGCCTCCAACGACGCACAGCCAATGCCAGTGTCCCCGTGCGCTCGGCCGCCAGCTGCAGGCGGCGCGAGCTGACCATCGGCAGGCGAACGAGTTCACCGACGACGGCGCCGAGCCCACCAAAGGACAGCCCCTCCTCCATATTGGCGAGCACGTCTTCCTCCGTGTCGGACTCGACGAAGATTATCCGGTCGTGATGCAGTCCGACCTGCGCAAGCGCGGGGAAAAACAGATCTGGTCGCGTCAGACACCACACGATCGGCCCCTTCGTCCGTGCCGCTATGCCGGCTGCAAAAAGAGCAGCGGCCGCACCATCGACGGTGCCCGATCCACCACCGGCAAATTCGTGAAGCGCGCCATGAGCAAGGCCGCCGCCAGGCAGAACCGCATCCATCTCCGGCACGCCAAATGGCAACCAACCGGCTTTTTTCGCCGTGCTGGTTTCGAGCGATGCAATACGCTCCCGCAGATCGCAGATTACCCTTTCGCGGGCAGCAGTCATTGTTCACGGCTCCCTTCAAGGTCGTGTTGGCAGGGCGACTTCATGTCGTGCAAATGTCAATGTTCTGTTTTTGTTCCCATATGAGAAAGGAGTCAAGGCGGCAAAAAACGTACGAGTATTGTTCCGAACATTAGAAGTTCGAGATTCTTCATGAGAATCAGGTGAATAGCTGCGACCAAGAAATTTCGCTGGCTTCTACAGTCTTATGTCCTGATCGGTGAATAGCGGGGACAATATAGGGATAGTCACAGTATTATTAAGGTTTTTCTGATGAACTGGCCGGATGACGAGGCCTCCGAGATCAAAACCCCTCCTGCGCGACACCGAGCCGCCAATCCGCTCAAAGCCGCGCAGGAAGCGTAATCCAGCTCAACCACAGCTCCTCTTCGATCCCATACCTGATCGCGTCGAGCCGGCGCTGGCCCTATTGAAGGCTAAGCCTCCCACCGGAAACGAATGGAGTTGGGAGCTGAAATGGGATGGCTATCGCCTTGCGGTCCATATCGAGCCCCAGCGGATCCGGATCCTTACCCGCGGCGGCCACGACTGGACACATCGGTTTCCGGCCATAGAGCAGGCCGCCCGAGCGCTGGGGCCGGCGACGATGATCATCGATGGGGAAGCCGTCGTGCTCGACGATGAGGGGCGGCCGGATTTCGGGCTGCTGCAGCAATCGCTGGGTGCATCCGGCAAACAAGCTGGCAAGCGCGCCTCCCACGCCGTCCTATACGCTTTCGATCTTGTTTATCTGGATGGGCACGATCTGCGCGGTGTTGAATACCGTTCGCGCCGACACCTTCTCGAGGACACGATAAACGGCCCAACGAATGAAGCCAGCGCCATTCGGATATCAGAAACACTCGATGCCGAGCCAGCTGTCCTGCTTGAGCATGTCTGCCGCCTCGGCCTGGAAGGCATCGTCGGCAAGCGCCTCGATCAGCCCTATCGTTCGGGCAGGACCGGGGATTGGGTGAAAGTCAAATGCGTACAGAGCGAAGCGTTCTTCATCGTCGGCTATGAGAGGTCGACGGCATCCCCTGCCGGCTTCGGCTCGTTAGCGCTTGCCGCCTACCGCGATGGCGATCTCGTCCACGTCGGAAGCGTCGGCACGGGCTTCAAGGGAGCCGAGATCATCCGGTTGCGGAAGATGCTGGACACGCTGCGATGGAAGCGAAAGCAGCCGCCCCTGCCCCATTCCGGAACTGCCGACATTGTCTGGGTCCAGCCTACCCTGATCGCCGAGATCGAGTTTCGCGCCTGGACATCGGACGGGAAACTCCGTCATCCGTCGTACAAGGGCCTGCGGGAACGGCAAGACAATGCCGACGTTTACCAGCTCGACTAGCGAAACAAGCGACATGCGCTAGAGTAGCCGTATTTGGTCGAAGCGGAGGGGGTCGCATGTGTAATCTCTATCGGATGGAGGACAAGGACTGGGTTTCAAAATGGGCTCAGGACGCCGAGAGCCTCATCAACCTCATGCCAGCCTATCAAATGAACCCCGATCAGATGGGACCGATTGTCCGCAACTCCGCTGATGGAAGGAGACAATTGGCACATGCGCGTTGGGGTCTTCCCTCGCCGCGGTTCACCTTGGAAAAGGCCGCCAAAGCCAAGGCCGAAAAACTGAAAGCCAAAGGGAAGCCCGCCGATCTTGAAGAGCTCATCCGCATGGAGGCGGACCGCGGCACGACCAACGTCCGCAAGCTCACCTTCCCACACTGGAAACGATGGTTTGGTGTCGAGCACCGATGCCTCGTCCCGGTCACCAGCTTCGCCGAACCCGATCCCGCCAGCCAGCAACCCGGCGGGAACGTGCCGAACGCCTGGTTTGCGCGCGACGAGGAAAAGTCGCTGATGTTCTTCGCCGGCATCCATGTCCCGCAATGGCAGAGCGTCCGGAAGGTGAAGGATGGGCCGACGACCGACGACCTCTATGGGTTTTTGACCACTGATCCCAACAATCTCGTGAAGCCGATCCATGAGAAGGCGATGCCTGTTCTTCTCCTGACCGAAGAGGAGACCGAGGTGTGGATGCAGGCGCCATGGGACGAAGCCAAAGAACTGGCACGACCTTTGCCAGATGATGCGTTGATCATTTCGTCGCGCGAACCGTACGGATCCACGATCGTGTCCAAATCCGGAGAGCCCATTGGGAAATGATCGCGCCAGGATCATGCTCCGTGGTGGAACAGTACGGAGATCGTCTTATCACGACGCATATCAACGACAATTTTGGCGCAACCGATGATCATCTTCTGCCCTTCGATGGGCGGATCGACTGGGAAGCCGTTACACGCGCAATCGCGGCAACAAAATACGAAGCACCGCTCAATCTGGAAACCCACATAGACCGATATGGCATGGCCGAGGGGCATTTTATCAGCGAGCGCACAAAGTTGCCGTTCGACTTGAAGAACAGATTTCGGCCTATCGAGGCATGCCTCGCAATGATCGACAAGCTGGGCAAGTCCGCGGTGTCTTGTGACGCTGTCCTCCGGCGAACGGCATCGTGAGGGGATGCGAAACATTCCTGCTGCTGGAATTCGTTCCCTGTTCGGGCTAGTTATGGCGCTCAGCCCTTCGAGGAACCCAGGAACGGATAGTGGAATATCATATGCTTGAAGTGCAGCAGAGACAAAATCTCAGCGCCGCGGCTACTCGACTCCTGGACTATATCGAGCGACATCCCAATGCCGTGCTCGTCAGTTCTGCTCTCGAGCTAGCTGCGAAGATTGACGCATCCGACGCCACCGTTATCCGATCAATCCAGACGCTTGGCTTCGATGGGCTACCTCACCTCAAGACCGTGATCGCAGAGAAACTCGACGAGGGTGCCCGTACACCGGTAGAAAAGGTGGGCGTGACCGTGAGTGAGTTGACACAGGATGGAAGCCGGCCTCCGCTCCAAATGGTGGTCGAGGCCTATGCCAGGACACTGGAGAGACTGTCGCGACCGGCATTGCCAGAGCAGTTTCAGTCTGCGGCGCACCTCCTGAACGATGCCAGCCGGATCGGCCTCCATGGCGGCGGGCCGCTTTCCCGTCTGGCGCAGCAGACCGCAACGCATCTTGGCCGAATAGGCCGTGCGAATTTCGTGATGGAGGGTACCGGCCACGCCTTCGCCGACGCACTGCTCGGCCTGCAGCCGGGCGATGCTGTAATCCTCCTTGCCTACGGCAAAGTTCACAAGGAAAGCCTTCTCATCAAGGAGGAGCTTCAACGTATCGGTGGAATGCTCGTCGTCATTACCGACAACCCGACTGGTCGCCTCGCGGTCGGTGCTCAGTCCGTTCTGGAAGTACCACGAACCGAGGTCGGCAATATGACGTTCTATGGAACGATCCTGCTCGCCCTTGAGACCCTTGTCCTGTCTCTTACCCAGCTTGGCCCGGACCAGGCCATGGAGACGGCGCGCCGACTTCGCGATTTCCGCAGTGAACTGGATCGCAGAACCTGAAAGCCAGACGCTGCGTCGTCAACACTACGCCAATGATGATCAGGGAAGACCAACAATGACGCCAACGGCCGAAAAGCCGACTGGCCCAAGGAGATCAGCCGATATTTAAACTTGATCGTTATTATCATGAATGGTAACAGCTACTACGCTGTGTAGTGGCTGGGTTCCGGAACACGACGCCATTCCACGGGCAGCGACGCGCCGGACAGGC
Source organism: Agrobacterium vitis (assembly GCF_014926405.1). Taxonomy (NCBI): domain Bacteria; kingdom Pseudomonadati; phylum Pseudomonadota; class Alphaproteobacteria; order Hyphomicrobiales; family Rhizobiaceae; genus Gillisella; species Gillisella vitis. The sequence continues at coordinate 156,789 of NZ_JACXXJ020000001.1, forward strand.
TGGGGCTTCGTCCGGGCATGGTCGTCATGTCGAGTTTAACCCGAGGAGCCTATTCATGATTTCCCGAAGAGCGGTGCTTGCCGCGTCCGTGGCGCTCGGCGCCGTAACGACCGTGCTCGGCCGCGCCGCTTTGGCAAAAGAGGAACGGATCCTTCAGATCACCTCGCCTCGCGAGAATCACCAGCCTCGAGTTGGCTGACACCAGCTACCATTTCCGTAGGCTTCGGGTCGCCGAAACCCTGGTGACGATCGATCCGGACGGCAAGCTCGCGCCGGAACTTGCCAAAAGCTGGTCGGTCAGCGACGACGGTCTGAACTGGTCTTTCGTCATTCGCGAAGGCGTGCGCTTCCATGATGGTAGTGCGTTGACCCCGGAACTGGTTCGCGACGCGATCGAAGTCATGCGCAAGTCGCGCAACAATACCGAAATGGTGCCGCAACTGCCGATTTCGTCCGTGAGCGTTGCGGTCAGTCAGTGGTTGTCTCTCTGACGAAACCGTTCAGCCTCGTGGCGGACTTCTTCACCGATGGCCCCGCCGTTATTCTGGCAAAATCCTCCTTTGCTCCTGACGGACCGTCAAACACATCATCGGCACGGGCCTTACAAGATCACCAAAATCGAGGGCAAAACCTCGGTGGATCTGGAAGCCTTCTCCGATTATTGGGGAACGCCAGCGCATATCGCCAAGGTACATTTCACCGGCGCGACGTCGCCCGACACGATTGCCAACATGGCAGAAGCGGGTCAGGTCGATCTGGTTCTCGGTCTGCCGCAGGCCTTGCGCGACCGGGTCGAAGGCAGCGGAAAGGTCAAGGTCAAGCAGGTCCAGACTGCGCGGATCAACGGCGTCTTCGTTAATGCGGGAGACGTGCGCTTCGATGACCCTGTTGAGCGTCGGGCAATCTCGCTGGCCGTCGACAGGCAGGGGATTGCCAAGGCACTGTTCGGCAATCCAAAGGCCGCCGCCAACCAGCTCTTCTCTGCTGCCTTTCCCGACTGGTACGATTCCGATCTGCCGCAGATCGAACGCGACGTCAAAGAGGCCGAGCGGCTCTTGGCTGGGGCTGGCTGGACCAAGGGGTCGGACGGCGTCCTCACCCGCGATGGAACGCGCTTCTCGTTTGCGATGATTGTTGGCAAGCAGCCGGAAGTCAAATCTTTGGCGGAAGCGATCCAGGCGCAGCTCGCCGACGTCGGCATCGAGGTCAAGCTCGAAAACGGCAACCAGGGACAAGTTCTGGAGGCCGTCGCCAAGGGCAGCTTCCTCTTCGGCCTCACGCGACGAAACTATGGTGCCGTGCCTGATCCCGTCGCCACCCTGGTGCTCGATTATGCCGAAAGCAATGCGGCGAACGCTGTATGGAGCGGTGTGAACTACCGCAATCCGGACATGGAACAAGCCCTCAGCGAGTATCTTGCCGCTCGCAGCGAGGACCAGCGCGCAGCGGCTCGAAAGAAGATCCGTGCGCTCGTCAATGCCGATCTGCCGGTCATTCCGGTGGTCTGGTACGACTACAATGTCTCGATTTCCGACCGGATCGCTTTCGACAGCGTGCCAATCGATGCCCTCGAGGTCGGCTTCTGGATCGACCGCGTCAAATGGGTTAGCTGAGCATGTCGGCCATGCGCGGCATTGCCGGAGCGGTTATCGGTCATCTGTTGGCTGCGGCGGGCGTTGCGTTTGCAGTTGCCAGCCTCGCTTTTGTCGCAGTGCAGATGGCCCCGGGCGATATTGCGTTTCGGGTTGCGGAAGCTCGTTACGGCGAGCGGATTTCCCTGCAGACCGTGGATCAGGCGCGCCAGATGACGGGGCTGGATCAGCCTGTCATTCTGCAATATGGCCGGTGGGTCGGGTCCGTATTCACCGGCCAGCTAGGACGCTCCATGATCAGTGGCCGCGAGGTCACGCCGGAAGTGTGGCAGAGTTTTCGCACGACGATGAGCATTGCGATCATCGGGGTCGGTTTCGCTCTCGCCCTAAGCCTGGCAACAGGTTTTGCAGCCGGGATGCGGCGAGACAGCATTGTCGATCGGGGGTTTCTCGCCGTTTCCGCGGTGCTGTCATCAGTGCCGTCGTTCTTGCTCGGCATCATTCTGATAACGATATTTGCGATCGGCCTGCGCTGGCTGCCGGCGGCCGGCAATAACCTGCCCGGTTACGTGATCCTTCCCTCCTGCACGCTTGCGCTTGCGCTCCTTCCAGAGCTTTCGCGCGTGGTGCGTAACGCCGTGGTCGCAACGATGCAGGACTTCTATCCGACCTACGGGCGGATCAAGGGCCAGAGCTGGTTGCGGATCATCTTTACCCATGCACTGCGGCCGACCCTCGTACCGGTCATTGCCTATTTTGGGCCGCTGGTTGCTCATACGATCGGTGGTCTGGTCGTCATCGACGTGTTGTTCAACCTCGACGGTCTCGGAACTCGGCTGATCGATAGCGTTCTGGCGGCCGACATACCGATGGCGATGGGTGCAGGGTTGCTGATTGGCGTCTCCGTGGTCGCGATCAACGGCCTCAGCGACATCACGGTCAGGCTGCTCGACCCGCGGCTGTTTGTGGCGGGCCAACAGCCATGACGTTTTCATCGCTCGATCGGGTTGCCATCAAGCCCCGGCGCATGCCGCCACTGTCGATCGTGCTTTTTGGATTCATGCCTTTGGCTGCAATGCTGCTGGTGGGGTTGTTCGGGCCTCTCCTGTTGACCGTCGATCCCAATCGACAGGATCTCGGTGCCGCTTATGCTTCTCCGTCCACCGACTATCTTCTGGGCGCCGACAATCTTGGACGATCCATCGCAGCCCGGCTGGTTGCAGGAACACGCATATCGCTCGGAATTGCCTTTGCCGGAGTGGTCGCTTCACTGGCCACCGGTCTGGTGCTCGGATTTCTGGCCGCGTTTCGGACGGGCTGGATGAGGCAGGTCATCATGCGCCTGTCCGACGTGATCATCGCCTGCCCCAGCCTATTGTTCGTCATTCTGGTTTCCGGCCTGTTGGGCGGCGGGATCGGTCCGATTCTCTTTGGCCTCTGGATGTCGCAATGGCCAGGCTTCGCCCGCCTCACCGCAGCCATTACCGCGCGTGAACTGGCCACCGATCATGTCGAGGCCTCCCGTCTGCTCGGGTTCGGTTCGGTCTACATATTCCGCACACACGTCCTGCCGGCAATTGTCCCCTATCTTTCCTCCCTCGGCGTTTTGACTGTTGGCGCCAACGTCCTGACGATTTCGTCGGTCGGCTTCCTCGGTCTTGGCCTTCGTCCCCCGGATGCCGAATGGGGCGGTATGATCGCCGGAACCATGACCTTCTTCCGCACCTATCCTCACATGGTGCTGGCTCCGGCCGGTGCCATTCTGATCTGCACACTCTCGGCAACGCTGATCGGCGAATATTACAGCGCCCGTCGCCAGGGGATCGAGGAGGTTGTCTAGGTGAGCACCCTTGCTGTCGAACGGCTGACGATCGCAACGCCTGATCGTGTCATCGTGGAAAACATTTCGCTCAGCGTGGCTGCCGGCGAAATCCTGGCCGTCCTCGGCGAAACAGGCAGCGGCAAAAGCCTGATCGGCAGCGCCATCATGGGTCTCATTCCGGGCGGCGTTTCGGTCTCTGGCCGCATCATCGTCAACGGGCGCATCTATGACGCCGCCGACCGCACAGCACTTAGGTCTCTATGGGCGAAAGACCTCTTCCTGCTTCCCCAGGAGCCGCTCAACGCGCTTGCGCCCCTGCTGAGCGCAAAGTCTCAGGTCGGCGAGCAAATTCAGTCGCCACGACGATCACATGAAGCCGGCGCAGCACTCTCGGCCATGCAACTGGATGCTGAACACCATGACAAGCGTCCATTCGAACTGTCCGGAGGCATGGCGCAGCGTGTGATGGCAGCGATCGCTTCCGTGACCAGTGCCGGCATCGTCCTCGTAGACGAACCGACCAAGGGTCTCGATGCGGACCGGCGCGATGTTGTGGCCCAGGTATTCAGCGCGTTGCGAAAGAGCGGTCGCGCGATCCTCCTCATCACTCACGATATCGCGCTTGTCCGGTCACTGGCCGATCAGATCGCCTTTCTCGACGAACGCTCGATCATAGAGTCCGGACTTGCGAAAGAAATCCTGAGGGATCCCCGCACGGATTATGCGCGTCGGTACATCGCAAGCGATCCCGCAACGTGGGAACCCCGCCCCTATGCGCGGTCAACGACTGCGAAAGTCATCGAGGCCGATCACCTGCGCATCGGTATCGGCAGCAGAATTCTGGCGGACGATCTAAATTTTCATTGCCATGCCGGGCATATTTCGGCCCTCCTGGGCAAGAGTGGTATCGGAAAGACGACCCTGGGCAGAACGCTGCTCGGACAGGCCTCCCCCCTTGGGGGGATCATCCGGCGGCCGACAGCGGCACGTGGCGGCTCCCTTCAAAAGCTCCATCAGGATCCGACGCGGGTGTTCTCGCCGTGGCAGTCGCTCGGGCGTAGCCTCGAAGATTTGCGTCGCCTGCCAGACGGCGACCGCGGCTTCGGCGAAGTCCCCGGATTGATGCAGCGCTTTGGCCTGCGTCACGACTTGCTTCATCGCCGCCCGCATCAAATCAGCGGTGGTGAAGCGCAACGCCTGGCACTTGTCCGCATTCTAGCGATGAGGCCGACGATGCTGATTGCCGACGAGCCGACGTCGCGCCTCGATCCTCCGGTGCAGGAGCAGGTTATTCGTCATCTGCGCAAAGTCGCCGACGAGGACGAGTTGGCGATCCTGCTCATCACCCATGATCGGGACCTGAGCACAGCGATAGCGGACCGCCGCATGCTGATGGTGGCGGATGATAAGGCCCCCGCGTCGTTGATCGACGTCACGAGATCGAAACCGAGCAGTCTTCCTACTTGACGTAATGGACATTACCTTCCCCGTAGTGTAATTTAAATAACGTAGTCAACGCTACGCTTCGTGAACGCCTCGGTAGGACATAAACATGCATTTTGACGCCCAACTCTGGGCGGCGACGAAGGGCTTCCGGGCCCGAATCGCCGCAGCCATCGCCCTCGGATTTGTTTCGCTGGCACTCGGCATCGCAAGGTTCATTATCCTCGGCTGGCTGATCGCGCGTCTGTTCGAAGGCGCGCCCTTGGCCGATCAGTTGGTTGCCATTGCCATACTCGTGGCGGTCATCCTGTCACGCATGGGTCTTGAATACTGGCGCGCGATGGTGGCGCATCGCACGGCAGCACTCATTCAGGACCGGGTCCGGCTCAGCCTCTTCGATCAGATCGTGCGGCTGGGACCGGCATGGCTCGCCGAGCGCCGGACGGGCAGTATAGCCCTTTCGACAATTGATGGTGTCGAACAACTCCAGGCGTTTTTCGGCCAGTTTATCCCACAGGTCGCCATCGCCTTTCTGGCGCCCGTGCTGCTGTTTGCGGTCCTGTCGTTCTGGGACGTCCCCGTCGCAGCCGTGATCTCGGTGGCCGCCATTCTCGCCTTGATCTTTCCGGTGGTCCTCAAGCGTATTGGCGAACAGTCGACGCTACGCCGCGTGCGCTCCTTCAAAGCCTTCGGTGCGGATTTTCTCGATGCCGTGCAAGGCTTGCCAACCCTCAAGGCGTTCGGCCAAAGCGCCGCGTTCGGCGAGCGGCTTGCCCTGAAAGCAAACCAGTTGGCCGACAGCACGATGTTTGTCCTGCAAGCTGCCCTTATGAGCCGGGCATTCACGGACCTCGCCATCGCCGGCGGTGCGGCTGCCGCCATTGCGCTTGGCGCGTGGCGCGTCAGCCACGGGGACATGAGTATCGAAGCCTTGCTTATCGTGTTGATGGCTGGGACAGAGGTGTTCCGGCCCTTACGCGATCTGCGCTCCCTACTCCATCGGGGCATGATGGCCAACGCAGCCGCCGTGGGGATCAAGGCGTTGCTGCAGGCGACACCACCGCGCCCACCACGCGAAACCTCTGCCACTCCGGATATCGAGCCGTCAATATCCTTTGATAATGTCCAGTTCAGCTATTCGGTCGAACGCGGCGCAGCCCTGAAGGGCGTCTCTTTCGACGTCAGGGCAGGCGAGCGCATCGGCATTGTCGGCTACAGCGGTTCGGGAAAATCGACCATCGTCAAGCTTCTGCTGCGTTTCTACGACGCTGACACCGGTACGATCCGCATTGGTGGGCACGATGTCACAACGCTGGCTGCCGATCACATCCGCGATCAGATCGCCGTGGTCCAACAGGATACCTATCTTTTTTACGGATCGGTCGAAGACAACATCCGTATCGCCCGTCCCGACGCGACACCGCAACAGGTGGAGGCCGCTGCGCATGCAGCCAACGCCCATCAGTTTATTGCTTCGCTTCCGCAGGGCTATCGCACAATCATCGGGGAACGTGGCTTGCGACTGTCGGGCGGTCAACGACAGCGTATAGCGATTGCCCGCGCAGTCTTGAGAGATGCTCCCATTCTCATCCTCGACGAAGCACTCTCGTCGGTCGACGCTGAAAACGAAAGCATTATCCAGACCGCACTTGATGATCTCTCCAGGGAGCGGACGACTGTCGTGCTCGCGCATCGCCTGTCGAGCGTGATCGATGCTGACCGTATCCTCGTGGTTTCCGATGGCCTGATCGCCGATAGCGGCACCCATGCCGAACTGATCGCCCGCGACGGCCCGTACCGGAAACTCATGGCCGAACAGATCGAACTCAATGAAAGTGACGCCTTGCTGGACTTCGGCACGGCCGTCGCACCCGAGAAAGAACGCCCGGCCACTATCGCGACGACATCCTCGGCAAAACCTCAACTGACCGAAGGGGAGAGGATAGCAGCGGGCCTGACCTCATTCCAGACCTTGGGAACGCTGTTCAAACTGATCGGGCCCTGGCGCAAGCAATTGATCCTCACCGTCACCTCCGGCGTGGGACGTGTCTATGCCTTGATCGGCGTCAGCACGCTCAGCGCTTTGACAGTGGCGGCAATCAAGACGGGCACCCCATTCGGCTCGTATGTCGCCTGGATGGTGGCGCTGGTGCCTCTGGCAGCGTTCCTGCAATGGAATGAATCGTGGCGCTCCCACGACATGGCCTACAGACTGCTCGCCCAGATGCGTGTCGATCTCTACTACGCCCTGGAAAAGCTCGCGCCGGCCTATCTTCTGAAGCGGCGGTCAGGCGACCTAGTCTCCCTCGGAACGCAAGACGTCGAGACGGTCGAGTATTTCTTCGCTCACGTCGTGGCGCCGGCGATGGTGGCGCTCCTGATACCACTGACAGTTCTGATCGCTCTCACCTTCATCGCCTGGCCAACGGCGGTCGTGTTGTTGCCATTCCTGGTTTATGCCGCCCTCGCGCCAGTGTTTGAGCGACGCAAGGTTGATGCCCTCGGCGGCCAGGCTCGCGCCGAACTGGGTGGCCTCAATGCCTTTGTCGTGGACACAGTGCAAGGCATGGGCGAACTCATCGCCTTTCGCGCGGTTGCTGCGCGCCGGAAGGTCTTTCACGATCAGACGGCGGAGTATCAGCGCACGAGAGTGGCGCTCAATGCGGACCTGTCGTTCCAGACGGCCAGGCAGGAGGTGGTATCCGCCCTCGGATCTGCGGCAGTGCTGGTCACTGCGGCCTTCATGATCCATAGCCATGCGTTCGAGCCGACGCTTCTCCCGCTGGTCGCCTTGCTATCGTCCGCAGCCTTCCTGCCCGTGTCGGAACTGGCGCAGGCGGCACGACAGCTGGCAGACTCGATCGCGTCCACGCGGCGCGTTCATGCCGTCCATGTCGAGCCCATTCCGGTTGTCGACGGTCCAATGCTCCTGCCCGAAACAGCCGGTGGATCTGAGCTGGAATTTTCGAACGTCACCTTTTCCTACGACAAAGCCGGATCTACCGTGCTTGAGGAGATCGATTTCAAGGTGCCGGCCGGGGCGCGGATCGCTCTCGTCGGCTCGTCTGGAGCCGGGAAGACGACAATCGCAAACCTGGTGCTCCGCTTCTGGGATCCTGAGCAGGGAAGCATCACGATCGACGGCCATGATCTGCGCGAAATCACGCTCGACAGTCTCCGCGAACATATCGCGCTCGTCGCCCAGGATACGTACCTCTTCAATGCGACGTTAGCTGAAAACATTCGGCTCGCTCGTCCAGATGCCACTCAGGACGACCTGGACCTCGCCATCCAGCGGGCTGCTCTCACGGATTTTCTTGCGTCATTGCCCGCTGGTCTCGAAACTCCTGTCGGAGAGCGGGGCGTTCAGCTATCCGGTGGACAGAGACAGCGGATATCCATCGCCCGGGCATTCCTCAAGAACGCGCCTGTTCTGATCCTGGATGAGGCGACCTCGCACCTTGACGCAGCAAGCGAAGCACATGTGCGGGCCGCGCTCGATGAGCTCATGGTCAACCGGACCACCATTATCATTGCCCACCGCCTTTCGACCATCCGGGCAGCCGACCAGATCCTGGTGATGCGGGATGGGCGGATCGTCGAGCGGGGAAAACACCGTGATCTGATGAGCCTGGGTGGATTTTACGCCGAACTGATCGGCCATCAGTCCGTTGGATCGGCTCAGGTCGAATACGCAGCGCTTGCGGGTCAGTGAATGGGCGCCTTGGAATATGAATCTAAATAGAAGCCGACAACCGACGACACTGACGTTTCCCCTCGGGTTTGTAGTGCGAATGTGGGGATGAGCAATGGCGTCGATGGCGGGGATCCAGAATGCGCCGAGCCAAGGCACATTAGCTCGATTGAATGTCAGAGACAATGACACGTTCAGCGTTCGAACCGCTCCGGCATCCTCTTGTGCATTTTGCAGCTGAAGATTGCGCGCCAGCTGCTCCCCCAGCAGTCTGATCTCCTCATCAAGGCGGATTGCATCGTCAGAAACGGCGGGAACGCCTGGAGAAGGTGGCGGAACGGCTTCAATCGGTTCCGCTTTCTTGCCGCGTGCTGCGCTTTCGCGCTGCACCTTCGCCAGTCTGGGAGGGTTTCAATGCGTCGCGTGCGACCGTACCGGCCCCATCGAATAAGGCCGGATCAGCCGCCTCCACTGGCCCGGCGCCGTCGGTATCTGCCGAGCACGCGTGTGCCCTGATCAGTCGGGGAAAGGCACACATCTCTCCTTCACGGCGGTGGCGCCGGAACCCTATGAGCTATCCGAGTCGGGTGACTGACTGGAAGGCGACATGTCTGGGATGTTCACCGATATCTCCCATGCGGGAGGGTCTAAGTCTCAATCAGAATTTCGGGCACCACCTCTGGAAGGATGGGGGTGCTGATCGGTGTGTAGAGATCGACATCAGCCGCAGTTCGCAACGTTGCGACAAGTGCATAACGAACCGCTCTATCACCCCTTCTCTGACCTGTATTCTCGCGCCACCATCCGCCAGTCGGATAGATGGCGATAGCGTCACGCTGGGAGAGCTCGACGGCGTTTCCCTCCCAGATATCCCCATGCAGCGATCCCCGATTGCGAAGAACGGGACCAAGCGTCCAGCCTGCGTCTCCCGCCGCCCTTGCCGGCGGCCTGGCCCCGGCCGCGGCATTGATGCGACGCAAGAAGACATCGGGGCGCTCGTCGCCCGGTTTCAACGCAAACCGCAATCCATGCGAAGCGTAGCTGTGACGGCGTGTTTGGCCACGCTCCCCGGGATTGGGCTCAATGAAATAGCTGAGCGTGATCCGCAACTGGACCTGGGTTTCACCAAGAGCCTCGAGCTCCGCCGTCGGCCAGGGAAGCGCGTGCAGGACCATGTCCTTGGTCTCGATCTTGCTGCCGACGGTCTTGAATGGTTGCATCTCGTTCTCGATGACCATGGTGACATCGTTATCGAGACTTCCAAGGGCGCGCACCAGTGATGGAACCCCGAAACCGTAACGCCGCATCAAGGCATTCTTGTTGATCCCGCCGAGATGGGCCTTCATCGTCGGCGTCCATTCGGCCGAATGGACGATCAGCGCTCTGACCGTCTCGGACCACAGATCAGGACGCTGAGCCAGAACCTGCGCACCCATCCTTGCCGCAAGCGCGGTCGCCGCACTGGTCTCGCCCGTCGTGGTGAACGCCCGGTTCTCGGGCGTCCGATAGGTCGTCAGCAGCGCGAGATCGTCGAGGTGATCGCCGATTAGCGTCGCCGGATCTACGCCCAGATTGCCGCCCTCGAAGACGACATCGGGTTTGAGAGGCCAATCGTAGTTCCAAGTGACGGAGGTACGGCTACGTGGCATGAGATCGCCAACCTGGGCCATGACACCCCATCCGTTGAAGACAGGGTCGGTGATCGCCGTCTTCTCGGTAAATGCCCCGACCGTGAGCACATTCCACGCCTGGGCAGGACTTTCGATCGGCGTGATGTCGTTGCGGACGAGATAATCGTTCTGATGGATATCCTCACGAATGTTGCCGGCGGAGACCGCAATCAGGCGTGGCGCATTATCGGCGCCATAGGCGAGTGCGTCGAGAGCCGCAGACCACGACGACGGACGGCCGCGCCAGTGATCGCCATCGCTGGTCAGGGCAAGGCAGATGGCGCGAGGCCGGTTCGGTGCAACGATCTCGGCACGCGCTATCGATTGGGCGGTGATGGCGCCGAAGAGATCGGGGTCATTTGCACCGTGGTCGGGCAGAATCTTTACCGACTCCAGTCGGTGCGTCAGGATGATCTGCCCGGCTCCGGCGAGAACATCGGTCAGGTCACCATAAATGGCAACGCCGGAAAGCTGGGTCCCATGGCCGCCGTGCCCCTGATTGCTCGTGTCTTCGACGTTCCAGCCGGGATCGAATGCCTGCTGATCCACTGCTGCGAGCGCCGGGAGGATCAAAGGGTGACGGCGGGTAGAGCCTGAATCGAGCAGGCAGACGGCGGGACGGTCACCATCGGGGGGCACAATGCGGCCCGCCGTCTCCGCGGCCCAGGCGCGTTGCTCGGCGCCGTCCATCTCCATAAAGAAAGCCGGTGTATCGCGTGCGGTTCTTAGCTCTGCGATCGTGTCGGTGTGCGCAATGATCCGCCCGAGGGTTTCGGCGCTCGCGTGGACGATCAACACCTCCCGCTCCGGAAACTGAAGGGCGTGTTCACGCACTGGAAGCTCCAGTCGCTCTGCCGCAGCCGCAAAGGTGTCTCTGGTCCCGAGACGCAGCCAGACCTCCCACCAGATGGCCGTACCGGGCAGCGGAAAGAACGCCTCGTCATCCGTATAGAGGGATCTGGCCACCGCAAGACGCGCGGTCTCAAGCGAGGCCACGAGCACTTCATTCTTGGGTCCGTTGTTTCTTTCGACGATCTCACCGTCGACCTCGATCCGTTGGATCCGGTCCTGGTCGCGATATTCGGCCACCTTCTTGAGGTAATAGTCGCGCTGGCGTTCGGGGACGAAGACGGTGGCGGCAATCGCGTTCCCTCCCTCCCCTATCGGGCGAACGCTAACAAGTTCGATCGGAAACTTGCCCTGGCGGTTTTCGAGCTTATCGACGATCTCGCTCTGGGATGAAGGGAGCTCGAACTCAAGATAGAAACCTGGCGTTCCACCCGCAAGGTCGGGCTCGCGAGCTCTTAATTGTGCTTCCGCGTCTGCCACTGCCCGGGTAAGGGCTTCTGTCAGCTTTACAGCATGCTGAGCCCTATCGCGCACCGGCACGGTTGCGCCGCCACCTCCGCCTCTGGCGGTGTAGTCCTGGATGTTCCCGTGACCGGGCAAATAAACGTGTGGGAGTGGACGCGGTGGTTCTTCTGCCATCGATTATTGCGACGCCGCTCCTTTGCGTTCGGCTATCGCGAGGGACAGATCGTTCTGGGTGATGCGGTCCCGGTCGGACAGGACGACGAGTTTCGCGGCGTCGGCCGCAGCGCGAGCAATCTCGGCCTGGCTCAAACCGGCAGCATCTGTAACCGCTTTTGTCCAGTTGATATCCCGGGTGTCGAAGCTGGAAAGGCGCGCCTGCAAAATCCCGGTCGCGACCTCAACGCTCGGCAATGCATACTCGATGACGTCATCGAAACGCCGAAAGAGCGCTGGATCGAGCAATTCCGGGTGATTGGTCGCCGCCACCACCAGACCGTCACTCTCATCCTCTTCCAGGAACTGAAGGAACGAATTGAGGACACGCCGGATCTCGCCCACGTCATTGCGTTCTGCGCGCTTCGCGCCGATGGCATCGAACTCGTCGAAGAAGTAGACGCCTTTGGTTTCAGCCATGGCGGAGAACACAAGCCGCAACTTCGAGGCGGTCTCCCCCATGAACTTCGTCATCAAACCATCGAGCTGAACGGTGAACAACGGTGTATGGAGTTCACCGGCGAGCGCAGCGGCCGTCATGGTTTTTCCGGATCCGGGGGGACCGATGAGCAACAGTTTGCGCCGTGGGGCCAGCCCATGGCTGCGAAGCTTATGTTGTTGTCGCTGCTCGAGAATAACGCGCTTCAAACGAGCTTCGAGCTCTGCTGGAAGGATCATGCTCGACAACCGAACGTCAGTGTAGCGGACCGCAACCAGATTCGCGAGATCACCGCGTGGCTGCGCAATAGGAACAGGGGCTTTCTTGCGCCCGGAGGTACGGTCCTTGTTGGCGCGCGCTGCATCGACAAGCTCGCGCAGTTGCACAGCCACCTTTCCATGGCCTCTGCGAGCCTCACTCGCTGCAGCCTGCAATGCAATCGTCAGGAACTGCTCGTCGTCGCCTTCGACGTGGCTCTTCAGCAGCGAGATCAACTGCTGCGCCGTGGTCATGACGACTGAGCTCGGTTCATCGGTCGAGCTCCTTCTGATTGAACGGTCCACATTTGCGTCATCGTGTTCCTCTCGCGGTGACTTTTGGGCACTTTCGAGAGATAGACGCCTCTCCCCAAGAACTGGTTAAAATCCAGTTTATTGATCGCCATAGAGAAAAGCAATTTGAACGAAGCAACAGTTCCCAACATTCGAGACTGCAACGAGTCAGGCGCCGGCGCCCACGCTAGCTGTTCCAGTTCGTGGAGAATATCGACAGGAGGCCCGACCGTGACGTTCATGATGTCTGCGCTCCCGGCGGTGCTCGATAGAGGATGATCCGTCCGGTCGGCAGAATCTGGGTGAGGAAATCAAAAACGCGGACGTTGCCGGTCAGCACGCTCGCCCCCAATTGACGCGCCTGCAGGAACACGAGGGCGTCATTCAGGAAGCAGCGCTCGTTCCCTGCCCCTTGGGCAGATTGCTCAGCCGGAAGAGCAAGCCGGCCAACACACCGGCCTGTACCCAGATCTCTGCATCCGGGGAATGTAGGCGGTGGTTCGGAATATCCTCTACCGTGGCTTCAATTGTCTCGAGGACAGCTTTTGTGGAGGCGTGCTTTGGGTCGAGCCGACCGGGTCAGCCTGCAAGACATTGTAAAATGACGACATCGTTCCCGGAGCAGCGGCGATGAGAACGTTTTTCTCTCCGCGCGATCGAATTTGGATTCATCTAGTTCGTCTATAGATTTTATAAACTGTATCAATGAAGAACTGACTACTGTTTATTCAGTCGGCCCCTCAATATCGACGGAGAATGGCATGACAACGATCGACGGGCTGGCTCGGAGCCAGCGGATTTCCCGTTTGCGCATTCCGGACGAATCCGAACTGCCTGAAGATATTCAGGCTTTAGTTGATCGTCACCACCATGAGAACTGGGTTCGGGCGCTTTCGCTCAATCCTGACACAGCTCGCCGCTTCACCGGTCATTTCGAGCATCTGTTCGCGGCGACGGGCAGGCGGTTGCCGCTACAGGATCGCGAGTTAATCGCCGTGGTTGTCTCAGCGACGAACGGATGTGGCGTTTGCGAGATTCATCACACGCGCGCCTTTGGCGACCTGCTCAATGATCCGGGTTTTGCTCGTCGGGTCGCGCTCGACTACCACCTCGCCGACTTATCAAAGCGACAGCGGGCTTTGGCTGATTTGGCGGTCAAGGTGACTCTAAGCCCCAAAACTATCTCGCAAGCCGACTTCGAGAAGCTCAGGGATCTTGAGCTTTCCGATGAAGAATTATTGGAAGCTGTTGAAACAGCTTCCTGGTTCAATCACACCAACAGGGTCACTATATCTTTGGGGATCCTTCCGGATGATAAATTCTTCTCATAATAACCGATTTTCCAATAGTCCGTTTAAGACTTAAGGAGGACTAAAGGATCAGTATGGGCACTTATTCCCTTGATGCAAAATTGGAGGCAGGCCAACATCTCCTTGATGAAGTCTTGCTTCACACTTTTCAAAGTCGCGCTGCGGATTATGACCGGGAAAACCGCTTCTTTTTTGAGGATCTCGCCGATCTCAAAGCAGTCGGGTACCTACAGGCAGCACTGCCGGTGGAATTCGGGGGCCGGGGGCTGACCCTGTCACAGGTACTGGCCGAACAGGCGCGGCTTTCTTATCATGCACCCGCCACGGCACTGGCAATCAACATGCACCTCTATTGGATCGGTACTGCTGCTTATCTCTGGCGGCGTGGCGATCACTCAACCGACTGGATCCTCGAAGAGGCGGCAGCGGGTCGGATCTTTGCAGCCGGCCATGGCGAGCCAGGCAACGATCTTGGCCTCGCAGGCTCCAACGTTGTGGCCGAACCACTCGCCGACGGTGGCTACCGCTTTCACGGACGGAAGATTTTTACCTCTCTTTCACCCGTCTGGGACTGGCTCGGAATCCATGCACTCGATGCAAGCGATCCAGCCACACCAAAAATTGTCCACGCTTTTATTCGCCGGCAGGATCCCGGGCACCACACACGAGAAACCTGGGATTCGCATGGCGTGCGCGCGACGCGGAGTGATGATACAATCCTGGAGGGAGTGATCGCGGCAAAACCTTATGTAACGCGCGTGCTTCCAGCCGGCCCGCCGAACGATCCTTTTATTGACGGCATCATTGCTTCGGCTGTTCTTCCGATCGGTGCTGTGTACTACGGCATTGCCAATCGCGCGTTCGACATCGCGGTGGAAACGGCTAAATCCCGCGTTTCTCCGGCACTCTCCGGTCGGACCTATGCCCATCATCCGCAAACACAGGTCGAAATCGCCAAGGCTTCTATAGAACTCGATAGTATTTGGGCTTTTCTCAGCCGCGTAGCGGCGGAATGGACCGAGGGCGTGGATCACGGGCTACTCTGGCCAACCAAGTTGCTTGGCGCCAAACAGCACGCTGTCGATGGGGCACTCCGGATCGTTGATCGCGCCAGCAAGGTTGCCGGCGCAAGCTCGTTGCTCCGTCGAAACGAACTGGAGCGGCTGACGCGCGACGTCCGTTCCGGCCCCTTCCATCCGCCGAACAGCGACGCGACCCACGACCTCATTGGCCAGATCCATCTCGGCGTCTTTCCTCCGGCAGCGCTAGCCGCCGAATGACATGGCGATCTTTGCAAGATTCGTTGGCGTGGCGGACTCATTGGTACTCGACGCATCGTGGCGATCGGGACGTAGTCGCCGCAAAGGGATTTTAACAGCGATCTCGACTTCAACCCCACAATCGGGAGACTCTCCATTATGAGCCAGGCAACAGCGCCCCATTCCGTCACGTCATCTCCCGTATCGACCGGGCAGTTGGAAGAGCCCGTTTCGCGTCTTCGCGTTCCGACAGAGGACGAACTGCCCCAGAAATTGCGCGACATCCATGTGAGGATTCGAAAGAAGTTCGGTTTTGTCCCGAATTTCCTGACGGCGCTGTCTGCCAATCCGGGTACCGCTCTGCGTATTATGGCCTTCTATGAGCACCTGTTCGACCAGAGCAACAGCCATCTCAGCGCATCCGAGCGTGAGTTGATCGCAGTCGTGACGTCTGTAGCGACAGGCTGCAGCTATTGCGTGTTCAACCACCGCCCGGCGTTGGCAGCCGCCCTTGGAGATCGTGTGTTGGCGGACCGGATTGCTCGAAACCACAATGATGTGACGTTGGCACCACGCGAGCGAGCGCTGGCCGATTTGGCGCAGAAGCTGGCCACTACGCCCCATAGTGTGGGCAGTGACGACTTCGCCCGGCTCCGAGCAATTGGGTTCAGCGAACCCGCGATTCTGGAGGTGCTGGAAGTCTCTGCTTTCTTCTCCTACGGCAATCGTTTAACCATCGCATTGAACGTGCTTCCCGACCCTCAGTTTTTCGTTTCGGCTTGAAGGAACACCGTCACATGACTGAGAAATCACCACATCCCGCCTTTGGTGACGGCGCGAAAGCGTATGATGTGCCGGCATTCGGCCTGCAAATCCACACGGTTGAACATGGTTCAGGTGCTCCAATCGTCTTTCTCCACGGCAATCCCACGAGTTCCTATCTGTGGCGCCACATATTCCGCCGTCTCCATGGACACGGTCGGCTATTGGCCGTCGATCTGATCGGGTACGGCCAATCTAGCAAGCCTGATATCGAATACACATTGGAGAATCAGCAGCGTTACGTTGACGCTTGGTTCGACGCCCTCGACCTAAGGAATGTGACGCTGGTTCTGCAGGATTATGGCGCAGCGTTTGGACTAAACTGGGCCAGCCGGAATCCAGACCGCGTCCGAGCCGTGGCCTTTTTCGAGCCAGTGTTACGGAACATTGATTCGGTGGATCTGTCACCGGAATTCGTCACCCGCCGAGCGAAGCTCCGCCAACCGGGCGAAGGTGAAATCTTCGTTCAGCAGGAAAACCGCTTCCTGACTGAGCTTTTCCCCTGGTTTTTCCTTACCCCTTTGGCGGCGGAGGACCTAAGGCAATACCAAACGCCGTTTCCGACGCCGCACTCGCGCAAGGTGATACTCGCAGGACCACGCAATCTTCCAGTGGATGGCGAGCCAGCAAGCACTGTGGCATTCCTGGAACAGGCGGTAAACTGGCTCAATACGAGCGATACTCCCAAGCTACTGCTGACATTCAAACCTGGTTTTCTACTCACCGATGCCATATTGAAGTGGAGTCAAGTTACCATCCGTAATTTGGAAATAGAAGCAGCGGGCGCGGGGATCCATTTCGTACAAGAAGAGCAACCCGAGACGATCGCACGCCTCCTGGACGCATGGCTAACACGCATTGCAGGAAATTAGGCAGAACGTTACCAATCATCCCTGAATCTCGGATCAAAATATTCTCCTTCTGAATTTGGGCGGCACCCACAGACGCTGAACCTGTCAATGTCGAACGACTATCACGACAAACTATCCTCCAGGATCATTGCCGCCCCCTTCTCGCCAATCATGACGGTGGGTCCGTGCGTGTTGGAGGATGGCATTGTCGGCATGACGGACGCATCAACGACTCTCAGTCCGTCAACACCGATCACTCTCAGTCTCGGATCGACGACGCTTGCGGAATCCGTACCCATCTTGCACGTTCCGATGGGATGGTAGGACGTCAGACCGGTTGTTTTTGCCCATTCCAGGATGTCCTGATCGCTCTGCAGACCCGCGAGGTCGTTGTCCCGTGAGACGATAAGATCATCAAAGACCGAATCCGAGGCAATTCTGTTGATGAATCGAAAGGCACCGAGCATCGAGCGGAGATCCTCCTCGTGTGAAAGGTAGTTCGCAACGATCGCCGGCGGCTCCGCGGCGGCGCCCGACCGGATGTGGCTGGAACCCGTCGAATTCGGCCTCAGGACGAACGTCGAGATGCTGAAGCCGGGAAACTCATCCAGACGTCCGCTGATATTTCCGGTATTGTGGGGTGCACTGAAATGCAGCATCTGGATTTTCACGTCCGCCCGTTCGAGGTCCGACCGGGTTCTCACAAATGCATGGGCTGTCGCCCCTATGGTAGATAGGGGACCGCCGCCTCGCGCAAGCCAGCAAAGCATGGCGCGTACCTTCCAGACGTAGCTGTGTTGGACATCATTCAGGGTGCCGCGGAAACGGGTACGAAAACCGACGCGCACATTAAGGTGATCGCGCAGATTTTCTCCGACGCCCGGGAGGTGCACCAGTGGCACGATACCTGCCCGGCCAAGCACCTCACCGTCCCCTATACCCGAAAGCTCAAGCAGCTTCGGGGATTGAACGGTGCCGCAGGATAGAACGACCTCTCGCCGTGCGATGGCACATCTCAGGCCATCCGCCGCGCGATACTCCACCCCGATCGCTCTCTTCCCTTCGAAGAGGATGCGGTTTGCAACAGCGCCTTCGCGAATGGTCAGGTTAGCACACCTGCTGGCGGGCGAGAGATAGGCACGGTCTGTGCCATGACGCAATCCCCGGCGCTGGTTGAACTGGAGATAGCCTGCGCCTTCCGAAATACCCGCATTGTAATCATCCTGCTGTGATACCTGCATGTTACCGCAAGCCTTCAGGAACGCATCAGAGAGAGGATCTGCTGGACGGTGCCTGGTAACCGTCACAGCCCCGCGCTGCCCTCTGCTCGCCGGATCACCGGGAATGTATGTTTCGCTGCGCTTGAAGAAATCCAGCAGATCGCCATAAGACCAGCCGGTACAGCCTGAGGCAGCCCAGAGGTCATACTCCACCGGGTCTCCCCGTACCCAGAGCATGCCATTGATGAGAGAGGAACCCCCAAGTCCCCTGCCGCGCGGCCAGACAAGTTCCCTGCCATTGAGGCCGGGTTCAGGCAATGTCGTGAAGTTCCAGACTGCATCCTCTTTCGCGAGCGCGAACGGAGTCAATATCGGCAGCCGGAACCGGATGCCGGACTGCTGTCGACCAGCTTCCAGGAGCAGAACCCGCAATTCCGGACGCTCAGCCAATCTTGCAGCGACGGCAGCGCCAGCGGATCCTCCTCCGACGACGATGAAATCGAATTCATCAGCTTCTACTTGCTTCAAGATTTTCTTCCCACGTGTTGAGAATGAAACTTTACCGGCGTTCCTGTTGAACTGTTTCGCCTCGAACGAGCCAGCGCTGCGTGGATTGAAACCACTTCATCAGTTCCTGTTTTCCTTTGGTCCGGTCTCTGCTTTTCCAGAAAAACGTGTTTCGCTCGATTAACCGGCAAGGAACCCCCCGTCGCAGGGGATGATTGCACCAGTGACATAATCGGAGGCGTCGCTGGCCAGGAAGATCGCCAGGCCCGCCACATCGGCGGGCGATCCCCATCTTCTGGCAGGGATGCGCTCGATGAAGCGGGTGACCACTTCAGGATCGTGGCGCAGCTTTTCAGTCAGGGCGGTGACCATAGCGCCGGGCGCTATGGCATTGACCCTTAGTCCTGAAGGTGCCCATTCATTCGACAAGGTCTGAGTGAGCAAGGCGATCCCTCCCTTGCTGGCTGCATAGGCAGCCGCATTGTGGCCTCCCCTCAGACTGCGGATGGAGCCAATGTTTATTATTCGTCCGCGGCCTCGGGGAAGCATCAGCCTGGCTGCATGCCTGCTCAGCGCGAAGGCCGCAGTCAGATTGACCTCGATGATCCTGTCCCACATCTCGAGCTCCATATCGAGCGACGGCGTGTCGTCCCAGATGCCTGCGTTGTTGACAAGGACATCGATCTGGCCCCCCAGTCGCTCCACAGCTTCATCGAATCCGCGCTTCAGGTCGCTACGGTCGCTAAGATCGGCCGTGACAATCTGCCGGTTATCGGCCGGGAGGTCAGAGCTTTCCCATCCACGGTCGATGCAGACGACATCAGCTCCCACTTCTAAGAAGCCGTCAGCGATAGCGCGCCCGATCCCCCGAGCGCCGCCCGTGATGACGGCCCTCCGACCGGAAAGGTCAAACAGCGTCGAGATGTTGGGGATTTGCGAAGGATATGTCATGACAGGCCCACCATCATGGGATGCGAACGCGAGCCCTGCACGCCGCTTGCAAGTCCGTAATCGACTGACAGGTCTTTAAAGACGTGCGTATCCCGAACATGCTCGGAATTGCGACAGCTATCTTGCCGCCGCTGTCCGGTGGAACCCTGTTCGATATTCATGTCTGGAATGCCCATGACGGCGCGGGCGGGCTGATGGGCAGCCCAAGGTTCTCGCGAAGCGTATGTCCACGATAATCGCGATCCACGAGGCCTCGACGACGCAGGATCGGGATGACCTCGTCCACAAACAACTCGAATTCCGCAGGCAATTCATGGGGCATCACCATAAATCCGTCCGCCGCCCCTCCCACAAACCAGGTTTCTGCCGCATCAGCGATTTGTTCCGGCGTGCCGATAACAAGATGATGGCCGCGGCTTCCGGCCAAGGCGCTGGCCAGTTGCCGGATGGTTAGTGGCGATGTGCTGTCAACCAGGGATGAAATGACCGAAAAGCGGCTCTTGATGCCCTCATACAGATCGATGTTCCCGAGTGTCCGCGGCAGGGGCTCGTCGAAATCGAACGCGGTCAGGTCGATACCGAAACTCTGTAACCAGCCATGTGAGGCGTGGGGCAGGATCAAGTCGTCAAGCGCCTTCTTCTTGCTGCGGGCCTCTGCCTCGGTGGAGCCGATGACAAAGCTGAGGCCCAGGATAAGACGCACATCATCGGGGTTTCGGCCATGCGTCACGGCGCGGCGCCTAAGGTCATTTCTGAAATCCCTGCCAGCTTCGAAATTCCATTGGGCGCTAAACACCAGTTCGGCGAAACGGGCCGCGAAATCTCGCCCCGTGGCGGAAGACCCGGCCTGCACCAGAACCGGGCGGCCCTGGACCGGACGGGCAATCGGTGCAACATCGTCGGGGACCGGTGCGCCGTCCCAGTATGCGAGCACCTGTTCTGTGTTGCGCGCGCCCAATTCATAGCGCTCGGCATGGGGGATCGGCTTATCGAGGCCGTAGTTGGCACCGGCCGCCGGCTCGCCCGAGGTCACGATGTTCCAGGCAGCGCGGCCTCCCGTGGCATGGTCGAAGGTCGAAAAGACCCGGGCGACCTCAACCGGATCGGAGAAGATCGCCGAGCCCGTGGCGATGAAACCGAGATTCTCGGTTGCTTGAGCGACCGCAGACAAGAGCGTGACGGGTTCGACTTCCCAACGCGGGCTGTACATGACCGCAGGATTGAAGATGAAAAAGTCGGCCATGAACACGGCGTCGAATCGTCCACGTTCGGCAGTCCGGGCGAGTTGCTGGAAGTAATCGAGACTGTGAATCCGCTCGGGCTGTGCGCGTTCCGTCCGCCAGGCTGCCTCGTGGTGGCCGCACAGCAGGGGATTGACCAGAAGAGCGAGAGGACGGCTGGTCATGCGGAAACTCCATTTCTTCTAAGGGCAAACAGGCTTTCCGGACGGGATAACCCAAGCGTGTCACGCAAATTGCTTCCGCGCGGCTTTGACCATAACCCAATATCTCTCGCCGCCCGCGCGACGGCATCGATCCGTGGCGCTACACGGACAGTCGCTCCATCAACGTCCCCATCGTTGAGCAGTGCATGCATCGACGCGAGATCGCCAGTGTCTGCAACGATACTTAGGAGGGTGGTATTTCCCTCGGCACGAGGTGCGAGGGGCTTGTTCGTGCTCTGACCGGGGACCGGAACGATTTCAATGATGTCCGCCGTGGGCCATGCGCCTTCGGCAAGATCGGCAGCGAGGACCTCTCGAACCAGGACCGGTCGACCTTGAGGGGCGCGCGGTATATCGAGCGGGCCAGCTACCCTATAATATTCCCCGATGTGATCGAGCCGATGAACCTTGCTGATGTCGACATAAATTCCACTCTCCTTGTCGTAAAGGGCGGCATCGTCATCCCAGCTGTCCAGGAGGTGGCTGACGGCATGCACGAACTCCGCGATCCGGGCTTCTTCAGGCTCATCGGCAGTCGAATATGGCTTCCAGCCTGCCCGTCCACTCGAGAGGTGATCAAGAGACGCCAGACGGCGTGCAAAATCGTAAGGCAGAGCCGTATCGACGTTCACCGCCGCAACCAGCCCGATCTGCTCGGTCCTGGCCGCCAGCGCGGCCAGGATTGTTGTAGGATCCAGGATGGTTTCCCTGCCCCCGATAGTCAGTGTCGTGAACCCAGCCTTTTCAGCCGTTCGGGCGACCGTAACAAGATCTGCCGTAGTGATTGGGTCTGATATCGTCAGCCCAAGACCGAATACTTGGCGAACGCCCATCAACATACCCTTCTCATTTCGCTGAACGCGTGTTCGTGTTGCTGAGCCAGACCCAAGTTGCGTGAACGTGCGTTTTTGGTCGAAAAATCAAGATCGCAATAGTTCCGGGTCTGATCCTCCGGATGCCGCCAAAGCCTCGGAACGAGGTGACCGGTGGTATTCATAAAAAACGCATTTGACCTGATTTTCTCGGGCATCCTCTGCCTCGCGTTAGAAATTGAAAAAGGCCTGATCCGCGAAGCTGGAGACTTCGAAGGTTTGCCTGATGAAGTGGTTGTCCAGGAGGAACTTCACGGAATCCGCCAGCTCTGCCTGGTCCGCCTCGGTTACGGTCGGTTTCCACTCGAAACGGGAGAAGGCGAGCTCAGTCTGCTTTGGCGTCAGGCCTACTACCGGCGCGAGGACCTGGGCTGAACCGGCCGGATCAGAGCGCAATGCCTCGGCCCCGCGCTTTACCGCCTGCAAATAGGCCTTCAGCACATCCGGATGCTTGGCGGCGAAGCTGCCTAAGGCGACTATCGGGTTGAGGTTACTCTTCAGGCCGGCGCCGTCTCGCAGGGTACGCGAGACACCCTCGCTGTCCAATTTGGTAAGTAGCGGTTCCCACACCAGGACGGCATCGACGTCGCCTTTGGTGAGGGCGATGCCCATGTCCTGCAGGCCAAGATTGAGAAACTCCACGTCGGAAATCTTCAGGCCGGCCTCGGCCAGCACCAACACCAGCAGCTCATGTACATTGCCGCCGCGCAGGGTGGCGACCTTCTTGCCCTTCAAGTCTTTCACTGTCTTCACCGAACTGTCCTTGAGCACTACCAGCGCTTCAGCCTTGGCCCCCTTGCAGGCGAGGCCTACAAAGCGAGTATCGATGCCATTGGCGAAGGCGATGAGGGAGGGCGTGTCGCCCAGCGCGGCAATGTCGAGAGCGCCCGAGGCGAAGGCCTCGTTCACCGGCGGACCGCCCGCGAACTGGTGCCACTTTACCTCCACGTCCTTCAAGCCGGCCTTGGTAAACTCCTCATCTACCCAACCTTTTTGTTTGGCCAGCAGGATGGCGGAATAAGGCACGAACGGCATGAATCCAATGTTTACGGTCTCCGCTGCAGCGGAACCGGACCAGAGAAGTGCGGCGGCGACCAAGGCAGTGGCAGTTTTGGCAATGTTTTTTAGCATCTTGGACGACTTTCTTTCAAAATGAGCTAATTGCGGTGGTGGAAAAACTGGGCATGCAACTCATGGCGCAGACGGGCGAAGGCGGGATCGCCGCGGTCGCGCGGATGGGGCAGCTCCACGGTAAACCGCGCCCGTACACGGCCGGGACGATCAGAGAACACCACGATCTCGTCTGCGAGATAGATGGCCTCCTCGATGTCATGAGTGATGAGCACGGTGGTCAGATTGTCAGTATGGCGGATGCGCAGCACCTCGTCCTGCATCTGGAGGCGGGTCAGCGCATCGAGCGCACCGAAGGGCTCGTCCAGCAGCAGCAACTCCGGCTGGTGCGCAAGCGCGCGCGCGATGGCGACGCGCTGCGCCATACCACCGGACAGTTGGTGCGGATAGGACCGCCCAAATCCTTCAAGGCCCACCAGCTTCAACTTCTCAGTCACGACTCGCCGCTGCTCCGCCTTGGGCAAACGGTGGAGACTGAAGGCGATGTTCGCCTCCACCGTCATCCAGGGAACGAGGCGGTGGTCCTGGAACACGATGCCTCGGTCGAGGCCCGGTCCCTTCAGCGGCCGACCGCCCAGCAGCACCGTCCCGCCGAACTGTGGTTCCAAGCCAGCGACGATGCGCAACAGGGTACTCTTGCCGCAGCCGCTTGCACCGATGATGCAGGTGACGCTGCCGTCCCGTACAACGAGATCCACATGGTCCATAGCACGCACTTCCGACCCGTCAGGCCGACTGAAGCTTTTGGAGACGCCCTGGACCAGCAGCGTGTGATCGGTAGCGGCGGGGGGTGTTGCAGGGAATGCGGCAGCGGTCATATCACCCCTCATAACCCGCTGAAGCCGGCGCGCCAGCGCACCAGACGTCGCTCAGCGAAGCGTAAGGCATCGTCGGTCAGCTTGCCAAGGACGCCGAGGGTAATCATTCCCGCAAGCACAACGCTGGCATTCGACATTACGCGGCCGTCCATGATGAGGAATCCGATGCCACTCGATGCTGCGATCAGCTCGGCTGCCACAACACACATCCAAGACATGGTGATGCCGAGCCTGAGCCCCGACATGATCTGCGGCAGGGCGCCGGGGATCATCACCTGACGGATGAAGTTGAGCCGTGGCACCTCCAGCACCCGAGCTAGTTCCACATAGCGGACATCAGTCTGATGGACAGCGTCAAGAGTGCTTACTAAAATGGGAAAAAAGGCGCCGAGGACGATGATGAAAATTTTGGCCTCCTCCCCAATACCGAACCACAGGATGGACAGCGGGATCCAGGCAATAGGCGGGATGGGTTTTAACACCTGCACCATTAGATCAGCCAGCCGGTTCAACGGCCCGATGAGCCCCATAACGATGCCAAGCGCGAGGGCGAGCACAGCGGCGATGCCGAATCCTTGGAGCACACGGGCGCTGCTTACCGCCACATGCTCGGCAAGCTCCCCACTCAATGTCATGTTCCATATGGTGCGAACGATGGTTGATGGGGCCGGCAGCAACACGGGTCGCACGGCTCCAAAATCACATGCCACCTGCCAAACGGTGACGAGCACCACAAGCGGCCCCACTCGAACGGCGAACGCGGAGAGGAGCGCGAACGGGCGATACGACGGAACTGAATGACCAATGGTGGTAGAGACAGCTTGCTTACTCACGATCCCTCCGCCCTCCCGGCTGCCACGACGTTGCGTTTGGCGTCCAGGAAATGAGAGCCGAGGAGAAGTGCGTCTCTCGAATTGAACGCACCAGAATGGACAGACCGTTGGCTGTCATCCAACCTCCTCGTCGCAATTGTAGGGTGAACCTCGTTTTCCGCGTGCCTTACGGTATGGACTTAAAACGAGCCTGAGCTTGCCAGTCTATAAAATCTATGTATAAAGTCATGAAATGTTGTTCTCTTTTATGGGCACGAGGAAGCAAAGTGAGTTTTCTAAGTTGTTCAAATGCAGATTTTTTGCTGCGGGCCATCACGTACTGGCTTTGGGGAGCGGCAGGGCAAAAGTCTCGCGTCGGCGCCGCCGGTACAGTCGTTATGGAAAATGCCGCGATCCTAAAGAATTGGCATCACGTGTTCGAGGAAGAGAGCGCGGTTGGCTCGCATAAAGGGCGGCAGCACGATAAAGTCGTCGCCCCAGAACCAAGAGACGTCGCAGCGCCGGCTTGCTGAAGTTTGAAGGATCGGTACGGGCGCTAGGACCGGGTGCAAGCATTAAAGCCGGATCACGCCTCTCAACACGACAATGCCTGTCCCGGAGAGTTCCGGTTCGGGCTTCAGCCGGATATGCAGAATGCTGCGGCGCCCCATCTTGGTACCTTGTTCGATCACCAATTCGTTGTTCCTGAGGTTTCCCGTGGCTGCAAGATACGCGGCCAAGGGCCCAGCGGCGGTTCCGGTCGCAGAATCTTCCCACAGGCCAACGGTTGGATTGAAGAACCGGGCGTAGGCAGTGTTCGGTGCTTCGGCATCGAACGCATAGACATAGCAGCCTTCCGCCGCCGTCTTTCTCAGAACGGCGAGCAGCTTGCCGGCATCGGGTCGCGCCTCGTCAACCGTGCCGGCATTGCGAACGCGCACCATCAGATGAGCCGCGCCGGTGTCGGCGGGACGTGGCGGCGGTTCTGACAGAATGTCGCCCAGACCGAGGCCAAGGGCGTCGGCGAGAGGCGCGACATCACTGAGCGGGTCCGACAAGCGCAGCGGCGCCTGGCGCATGCGGCCGTGGACGCGACCGCCGATCAATTCGAGCTCGATCGGCAGAACATCCTGACCGATCTCCTGCTGAAAGGTCCGGGCGGTCGTCAGCGAACCGAGATTCCCATGTTCTCCTAGCCAGAGCCACGCACCAAGTGCGTTGTGGCCCGCACCGAACACTTCCGCACCGCTTGCGGTGAACGACCGCAGTTTCCAATCGGCACGTGCGCTCCGAAGTATGAAGGTGGTCTCGGCCTGATTGAATTCACCGGCGATCCGCCGCATCACATCATCGGTAAGGTCGTCGGCGTCCTGCACCACCGCGAGCGGATTGCCGGTCAATGGCGCGTCTGCGAAGACATCAATGAGACCTGCGACCAGTTCGACCATTTTCCCTGCTGCCTTGAATGAGTTTATTTTGATAGGGTTTGACGTATCAGCACTGTACAGCCGCTTATACAAATAGAAAAAGTCAAATTACTCAGCTTCAAGGTGAACTGGATTCAGCATGAGTCGCTCTCGCTTGCCGCCATTGTCCTCCCTTCGCGCTTTCGAAGCCGCTGCACGGCGGGCGAGTTTCAAGGCCGCGGCTGAAGAACTCTCCGTGACGCCGACGGCCATCAGCCATCAGATCAAGCAACTCGAAGCCCATATGGGCCTGCGTGTCCTGGACCGGTCGCCGAGAGCGGTGACGTTAACGCCGCAGGGCAAGACGCTGTACGAGGCGACGGCCTCTGGTTTCGGCGAAATCGAAAGGGCAGTCACGCGGCTGCTGGCAGATACGACCCCGACGACAGTCACCCTCTCGTCCACGACTGCGTTTCTCAGCCACTGGCTGGTGCCGCGGATGGATACGCTCCGCCTGGCTGTTCCGATGATCGATCTCCGGCTGCATACTTCGAATTCCGTCGAGGACTTGCGGGCGGGTGGTGTCGAGACTGCAATACGTTACGGGCGTGGTCCCTTCCCTGGCGTGATCAGCACCCGCCTTTGCGATGACGTGATGACACCCGTTTGCAGCTCGCGGCTCGGTCTGTCCCACCTTGATGATCTGCGGCACGCAATACTGATTCATATCGATGGACGAAACCGGCCCACGCCGGAACCAGACTGGTTGCGCTGGTGCGCGCAGGCCGGTGTGGCCGACGTCGACACCAGTGTCGGACCCCGCTTTCCCGATAGCATGCTAGCCGTCCAGGCGGCTATCGCCGGACAAGGCGTGGTCATCGCCAGCCGGGTTCTGGTAGCGGATGCGCTTGCTGCCGGCTTGCTGATAGCGCCTTTTTCCGGGGAGCTTGCCGGAGATGCCTATCACTTTGCCTGCGCTATTGGGTTAGAAACAAGAGCTGACATCGTCGCACTTAGGGAGTGGTTTCAGGCATCGCTCGGGCCAATGTGTCATTAACGGACCTCTTTCGGCAGGCGTGTCCATGGTCGATATGATGATCGAACTTGGTCCGGATTCTTTTGCGCCAACGCAACGCAATCTGAACGCCGGCAGTGGCGGCAATCTCAATCCGCGGCGCGCCATCATGAGAAAACCGCATATGGCGCTCACGTCACAGGCAGATAAATGGATATTCGATCGGCTCGAGAAGCCTCTGATGCGGTCTGGCGCGCTCGATCTCACTGATCCGCGTTTCGACCTACCGGCGGTGCAAGACAGCTCCCCGGGTGTGTTTGCAACCGTCCCACACGTGCCAACGCAGTCTCCAGAGGAGTAGAAAATGGATATACCGCACGTCTCTCGTCAGCCACCTGAGATCGGCAGCCGGGTGAAAATCTACTTTGATCGCAAGTCAGGTGATCTCATCCTTGAAACTCCTGAGGGCCAGCGCAGCAGGGATTTCATGGGCGTTTGCATCAGCGACGCCGTCTTCGACACCGAGGCCACTGTAAGGGGCAGCACCCGTTGCATCGTGACGGGAACTTTTCTTGCTGTCCCGGGTTCACGTGAGAGCCGCGATATCGAGTCGGAAATCCGCGCGCAGGGCAGATCGCATCTGGAGTTTTACTGGTGGCGAGATAAGACGTGGCCACTCCGCAAAGCGCGCCTGGCGTTCATTACGAAGCCTCATGGTGGCTTCACGACTTCGATGGTCGTCGACGGAGAAGTCTGACAGGGGGCGCTTCGGCGCCGTCTGTAGTCTACAGATCAAAGATTTCGAGGCCTGGAATTATCATTTGCGCCGTTCCCAGCAATGGTCTGGGAAGTCTCGCTGCAAAGGCCTGCCTACCGCTATCGACAATTGCCATTATGCGATGTCGGCCGTCCATGACTGAGATCCATCCCTCCTCTTTTGAGGTCGATGTCAGCACCGGAAAACCTATTGGTTGGTTGGAACCGATCCGGCGCACCCAATAGTCATATTTCCCTTGCTTGAAATCCACGCCGCCGCCGCCTCTCCTATCGATCGACCAAAACCATGGTGCATGATTTCCGAGGTGCTGATCAAACCCAGCACTCGGCACGTGGACGGTTACATAGTCGTCCAGGTCCGCGAGCGGCACTTTTTCATTTGAGATATATGTGAGGCCGAGAAGGGTCGTCATGGAGCGAGCATCTCTGATGGAATTATGGGATTGTAGTAAATCACATGATTTGCTGGTCAGAAGGTGAAACCAACACACCGACATAAAGTCGGCCATTTAACCCTGCGTCCGGAAGCGTCGAAGGGCGCGCGGCGAACGGCGGTCAAGAAGCAGGACCCCGTCAAGGCCGGACGAAACACTTCTATCCTGCCGACCCGCATAGTTCTGCGACCGATCTTCAAGAGCAGAGAAGACCTGGGCGACACGCCTGCGACGCGTTGCTTCAGTCGGGGGCCGCTCTCGTACCAAGGCAAGGATTTCCTTGTCGATACCCAAGAACACACCATCATCGATCTCGCGTCCGACATAACCCGCACCAACCTGATCGGATAGATCAAGTACCGGCTGATCGAGGATAATGGAGTAGGCTCGTGTAATCGCTTCGAAGAGATCAAACGTCACGGTGATGTCGTCACCCTTTGCCGGCGGATCCAGCACTCTGCCCTCTGCACCACCGGCCTTGAACATGAAGAAGTTTGCACAGCGTATGGTCGGCGCCCGTCCGTTGACCGTGTGAAGCGCCGAAACCTGCCCCAGTGCCTTCGCAACGGTGCTTGCGGCTGGCGCTCGGATGCGACCCTTGCTCTCGAACACATGGCGTTCCCTTCGCTTGATGCCGATAAAATCGGGACGCGATTTTGGAGGAGGAGGCGCTGCGCCAGCTTTCGGCGCGACCGGAGCCGTTGGGGATCCCCATCGACAGGAGGCAAGGCCGGCGACATGCACGAGATACTGCACGCTCATCTGACTCTGAGCATACCAGTGCGTGAACGCCTCGCCGAAAAGGAACGAAACCCCCACCTTCTCCGACTGCTCCAAACTCCGAAAATAGGCCGTCGTGTTCAAGGAGGCATCCAGATAGCCCGTCGCCATCGCGACCAGCATTTTCTCCCGCCAGGGGCCAACGGTGCGGACAGCGGCTCGACGGCTGGGATAGCCGACGGTCAGCAACGAGCGGATGATGTCGGCATGTGTCGCTGGCAACGTTTTCGTGCCATTCAACGCCGTAAATCGCCCAGAGAAGTTTGCGGAAGTGACTGTAACGGACATGCTTATCGCCCGGCCCGGATCGACACCCCGATAGACCGCAGGGCGGCTATCAAGTCGGCTTGACGAACCAGCTCGACCGCCGGAGAGGCGACAAGTTTCGCAGCGACAGCCCGATCGTAGACCGCCACGCAATCTGCCGCCGTGAGGCGTGAGGAATAGAGCAATCCATCGACAGCATAGGATCGAAAGATCGACTCGCTCAGTCTCTGCCCTTCCTGATGTTCCTTGCCCCGGGCTGCGTCCGTGCTGACGCCCAACCTCAGGAGGCCGGTCGTGCGCAGGTCGAGAAGAATGAGAGCATCCGTGGCCGTCACCTCAGTGACCGACCAGTCCTCGATTTCGCTCTCATCCAGCACTCGCTCCTGGGTCCCCTCGAAGCGGTCGCGCACAATCGTCTCCGCAATCGCGGTCGCGAGATCATATGCGGCATAAAGCAGTCGGAACATCTGGTTGGGGCTCGAGAATCGCGATTGGCCGAAACCCATGCCAAGCGGGGTCGACATGTGGGCTACAGGTATAATGCGGACATAAGATTGCGGGAGAAAGGCAAGCGCGAGCTCCCGAACCGTTTGGGGATCAAGTTTCACGATTCAGCTCAACCAAAATCGCGCTCGGCCGCATCCAGAACTTCGTCTAGATTGCCCATTTTGAGATTGTCGAGCGGCGTTCCGCCAATGCTCGGCTTCGGCTGGATCAACCATTGCCACGCCACACGCGGATTGCGGATGATTTTGGTGACCTGAGGCATGCCCTCGACCGGCCGGCCATCGACAAACTGAGCCAGGGGAAAGACATGCTTTCGCTCGCCCTTGAGCAGACCGACGACAGCTCCGCGCTTGTGCCAGTCGTGCAAGGTCGATCGCTTCGTGCCGAACTTCTTCTCGATATCGCCCGGACCAGCGACCGGACCGGCCCAGTCTTCGATGCGGGTTGGCGTCGCAAATTCGTCGAGCCTGCGGCGCCCTTCCTCCATGTCTACCGATTGCCCCAGACCAGCACCTCGGCTGACCTCCACAGGCTTTTCGACCGATACCTCCGCGAGTACATGACCTGGCTTCGCAGCCAGTTCGGCGACGGCGGCTTCCACAATATGGGCGAGTTCCG
>NZ_JACXXJ020000002.1 GCF_014926405.1 Agrobacterium vitis
CGATCTAGAATTCAGTGCTGACCTCCACGCGATTACAGCCATCGGGTCGGATAAAGATGCAAAACTCCGCCTTTCCAACGGCGCCTATCACATATTTCTCTTCCTCCACTTAATTGAACTTCTGGGCTCCCGATTTCTCGATATACCTCGGTTTTCGGTATCCGAGACCCATCCCGCGCCGCTTGAACGGCTGTATGCGCTGAATGCAGCGCTTGGAGATAGGAACCAACCAACAAAGCAACATCTGGACGCACTCGTAAAGCACGTCGGCGTGGTGGCCGAGGCGCTAACACAACGAATCGACGGCGCGCCGCGGAGCGATCTGTTGTCATTTTATGGCTCCATGTATTTATTTGGCCTTGGTGGTGAAATGCGAGAGGACAGAATTGATTTCTGACCCTCAACCTTGGACGTCTGTGAATTAGTGGATGCAGAAAGCATGGTTTTTCATCCTGCTCCTGCCACATCGCTAGGCGTCAGTAACGCCCGCCGAAAAAATAACCTGCAACAGGTTTTTCAAAGTAGTAAGAATTTTTAATGCCTCTCTCATGGGCATACATCTGTTAAAGCAGAACTGTCAGTAAATTGGGGGACAAGAGATGGTCGACTTCAAAAAGCTTCGCGAGGACAAGGCAAAGCCGAAGCCCGTCGCCCCACGAGATATCTTTCATTCCCTCCCGAAAGCCGTCGGGATCAATGACCTTTATGTTAGCCAAGCCGAGGCTCTCGATGCTTGGTATCCGTCCCGCAGAAACGACAAGGATGTCGTTGTAAAACTGCATACGGGGGGAGGAAAGACCCTGGTTGCGCTGCTCATGGCACAATCAACCATGAATGAACTCGGTGAACCCGTTCTTTATCTCGCACCAACTACCCAGCTCGTCGAACAGGTTATTGCCAAAGCGACTGAATATGGAATACGCGCGGTACCCTACACGAGGGGGCAGCCTCTAGCCTCCGAGTTTCTAGATGGTAACGCCGTTCTCGTGGGGGCCTACGAGAGCCTTTTCAGTGGTCGCAGTAAATTTGGTGTTCGGGGTTCCGCGAAGCCGGCAGTGAAAGTCGGCGGCATCATCTTGGACGACGCGCACGTCGCGCTTTCCTCTGTTCGTAAAGCATTCAGCCTGACAATCACGTCGAAAGACCACCTCGAGGTCTATCAGGAGATGGCGGATCGATTCAGGGGCGCGTTCGACGAGGTCGGACGAGGCGGCGCCTTTGCTGACATCACGAGGGGGAAGGATTTCGGCGTGATCGAGGTCCCCAGCTGGGCTTGGCTGTCCAAGGTCCCCGAAGTTCGGGAATTTCTTTCACAGCATGTCGAGGGCGTTGATCCCTACATATGGCCTCTCCTACGTGACAATCTGGCCATGTGCCACTGCCTCTTCAGCCGCAAATCGGTGACGATCACCCCCACCTTTCCACCGGTTGATCTTCTTCCTACGTTCGATGACGCTAAACGCCGGATCTACATGTCTGCTACGATTTGGACGACAGCGAGATTGTTCGCACATTCGGTGCCTCCCCTGCTGCAGTTGGCAGACCGATTCAGTCTTCATCGCTTGCGGGTGTAGGCGAGCGCATGATCTTGGTGCCCGAGCTGATGCCGCTCGGCAATGTCGCTATCACACCGATGGTTAAACAGATCGCGAAATGGATTGCCGGTTATGCCGGCGTCGCGATTTTGGCGCCGTCCGGGACCATTGCCAAAGGATGGTTGGATACTGCGGAATATCCAGAGACAAGCGAAGCGGTTAGCCACCGTATAAAAGATATGCAGGCCGGATCCTTCAAGGGTCCGATCGTTCTTGCTAACCGATACGACGGCATTGATTTGGCTGGTCCGTCTTGCCGCCTGCTGATTATGGATGGCCTGCCACAGGGTACGACCGACTACGATATGTTTCGGACGAGTGTTCTTGCAGATTCCGCGGTCAACTCGTTGTTGGCTCAGCGGATCGAGCAGGGCATAGGGCGCGGCTCCAGGGGCGGCGGCGATTTCTGCGTTGTCGTCCTGACGGGAAGCGATTTGGTTGCATGGATCGGACGCAAGAAGAATCTTGAGCATCTGACCGCGAGCAGCCGCGTCCAACTCAACGTGGGACAGGAAGTGAGTGAGGCTGTCGCCAGCTATCAGGAAATTGGCGAAACGATGCTCAAGTGTTTGAACAGGGATCCGGATTGGGTTGCCTACCATGCGTCAGAGTTGGCAGCCGCCACCCGGCCCCCGGGTATCGACGAACTGGCGCTGAAGGTCGCCGGTGCTGAGCGCAGGGCTTTCCGGCTGGAAAGAGTGGGACAGTATGAAAGCGCCATTCAAGAACTCGAACACCTAATTTCCTCACCAGACCTAGTACAGGATGGTCAGAGAAGGGCATGGCTTTCCTCGTTGGCAGCTCGCATCGCTTTCCATATGAATGACGATCACAAGGGTCAGCGACTTCAGACGTCAGCTTTCGCAACCAACAACAACCATATCCCACCTCGCATCCGACCCGCCTACATTCCGCGACCAATGGCAGGTCCACAATCCATGGCGATTGTTAGCCGAATCCTCGAATACCAACGTCGTGGGTCGCTCATTCCTGCTTATAACGAAGCGGTCTCGGCTTTAGTGCCCGACGCCTCCCCGTTCCAATATGAGGAAGCGTTAAAGAACCTTGGAGCATATCTTGGTTTTGACGCCGAGCGACCGGAAGCAGTGCACAAAACAGGGCCTGATGTTTTGTGGCGAACGAGCGGTTTGTTCGACTTTGTCATAGAAGCCAAAAGCGACAAGGAGAAGGACAACCCGCTCTACAAGAACGACCATGCTCAACTCCTAGAAGCCGAGCAATGGTTCAGGCGATGCTATCCCGGAAGGCAGTCTTTGCGGGTTTCGGCGCTTCCGGAGCCCATCGCCGATCGGAAAGCAAGCACCCAGGGAACGTACGCCCTCAAGTTGGAGGAAGTGACAAAGCTCGTCGGAGCGGTCCGTAATCTCTATGTCTATCTAATTGGGCAACCCGGAGACAGGGAGGTTCTTCAAGAGCGCTGTGAGGCTGAATTGCGCCGTACTGGCCTAACGCCGGACGGCATCAAGACGATCTATTTAACTGAGTTCAGATGAACGTTGCCGCCCTCTCCCACGGATTTTGACGGCGGCAAATGCGCTGCCGTTTTGCGATAAGCGTCGCCACGAATAAGCCGCGAAACAAAAGGGGATTCTATCACCAGAAACATCTGAACGCCCGAGGACCCGACCTCGTACCGACCATCGTTTGCTGCCTTCGCATCAAATTACACCCCATGCACGGAAGCTTCCTCTCCCCGTCACTTCCCGAACGCCGAGTTCGGCGACGAGATCGAGCGCCGCACGATGGCTAACCTTCAATTCCTTGACTATAATCGACGAGGATACGATCGGTCGCGCCATCAGCAAGTCCACAACGCGCGGCAAACTGCTGGATGAGCGCTTTCCCTTCAGTTTGCGCTCGAGGTGCTCCCTAGCCTGTCCCAGCCGAATTACTTCCTTCATGGCCAGTTCAGCGCTGCTCGCCATTGCATCCAGCCCGGCAAGCACTCGTGATACACGATTGTGTGATCGCCGCCGTTCCCGCGGCACAGCTTTCAGACCGGAGCAGATGCCGAACAGGTGCGAGGACACCTTTCCGCGCACCCGGAAATAGGAATTCACCAGTTGTGTACCAAGCCAATGCTGCCGCTGCAATGGCTCTATGCATTCCCATGCGTCCCATATAACTGCGGCCGCCAACGTGGTCGGCAAGGCGTCGGCCTCAGCCAGAGCCGCTCTCCAATCCGAAAGGCGCCCTTCCTCGTTCCAACCCGGATCCCGGACAATGAGCTCACCGACCATCAAAGGATCCGCCTTGCGGCCCTCGCCCGTTGCCACCGCTTCGAGCACACGGGCGGATCGATTAAGGACCGCATCGATTTCCGCCATCTCCGCCGCAAAACCGTTCTCGTCTTCGTTCAATGCCAGTTCGATGGATAATGACGAGCTCCCTTCGCCTACCACCTCTCGTTCCGTAGAGTCCTCTGATCGCCCCGCGAGGCTTACGACCCCAGCCCTGCTCGTCGCCCAGCCCGGGTCAGCGCTTGCGATGCGCCGCCGCGCCCTCAAGATTGAATGTGCGATTGTGACTTCATGGGTCGGGGTGCGGACATCCCGATTTGCGTCGTGGAGAACGAGATCCTCGAGATGGACAAGCTCGCCGGCGACCCACATGCTGGCGGCCGCCTCGATGAAGTGCGACCTTTCGGTAAAGCCCTGCCTGACGGGGCTGCGGCGAACAACCTCGTCGAGACGCGCGAGCTGATCTTCCGCCCTTGCGATGGCCGGAAGCAGCGCCGCCAGTGGCAAATCACCGGTTTCATATCTCATTGTTTTAACGTATCTATTTTGATAATCTTGAAGCTATAATAGCATACACTTCAATCATAGCCGATACTTTTTCTCGCGCGCGTACTATTAGAGCTGCCAAAGGCGTTCGAACTGTACAGGATTAGCGCCGATGGACGTGACATCGATGAAAATCACTGTTTTCCAGCCACTTGCGACGTGTTTACTTTGACTCCAAAGGACCAAGAGACGTTTACAAACGATCGTTTATCCTTATCCTCTACGTTTGGAAAAGCGCCCTTCAACACTCCTCAGGCACTACAAATGGCTGCTAACACCAAGAACAGGGCTTCCCGTCGGCCACAGGGCCGGCTGATCGGCTATGCACGCGTCTCTACGGACGAGCAGGCGACGGAAGCCCAGGAAATCGACTTGCGATCGGCGGGGTGCGATATGATCGTCCAAGAACACGGATCCGGCGCCTCGCGTGCCCGCCCTGCTCTCTCCAAACTGCTTCGGGAGATTAGCGCTGGTGACACGCTTGTTGTGGTACGACTTGACCGCCTGGCGCGCTCGGTCAGTCATCTGCTCGAGGTGATCGAGGATCTGACGGCGAAGGGCGCGCATTTCCGGTCGCTGCGCGATCCTATCGACACGTCGACGCCGCAGGGAATGTTTTCCCTCCAGGTTCTCGGCGCCGTGGCGCAGCTCGAACGCGCGCTCATTTCCGAACGAACAAAGGCAGGCATTCGGGCAGCCAAGTCCAAGGGAAAGCTTCCCGGCAACCCGGGCATCCGGGAAAAACGCCCCGAGGTGTTGGCCAGGATGACCGCGGCCCAGAAAGCCGCATATGGCGATCGCATCCAGGCTTCCGCGAACCAATGGCTTCCGACCGTCCGGCGCATGCGACCGGATCACACATGGGACGACATCGCACGAGTGCTCAAGCAGCGCGGCCTCGAATGGACGCCAGAACGTCTTCGCCGAGCCGTGAAGTGGATGGTGTCTGAACGCATGGCGGATCCAGCGCTGCTGAAAAAATCTCTGCCCCGTCTTCCCGAAGACCGCCTGATGACGCTTGTGGCTGGCATTCATTCTTCGAACCCGGACCTCAAGCTTCGTGAGATCGCTGTCCAGCTTGAAAGATTGCACGAACGTACGCCGCGCGGTGGATCCAAATGGTCGCCCTCGTCCGTCAAGAACCTGATCGATCGCGCCCGACGTTCCGGGTTGATCACCGAGGTCGACATCGCGGCGGCTGAATAGCGAGGGGATCACCATGATCTCGGCTTTCGCAGGTTTTTCAGCAGCGATTCCGATACGTGGAGGCGGCTGTCATCCTCGACCTCCTCATCAGTTCGCGGCTTTCCAGCGCCGGCTGCATTCTTCTGCTCGTCCAGCTTCGCCCGGAGCAACGCCATAACCATCGGCCAGGTCGAAAACTTCCCGTCCTTGGCCCGGTCGGTCAGGCTTCGGAGATAACCGCCGGCGTTGTTGATCTGACCGGCCCGCTGATAGATTGACGCCAGCGTGATCGCAGCGTGTTGCTCGCCCATGGTTTCGCGGGCCTCCCGCCAGGCGCTCGGACTAATCCCCAGCATCGGCCGGGCAAGCTCAGCCGCCGCCAGCAAGTCCCGCCAATGCCGGATTGTCCCTCCCTGGGCCAGTTCCTGAATTTCGGGGCAGGCATCCATCACTATCCCCAAAGGCAGCTCGCGTTTCGGCAAGCTCCGCACGTTGTCGGTTTCCGCAACGCTGCCGCCCGCTTCTACATTTTTTCCAGAGCCGTATTCAGATTCAGATTTAGAGTCTGGTTTTGAATTCTGTTTGTGGCGACCGAAATGGGACTCATTGCCGTCCAATTTCATTGTTTCTGCAAATGATTCCAATACGTCACGTATCTCGGTGCAGAGATCCTGAAGTTCGTGACCAATACTCTCGACAAGCTGACGGGGTGCAGAGCGCGGCAAGCGGCCGATGATCCCCTGATAGGTCTGTGTAACTCTTCCCCAGTCTCCGGGAACGCCTTCTTCGACGCCAGTCTCGATCATTTTGACGATGTCGCGGCGAAGCAGAGTCAGCCGTTCCTTGGAGACCCGGAAGGCCTTCTTTTCAGCTTGCACCGCCTGGGCCAAATCTCGGAACTCTTCGGCCCGCGCTACGATCGGCGACAGATCCAAGCCGTAGGCCTGCTCGATCTCCCCTCCCCTTCCCTTGCGAGCGAATCGCTTGCCGTTGGGACTGTCGCGGCGAATGATGAGCCCGCAATCAACCAGTACGGCAAGATGCCGGCGCAGTGTCGTGGCGGGCATGCCGTTGGCGCGAGCCATCAGCTGCTCGTTAGAAGGCCATACGACCAGTTCGGCGCCACCAGTCAAGGTGGTCTCCGGGTAAAACGTCAACAGCGCGTTCAGGATCGAGAGCGAGCGGTCCGTGGCTCCGATCAGTTCCCGGGATTCACGGATGTGCTGGAAGACCTGCCATTTGTTGGCGACAGCGTCTGATGCGACCGCTTTTGCGACCATCTGGCTTGCAAGATGGCCGAGTGTCATCGGCCGCCGCCCAAAGGACGTCGTTGAGATATGCGTCTGCATTTCCTTTTACCTTTTGTTAGGCAATAGAAATCCGCCCGTCGAAATGACGCTTTCCCTTACGGGACCCTTGACTACGATTTCTGGAAATGCGATTCTCTTAGCTGCGAGACTACAGAGAAGGTCTTCCGGAACGCCGTTTCGGGGGCCTTTTTCTTTTGCGGTGAGAGCCAGTCCATCTCAATCGAGCGAAGCTTTGAATTGGATGAAACCCTGGCTATTGGTCGAGCTTGCCTCCTCCGGTTGTTTCAATAAATTGGGCGTACAGACTATCCAACTGGTCAGCGACATATTCGCCAAAAGTTGGCACCAGTCTCTCGTCGAAAACCAGAGCTGTTCGTCCGGTTTCTTGTCGGATCGTCGCAGCCTTTTTCCCCTTTGGCGTGCTCCAGGCCCTTACCTTTTTTGGAGCCTTAGCGGGCGGCTTTGAAACGGCGTTAAAAATGAGGGCAAAGCGGGCATCGCTATCGGAGTGCTTGAACTGCTCTGACTCAAGCACCGCTTCGATTGCGTCCGTTGCCTTGGCCTTCCCAAGCCCCTCGGCAAGTGCGACCCAACGCGATCGACCCGCTTTCGACGCTGGACCAATTTGCGTGGCAAGGTTCAGCGGTATGCCCCTGGCTACCGTTATGTAGCGGCTGAGGTCGGCCTTGTCAGTGGAAAGCGCGGCAATGATGGTGGCCCGATCAAAACCCGCATCTTCGAGGCGCAGGGCGAAGAGAGCCTTCTCAATGAACGAGAGGTCAGCACGGTCAAGATTTTCGCGGCCCTGGGCCACGACCAGTTCACGGTCCGTGAGATTTCGGACAATTGCAGAAACCTCTCTGCGCAGATTTACTGCCGCGCGCAGTCGCCGCCTTCCATATACGATTTGATATCGACCGGCAGCCTCAGGATGCGGTCTGACAAGAATCGGCACCTGCTGCCCCTCCTGCGAAATGCTCGCCTCAAGCTGCTCG
Source organism: Agrobacterium vitis (assembly GCF_014926405.1). Lineage (NCBI taxonomy): Bacteria > Pseudomonadati > Pseudomonadota > Alphaproteobacteria > Hyphomicrobiales > Rhizobiaceae > Gillisella > Gillisella vitis. Next base: position 7,893 of record NZ_JACXXJ020000002.1, read on the forward strand.
AACTTCGGATCGACGTCCGCGGGCAGCCGATCCGCGATCGGCGACCCGTCGATCATGGATGGATCCAGGGACACGACGGCTTCGCCCGCAGCCAGTTGATCCTGCAGCCGAGCTGCAGCTTTTGCTCCCTCGGCCATCTCTTGCAAAGACGAACCCATGGCCGAAATCGCTCCGGTACGAACACGAACGGCTGACTTGTCGACTGCTGTTCTATCGGTCGCAGGTTGCTTCTTGAGAAACAAGGAGTCGATTGCGTCTTTACGGCTCATAATGTCGGCCTCTTGGTTTTGGGTGCGTGCCGTCGGATTTTTGATTGCACACGCGCCTGGTTGGGAGCTCCCAACAGGAATAGGCGACTGCGCCCTGGCCAACTAGCTAGGGGCATACGTCGGTGTCTCAAACCAACGCGATATTTCCAGCTCCCGTTTCCCAGTGGGCGATTCAACACATCACGGTTGGGAGCTCCCAACAGCCCCACGGGAAGCGCGCCACCCATCATCATGCTCGCCCCCACGCAGTCTTGATCAAAGCCTCGATCTCGGAGTTCACGGCATCCAAAGATTCCATCGCCCGGTCGTATGTCGAGCGCGTAAGGTTCTCTCGCCCTATCTCATAGAGGGTCTGCTTGGTTAAACCGGCATCAGACACCGCTGCCGACTTGACCATAGGATTTGTAAGGACGTGATCCTCGAACATGTTGCGCAGCAGTGCCGCCACTTTCGTCTGCGGCGCGTCCTGGGGTTCATAGCGCGTCAAGAGATAGCGTATGAAATCGTACTGGAGATTGCCCCCCGCCTCTTTCACGACACCCAGAAGGTCGCGTGTCATGAGGAGAAACTGGCTCATGGAAGCGATATCCAGCATCTGAGGATGTACGGTGATTACCATTGATGTTGCAGCACACAACCCGCTGAGAGTCAGAAACCCAAGCTGAGGAGGGCAGTCGATGACCACGACATCGTAATCGTCGGCGACCTCATCAAAGGCTTGGGCCACGCGAGTGAAGAACAATCCGTCGCGCGTACCTTTGTCAGTCAATGCTTTCGGGGTGGTATGCTCGAACTCCATAAGCTCGAGATTTCCAGGAACAAGGTGAAGACCATCAAAATACGTCGGTCGGATCACATCTCGCAACGGACGACGTGTCTCGTCATACCGAATAGCCGCATAGAGCGTTTCGTTTGCACCGACATCAGTTTCTGGCAGAACGCCGAGGAGTGCTGAAAGACTAGCCTGCGGATCGAGATCGACTGCGAGAACCCTGTAACCTTGCAACGCCAGATACTGTGCAAGATGAGCGGACGTCGTCGTCTTCCCAGAGCCACCTTTGAAGTTGGTTACGGCAATGACTTGCAAATGCTCAGAACCTCGGCGATGAGGCACAAAATCAATGCTTTCACGTCCTCGAGTCGAGCCGGCAAGCATCTGCCGGATTTCATTTATCTGACCGAGGGTGTAAAAGCGCCGCCCGTTGCTGGCGAGTTCAGGTTGCGGCCCTTCGCCAGCCAGTGTCATCTTGCGAAGCGTCGAGTCAGATATTTTCATCAAACGTGCGGCTTCACCCGAGGTAAATTTGCGCAAGCTCTTGTGTGATGTCGGAGGAAACAAAGCCTCGCTCATCGCTTGAAGCTGAGAGCTGAGCTGCTCAGCATGCTCACCAATGGTGACATCTACCGACGGGCGATCATTTCGGGATATGGCAGCGGCTTTGCTCACGGTGTAATCTCTTGTCACGGTTAATTGGCGCGTATTGCCATTTATCCGTGACGATTACCTAATGCGGGTGAGGTTGCAAGACGTTTTTGGTTAATGAAAGGTTACGCCCGTTTCAATCGAAATCACACTAAATGCCGATTCTTCAAATGCTATCTGTGAGTTAGACCGATTCTCTTCTTCTGTGCGACGTGGCACCAAGTGCAGATTTGCACAACCTTGATGGTGTCTGGCCGGCCTCACCCGCTCGCATTTCGCGCCCTGGAACGCCGACTCGGTAGAATCACCTGAGGTGCAAATCTGCACGTAGGCAAACGCGCCGTGAGATGATTTCTGTCCGCATGACCTGTTCATGCGGAGATCATGATGCGGATACTGACAGTCTCGCCGGACCAATACGAACGTAATCGAAGCTTCCTCAAACAAATGCACCGTCTTCGCGCGACAGTGTTCGGCGTCCGCCTGGAATGGGAGGTCTCCATAACAGCCGGGGAAGAGCGCGACCAGTACGATGGTTACAAGCCGACCTACCTTCTGGCGATTACCGATAGTGGACTTGTCGCAGGTTGCGCCCGTCTTCTTCCGGCTGCCGGCCCGACGATGCTGGAGCAGACTTTTCCCCAACTCCTCGAAACGGGATCACTCGTCGCGCATTCCGGGATGGTGGAGAGCTCGCGTTTCTGTGTCGATACCGCGCTTGTCTCGCGGAGGGATGCAAGCCAACTGAATCTCGCCACGCTCACCCTGTTCGCCGGCATCATCGAATGGTCGATGGCGAGCGGCTACAGCGAGATCGTCACGGCAACCGATCTTCGTTTCGAGCGCATCCTGAAGCGCGCCGGATGGCCGATGCGACGGCTCGGCCAACCGGTCGCAATCGGCAACACCATCGCCATCGCGGGAAGCCTGCGGGCCGATCGTGCCAGCTTCGAGCATGTTTGCCCACCGGAATATCATTCGATCCCGAGGATCGATGCAGCCTCGATCAGGAGCGTCGCGTGACCCAGCTGCGCTCCCATTCGCGTCTCGTGCGCAAACTGCAGGACGCTCTCGGTGATCAGCTTTGTGTCGCGCTTGATGATGCGACAGTCGTCGAGATCATGCTCAACCCCGATGGCAAGCTCTTCATCGAGCGCCTGGGTCATGGGGTTGCCCCCGCAGGCCACCTCAGCCCCGCCGCGGCGGAAGTGATCATTGGCAGCGTCGCCCACGTACTGCAATCCGAAACCGACGACGAGCAACCGATCATCTCCGGCGAACTCCCGATCGGCGGCCACCGCTTCGAGGGCTTGCTGCCGCCGATCGTTTCCGGACCGAGCTTCACGATCCGACGTCGCGCGTCGCGCCTGATCCTGCTCGACGATTATGTGAAGCGCAAGATCATGACGGAGGCGCAGGCCTCGGTTCTGCGCAGTGCGATTGCGTCTCGCATGAACGTCGTGATTTCCGGTGGCACGGGCTCGGGAAAGACGACGCTCGCCAATGCAGTCATTGCCGAAATCGTTGCCAATGCGCCGGATGACAGGATCGTCATTCTCGAAGACACCGCCGAGATCCAGTGCGCGGCTGAGAACGCCGTCGCGCTCCACACAAGTGACACGATCGATATGGCCCGGCTTCTCAAGAGTACGATGCGGTTGCGGCCCGACCGCATCATCGTCGGCGAGGTCCGCGACGGGGCGGCGCTCACGCTGCTCAAGGCATGGAATACCGGGCACCCGGGCGGTGTCACCACCATTCATTCGAACACGGCAATGTCGGCTCTTCGACGACTCGAGCAGCTGACCGCGGAAGCGAGCCAGCAGCCAATGCAGGAAGTGATCGGCGAGGCAGTCGATCTGATTGTCTCCATAGAACGAACGGGAAAGGGAAGGCGAGTCCGCGACGTGATCCATGTCGAGGGCTTCATCAACTCGCGCTACCGGACCGAGCACTACGCCCAGATCGATGAGGACAGCCATGTCGCGTAAGACCCAAATCACCATTTCGCTTGCAGCACTGGCCGCTTTCTTCTGGATCAGCGTTTCCAATCCGGCGTTCGCCTCTTCGGGCGGGGGTGGGTTGCCGTGGGAATCTCCGCTGCAACAAATCCAACAGTCGATCACGGGACCGGTGGCTGGATTCATCGCACTCGCGGCGGTGGCGATCGCTGGTGCCATGCTGATCTTCGGGGGCGAGTTGAATGATTTCGCAAGGAGGCTTTGCTACGTCGCCCTCGTGGGCGGCGTGCTTCTTGGCGCGACCCAGATCGTCGCTCTCTTCGGGGCAACCGGCGCTTCGATTGGCGAGTTTGAGGGGCGAGCCGGATCTTGGAATGTCGAACTGTCTTCGGAGCTTCGAACGGAAGGGGAGGGGGCTCATGACTGAACCCGGCTCCAATCTTACCCGCACTCGAATACATCGGGCGCTATCACGCCCGAACCTGCTGATGGGCGCCGACCGCGAACTGGTGTTGCTCACCGGCCTTGCCGCCGTGATCCTGATCTTTGTGGTGCTGACCTGGTACGCCGCGCTGTTTGGCTTGGCCATCTGGCTGATCGCGGTCGCCGCCCTTCGTATGATGGCGAAGGCCGATCCGCTGATGCGCCGCGTATATCTGCGGCACGTGTCTTACCGATCGCTCTACCGGCCCACCTCGACACCGTGGCGCAAGTTCTGAGGAGACGGGCATGGTCGCACTAAAGCTCTTCCGACACTCCGGCCCGTCCTTTGCCGATCTGGTTCCTTATGCGGGCCTGGTCGGCAATGGCGTGATCCTGTTGAAGGATGGCTCACTGATGGCCGGCTGGTATTTTGCCGGCCCGGACAGCGAAAGCTCGACAGATTCAGAGCGCAACGAGGTGTCGCGGCAGATCAATATGATCATGTCGCGGCTGGGTTCGGGTTGGATGGTTCAGGTCGAGGCATTGCGGGTTCCGACGATCGATTATCCGGTCGGGGACACTTGCCATTTTCCTGATCCGGTCACGCGCGCGATCGATACGGAGCGCCGGTCTCATTTCGAGCGGGAGAGCGGGCATTTCGAGAGCCGGCACGCGTTGATCCTGACCTGGCGGCCGCCGGAGCCACGCCGATCGGGCCTCACGCGCTATGTCTATTCGGATACGGTCAGCCGTTCCGCCACCTATGCCGATACGGCGCTCGACTCCTTCCGGACCTCCATCCGCGAATTCGAACAGTATCTCGCCAATGTCGTCTCCATCCGCCGCATGGTGACGCAGGAAACGGAGGAGCGCGGCGGCTTTCGCGTTGCGCGCTACGACGAGCTGTTCCAATTCATCCGCTTCTGCATCACCGGCGAGAACCACCCTGTCCGCCTCCCCGATATCCCGATGTATCTCGACTGGCTTGTCACGGCCGAGCTGCAGCATGGTCTTACACCGACCGTCGAGAACCGCTTTCTTGGCGTCGTCGCCATTGACGGCTTAGCCGCGGAGAGCTGGCCGGGGATCCTGAACAGTCTCGACCTGATGCCGCTCACCTATAGGTGGTCATCGCGCTTCGTCTTTCTTGACGAACAGGAGGCACGGCAGAAGCTGGAGCGCACCCGCAAGAAATGGCAGCAGAAGGTCCGGCCGTTCTTCGATCAGCTTTTCCAAACCCAGAGCCGTTCGGTGGATCAGGACGCCATGATGATGGTGGCCGAGACGGAGGACGCAATCGCCGAGGCATCGTCGCAGCTCGTCGCTTATGGATATTACACGCCGGTCATCTTGTTGTTCGATGAACAGCAAGAACGGCTTCAGGAAAAGTGCGAGGCGATCCGCCGATTGATCCAGGCCGAAGGATTCGGCGCCCGGATCGAGACGCTGAACGCGACCGATGCCTTTCTCGGCAGTCTGCCGGGAGTTTCCTATGCCAATATCCGCGAGCCGCTCGTCAACACGCGCAATCTCGCGGACCTCATTCCGCTGAACTCGGTCTGGTCGGGAAGCCCCGTCGCGCCATGCTCATTCTACCCGCCGGGATCGCCGCCGCTCATGCAGGTCGCCAGCGGCTCGACGCCGTTCCGCCTGAACCTGCATGTCGATGATGTCGGGCATGCGCTGGTCTTCGGCCCGACCGGTTCGGGCAAATCGACTTTGCTGTCGCTGATCGCGGCGCAGTTCCGACGCTATGCGGATGCGCAGATCTTTGCGTTCGACAAGGGGCGGTCGATGTTGCCGCTAGCGCTCGCCATCGGCGGCGATCACTACGAGATCGGCGGGGAGGCGGCCGAAGGAGGGGAGGGGGACTCGCCGCGACTGGCCTTCTGCCCGCTCGCCGAACTCGCGACGGACAGCGACCGCGCCTGGGCGGCCGAGTGGATCGAGACGCTCGTTGCCCTGCAGGGCGTCACGGTCACGCCTGACTATCGCAACGCCATTTCCAGGCAGTTGGGCCTGATGGCGGAATCGCGCGGCCGCTCGCTTTCGGATTTCGTATCAGGCGTGCAGATGCGCGAGATCAAGGACGCGTTGCACCACTACACGGTCGACGGTCCAATGGGCCAGTTGCTTGATGCCGAACAGGACGGACTGGCGCTCGGCGCCTTCCAGTGCTTCGAGGTCGAGGAATTGATGAATATGGGCGAACGCAATCTCGTTCCGGTCCTGCTCTATATGTTCCGGCGGGTCGAGAAGCGGCTGACGGGCGCACCCAGCCTGATCATCCTCGACGAAGCCTGGCTGATGCTCGGCCATCCAACATTCCGCGACAAGATCAGGGAATGGCTGAAGGTCCTGCGCAAGGCTAACTGCGCCGTCGTGCTCGCCACACAATCGATATCCGACGCCGAGCGCTCGGGCATCATCGACGTGCTGAAGGAATCCTGCCCGACCAAGATATGTCTGCCCAACGGCGCGGCACGCGAGCCAGGGACGCGCGAGTTCTATGAGCGCATCGGTTTCAACGAACGGCAGATCGAGATCGTCGCCACCGCACTGCCAAAACGCGAATATTACGTCGCCTCGCCCGAGGGTCGCCGGCTGTTCGATATGTCGCTTGGTCCCGTAGCGCTTTCCTTCGTCGGTGCGTCCGGCAAGGAGGACCTCAAGCGCATCCGCGCCCTTCACTTCCAACACGGGGCGGATTGGCCCAAGCACTGGCTCCAGCAAAGGGGGATCGCCCATGCCGAAACACTTTTCCAGGCCGCTTGAAGCGGCGCGCGCCGCCATGATCACGGCCATCATCGTCCCGGTCGCTCTGCCGTTTACCGCATATGCCGGCGGCGTTACCGGACAGGCCACCGAATGGACCCAACTCGCCAACAATGCGGAGCTCATTAGTCTCGTCGGCAAGTCCGCCGAGCAGGTGAACAATCAGATTACCCAGATCAGCCAGCTTGCCGAGCAGATTCAGAACCAGATCAACATCTACAAGAATCTGCTGCAGAACACCGCGCAACTGCCGGACCATATCTGGGGCCAGGTCGAGAACGACCTCAACAAGCTCCAGAACATCGTCGCGCAGGGGCAGGGCGTCGCCTTTTCGATGGGCAACATCGACGACGTCGTGAAGCAGCGCTTCCAGAGTTTCGCCGACATGAAGAGCAACCTGCCGGACGGCCAGAGCTTTTCGTCGACCTATCAGAACTGGTCCGATACCAATCGCGACACCATCGCCGGCACGCTGAAGGCGGCTAACCTGACGGCCGAGCAGTTTTCAAGCGAGGAATCCACCATGTCCTCGCTGCGCTCGATGTCGGAGAGCGCCGACGGCCAGATGAAGGCCCTGCAGGTGGGGCACCAGATCGCCACCCAGCAGGTGGCGCAGATGCAGAAGCTGCGTGGGTTGGTGTCGCAGCAGACCACAATGATGGGAACATGGTTTCAGTCGGAACAGGCACAGAAGGACCTCGCCCAGGCCCGACGCGAAAAATTCTTCAACGCGCCGACCAATGACATTCGCGGCGGGCAGACGATGGAGCCGCGCTGGTGAGCCCGCGCATCCTCATCGTCCTCGCAGTCGCGGGTCTGGTCGCCTTCGGAGCCGGCATGATCGTCTGGGTGGTGGTCCAACCGGATGCTGCGACTGAAACACCGGCCGGGACGTCCGGTTCTGGCGCAGCGCAGCGCGAGCACCGGGAGCGCTTCCTCGGCGGCGACCCGGATCGCGACGTGCGCGGCGGGCAGGAAATGAAGCCGCGATGGTAGTCGTCCGCCCGTCCCGCAAGCTCGAAACCGCTTTCATCGTCATCGCGATCCTGGCTCTTGCGACAGCGCCGGCGCTCGCCCAACAGGGTTCCGTGCTCACCACGTTGGAGAACCAGGTTGTTACCGCCGCCAAGGGCTGGGAGACGACGATCATGAACGCGGCGCGGTCGCTGTTCTGGATCCTTGCCGGGATCGAGATCGGTATCGCCGCCGTGTGGCTGGCTATCAATGCGGCAAGCCTCGACGCCTGGTTCGCCGAGCTCGTGCGTCGGATCATGTTTATCGGTCTCTTCGCCTTTATCCTCGACCGCGGCCCGGCGCTGGCCAAGGCGGTGGTTGACAGCCTGTTCCAGATCGGCGCGGGCGGGGGCTCGGCTTCGCCGGCCAACATCTTCGACGCGGGTATCCGCGTCGCCTCCAAAATGTCGGAACAGGCGAAGTTCGGCCTCTGGGAGGATAATGCGCTGGCGATCGCAGCGGTCTTCGCGATGATCGTGGTCGTCGTCGCCTTTTCGCTCGTCGCAGCGATCTTCGTCGCCGTCATGGTTGAGATGTATGTGGGCCTCCTCGCCGGCATGATCATGCTCGGTTTGGGCGGCAGCTCCTATACCAAGGATTTCGCGGTCCGGTATCTGGTCTACGCCTTCTCCGTCGGCATGAAGCTGATGGCGCTGGTGATGATCGCCAAGATCGGGTCCGACATTCTGATAGGGCTGGCCGAGGCGCCGACGGCGACCTCCGACCAGTTCATCACCACGATCGGCATCGCCGGTATCTCTGTCGTGGTCTTCATTATCGCCATGTATGTCCCGCCGATTATCCAGGGCGTCGTGCAGGGCGCATCGGTCTCAGGCGGCATGGAGGCGATCCGTCATGGTGGTCAGACGGCCGCCTTCGCCGCCGGTGGCGCCTTCCTTGGCGCGGGCGCCGCGATCAAGGGAGCAGAATCAGCGAGCTCGGCGAGGGCAGGGGGCTCGTCCATGGCCGGAGCTGCACTTCGCGGCATGGCGTCCGGCATCGGCAACGCCGGATGGGCGGCAGGCTCAGCGGCACGAGAAAAGGCGATCGCGTCGCCTGGCGCCTATGCCGGCTCTCTGCTCGGCCTCGCCAATGCCAAGCTTGATCAGACCCGGCAAACCGGCAGGCCTTCGACGCCTCCTCCGCCTCCACCCGTCAACGAAAACAAACAAGGCTGACCGCACATGGCCGGACGAACCCCGCCCGACAATCCCTATATCGCTGCGAGAACGGAATGGAACGAGCGCTACGGCTCCTATGTGAAGGCAGCCGCGGCCTGGCGCCTGATCGGGGTCACCGGGATGACCATGGCGGTCGTCGGCTTCAGCTACGCTCTTTACCAGAGCACGCAGGTCAAGCTGGTCCCGTATATCGTCGAGGTCGACAAGCTCGGCACGGCCTCAAGCGCCGGCTTTCCGCAGCAGATCGAATATGCCGACCCGCGCGTGGTGCGCGCCACGCTTGGAAGTTTCGTTTCGAACTTCCGGTCGGTGTCGCCGGATGCGGTCGTGCAGAAGCAATATATCGACCGCACCTATGCGCTGCTTCGGACCTCGGATCCGGCGACCGAGAAGGTCAACGCCTGGTTTCGCTCCTCCTCGCCCTTCGAGAAAGCGAAGAACGCAACGGTCGCCGTCGAGGTCAACAACATCGTCGCGCTGTCGAACCAGTCCTACCAGATCGATTGGACTGAATTCGAGCGCGATCGCCGCGGCAAAGAGACAGCCACACGCCGGTTCCGCGGGATCGCCACCGTGACGCTTGCACCGCCGCAGGACGAGGGCGTCATCCGGCTTAACCCGATCGGACTCTATCTCAGGGATCTCGACTGGACCGCGCAGCTTTGAAAGGCATGGCCCCGAACATGAACATTCGACTGAGACGTTTTTCGGCCACGCTGACTGCTGCCACGATCGTCGTTGCTCTCGTGCCGTTGTCGGCTTCTCTTTCCTCACGCGCGCTCGCAGCCGATGGCGTCACCGCCAATGAGGCGAAGGGGATGGGGATTTCCACTCAGTGGCGCGGCTCACGCGGACTTGTCACGAAAGGACCGGACGGGAAGGTGATCTTCCTTTACGGCGAGGTGCAGCCCTCCGTCGTCTGCTCGCCGCTGCAGGTGTGCGACATCGAGCTTCAGGGCGGCGAAGTGGTGCGCGACGTCCTCGTCGGCGACACCGTAAGGTGGAAGGTCGAGCCGGCGACGTCAGGTGCTGCGGGTGGGCAGGCGATCCACCTGATCGTCAAGCCATCAGAGCCGAACCTCGTCACCTCGATGGTGGTGACGACCTCGCGCCGCACCTATCACATCCAGCTCAAGTCGCATCAGACACAATACATGGCCCGCGTCGGATTCGAATATCCGGAAGACGTGTCCAACAAGCTCGCCGACATCAACGCACGGATGGAGGCGAGCACGATCCCCGGCGCCGGCGTACCGGCCGAGCAGTTGAATTTCTCCTATTCCGTCTCCGGCAATGCCGGCTGGCGGCCGACACGGGTCTATAGTGACGGGGAAAAGACCTATATCCAGTTCCCGCGCTCGATCTCCGGCCAGGACGCGCCGGTGCTGTTTGTCGTCTCCGGCGGTCAGAACCGCATCGTCAACTACCGGATGAAGGGCGATATGATGGTGGTCGACTATCACGTCGATCGCGCGGTTCTCGTTTCCGGCGTCGGCTGGAAACAGGAGAAGGTGACAATCAAAAGGGGAGGGCGGTGATGCCAAGCCTGCCCTCCCGCACGCACCCCTTGCGCCCCCTCCGCAGCCTCGCTGCCACCTGCGCCCTCGCCCTCCTCCTTTCCGGATGCCAATCCGCCGGGACGGACGGGTTGAGCTCCAGCAATGCCCCTGCCGAAATCTCGGGGCCGGCGGCCAGCGCCATTGCCGGCGACATGGTGAGCACGCTCGCCGAGCAGATCGGCCCTGGTACCGCGACCGTCTCGCTGAAGCAGGACGGCTCGCCCTTCGGGCAAGCGTTGGAGGCGTCCCTCAAGGGATGGGGTTATGCGGTCGTGACCGACCAGAAGACGGATGGCACGACGCGCACCGTGCCGCTCGCCTATGTCGTCATTCCCTTCGAGGGGCAAGTGCTCGCCCGTCTGTCGACCAACAGCGTCGAACTCGGCCGCGCCTATACCGTCACAACGATGAGCGCGCAGCCGGCGAGCGCGCTCTCGGTCATGCAACGCGGTTAGTGGAGAGGGCGGTCATGGTTCAATCGCTCAAGCTCGGCGGCTCTAAAAACGAGGAGGTGGGCTCCGGCATGCGCCGGATCAACCGCATGCCGATCATCGTCGTGATCGTGCTTGTGGTCGTCTTTCTAGCCGTCATCTTCTACGGCCTGACCTCACGCGGACTGTATTTCCGCGACACCGGCCCGGACACAAGCTCCGGCAATCCGGCGTCAACCTTCGCCGATCAGATCAAGCGCGGCGTTTCCGACGGCATCATCGGCGAGCCGCAGCAGGTGACGACGCTGCAGCCGACGCCGGTCGAGAGGGAAGAGGAGAAGCGCTCCGTCAATCCATTCACACCTCAGCCCGGTCAAAGGGAAGATGCGCGGACGGAACCGCAACTGGAATCTGAACAGGTCTGGCGCGCCCGCTTGCAGCGCGAGCAGGAAGAGCAATATCTTCGTGAGCGGCAGCGCCAGAGAATGGCCCGGCTGCAGGCCAATGACGCCGCCTATGACTCACCGATCGCTATCGACCGCGGCAAGTTTGACAGGCAGGGAGCTAATGCAAACGACACGGCCGGGACGACGAACGAGGTTTCCACGGCAACGGCTCCCGGAGCATCCGACCTCTACGCCGCCGATCTTCGTGCGGGTCTCGCCGGGCAAAATGTTGATCCGAACGGCCAGAAGACGAAGGAGGATTTCTTCAATGCCGACCTCAAGGAGCTCGGTTATCTTCCGAACCGTGTCGTCCCCCAGCAGTCGCTTTACGAACTCAAACGTGGCTCGGTCGTTCCCGCGACATTGATCACCGGGATCAATTCCGACCTGCCCGGGCGTATCACTGCCCAGGTAAGCCAGAACGTCTATGACTCGGCGACAGGACACCGCCTCCTGATCCCGCAGGGAACGAAACTGTTCGGCCGCTATGACAGCAAGGTGTCGTTCGGCCAGAGCCGTGTGCTCGTCGTCTGGACGGACATCATCTTCCCGAATGGCTCGACGCTCCAGATCGGCGGCATGTCCGGGACGGACGCGCAGGGCTACAGCGGTTTCCGCGATAAGGTGGATCGGAAGTGGCTCCAGACGTTTGGTTCGGCCGTCCTTATTGCGGTGATCGGCACGGGGATCGACATGGCCGTGCCCGAGAGTTCGACACTGGCGACGCAGGATACGGCATCAGATGCGGCGCGAAGGAACTTCGCAGAGACTTTCGGGCGCGTCGCTGACCGGACCATCCAGAGAAACATGGACGTGCAGCCTACGCTCGAGATCCGGCCTGGTTACAAATTCAATGTGCTGGTCGATCAGGACATTGTTTTCCCAGGAGCATATCGATGAGACACGTGCCCAGACCCAACAAGTCTGTTGTGTTCGGGCAAAACATCACCGTGTCGAAAGTACCCAACCGCTCGAATTACAGCGTTCCGGGAACCACAGTGTTCGGAGGCATCTTTCTATCTGCAGTCGCCACAGAATCTCCGTCTAGCCGTGATTTCGACGAGCTGCGCGCCGGTCCCGCTGCCTATCGCATCAGCAACAATGTTTTCGTGCGGGTAAATCTCGCCGACTGGTGGCCTCTAGAACGGAATAAGCCGGGTTCGCCAGCCTTTCGACCACGACACCGGGCTGGACCCGATATCTTTGACAACTTGCTGCGATCCTGACGATCAAATGGTTTCATAGGGCAAGGCTTTCAAAGCATCAAGCAACGCTGCCCGGAACTCGCTAACCAAGCGCGGCGGTGGGCTGTCGGTCGGAAGAACGATAGCAAAATGGTAGGGGACAACCGGATCAAAGGAGCGCTGAATAACCGGATTTGCACTGTAGTAGTCGGCAGTGAAGGGGTCGACGATACCAACCCCCATTCCCCTGCTTACCAGATCGCAGAGATTCAGCGCCAGACTACTTTCTATCCTGCGATTACAGTGGACGCCGCAGCTGTCCAGTGCGGCGTCCGTTTGCATCCGTAGAAGGCTTACTGGAGAGAGGCAAATCAATGACTCTCCTTCAAGGTCCGTCGCATGAACAGTTTCCTTGTCTTCGAGACGATGCCCCGGCGGCAGCAGGCAGACCGCACGAAAGGAAGGGACAGGTTCGATGGTGAGACCAGGATAGTCGCCAGCCAATATCGATATTCCGAGATCGTAGTGCTGGAGCGAGACCAATTCGAGGACCGTCTGGGAGGGAACCGTGTCGAGGTAGACCGACACGTCGGGCCGATCGGCGATGAACGTCTGAATGACGCCGGACATAAAACTCAGAGCCGGCGCCGTATAACAGGCGACCCTTAGAGACCCCATGTGAGACTTCTTCAGTTCAGCCGCGACTTTGTCGATGTGCTGAATCCCGTTGAAATGTCGCGACACTTCCTTGAACAGAATACCGGCCTCACGAGTGGGTCGTAAGCGGTTGCCCGTTCTCTCGAACAGGCTGATCCCTATTTCGTCTTCGAGATCCCTGATCAGCCGGCTAATTGCGGGCTGTGTGATCCTCACAAGATCAGCTGCAGACGTCATACCTCCCGTCAGCATCACAGCCCGGAACGCTTCCAACTGACGCGATTGAATCATTGTCCCCTCCATAACATATGCGCATGGGCGCATGCTTATTACTGCCCTTGCGATATGGAAGGCAAGCTTTTAGTAACAATAGAAAACTGGGTCCTAATCTCGAATTGCACTTCGGCGGGCATGTTAACACGTGCTGCATCGTTGAAAATAAATGCTGGCAGATGCCAGCGGCGTCATTCTCGGCTGTCCTGCCGTGAGAGTTTCCGCTGCATTGCAAGAGATTAGGAATGAAAAACAAGGGAACGCGAATGGACGCTACTCAACCCACCTTGGTGGCAGAAGACGTGCATAAAAACTTCGGAACGCTCGAAGTTCTGAAGGGGATTTCACTCACGGCCGATAAGGGTGACGTCGTTTCGATAATTGGCAGCTCCGGCTCCGGTAAGAGTACTTTCCTTCGCTGTATGAATTTCCTCGAAACGCCGAATAAGGGCCGTATCGCGGTCGGGCAGGAGGAGGTTGTCGTCAAAACCGATGCGGCCGGCCGATTGGTCGGAGTCGATCGCAAAAAGATCGAACGCATGCGGATGCAACTTGGCATGGTGTTCCAGAGCTTCAATCTGTGGGGACATATGACTGTCCTGCAGAACGTCATGGAAGGCCCCGTACACGTTCTCAAGCAGCCCAAGGGCGACGTGCGCGACCGTGCAATGGATTTCCTGGACAAGGTCGGTATTGCCGACAAGCACGACGCCTACCCGTCTCAATTGTCAGGTGGGCAACAACAGCGCGTCAGCATCGCACGCGCACTGGCTATGCAGCCGAGCGCGCTTCTCTTCGACGAACCAACCTCTGCCCTCGATCCGGAATTGGTGGGTGAAGTCCTGAAGGTGATCAGGAAGCTCGCCGAGGAGGGGCGGACGATGGTCGTGGTGACGCACGAAATGGGTTTTGCTCGCGACGTATCGAACAAGGTTCTCTTCCTCGAAAAGGGGCAAATCGAAGAGCAGGGAACGCCGCAAGAAGTGTTCCAGAACCCGACGTCACCAAGGTGTCGGGCCTTCCTCTCCAGCGTTCTGTGAGCGCGTAAGCGCGCAGAAGAGTCAAGATTCGAAATAAACAATAACAGCAACAGAGGTGAACGTTATGAAATTCTTCAACTTGAATGCGCTTGCGGCAATTGTGACCGGCGTCCTTGTCGCGGCAGGCCCGTCAGTGGCCAAGGACTACAAGAGCATCACAATTGCGACCGAAGGATCTTACGCGCCCTACAACTTCAAGGATGCGGGCGGAAAGCTGATCGGCTTCGACATCGATCTCGGAAACGACCTTTGCAAGCGCATGAACATCGAATGCAAATTCGTCGAGCAGGCTTGGGACGGGATCATACCTTCCCTTACCGCGGGTCGGTACGATGCCATTATGGCAGCGATGGGCATCCAGCCGGCGCGCGAAAAGGTCATTTCGTTCTCCCGCCCGTATCTCCTCACGCCGATGACGTTCCTGACGACAGCGGACAGCCCGCTTCTGAAAACTCCGGCTACAGTCGAGAACCTTCCGCTCGACAATATCACCCCCGAGCAGA
The DNA here is from genome assembly GCF_014926405.1 of Agrobacterium vitis. Classification (NCBI taxonomy): domain Bacteria; kingdom Pseudomonadati; phylum Pseudomonadota; class Alphaproteobacteria; order Hyphomicrobiales; family Rhizobiaceae; genus Gillisella; species Gillisella vitis. The sequence goes on from NZ_JACXXJ020000002.1 coordinate 23,032, forward strand.
AAGCCGAGTTGGATAAATTCACCAAGGTTTTCGAGGGCGTGAAGTTTGGCGTTCAGGCCGGTACATCTCATGAAACGTTCATGAAACAGATGATGCCGAGCGTGCAGATCTCGACCTACGACACCATCGACAACGTCGTGATGGATTTGAAGGCCGGTCGGATCGACGCGAGCCTGGCTTCGGTCAGCTTCCTGAAGCCGCTGACGGACAAGCCCGATAACAAGGACCTGAAGATGTTTGGCCCGAGAATGACGGGGGGACTATTCGGAAAGGGTGTCGGCGTTGGCATCCGCAAAGAGGATACCGATCTCAAAGCGCTGTTCGACAAAGCAATTGATGCCGCCGTCGCGGACGGCACGGTCCAGAAGCTGTCCCAACAGTGGTTCGGCTACGACGCGTCTCCCAAGCAGTAAATCTCTTTTAGTTGGAGCGTCGGCACTCGTGCGTCCGGCGCTCTATCCGTTTTGCAAGCTTGAGGCGTGGGCGATGGATTTAACACTATTACAATGGGGAGATGCCGGCTGGGGCGATGAACTGGTGCGTGGGGCAATGATGACCGTTGTCGTCGCAGCCTGTTCGTACTTTTTCGGAATCATCTTTGGTTCGATTTTTGCTGCGGCAAAGCTATCCCGTTTCTGGTCACTACGCCTGCTCGGTGACGTCTATACGACGGTCGTTCGCGGCGTCCCTGAACTACTCATCATCTTTCTGGTATTCTTCGGTGGCGGGACACTCCTGCGCACCATTGCCAACGGACTGTTCGGATACGGCGGATACATCGAGCCTCCAATCTTCGTGATCGGCGTGCTCTGTATCAGCGTGAGTGCCGGAGCATATGCCACCGAGGTCATTCGCGCGGCCGTTCTCGCTGTCCCCCCCGGTCAGATCGAAGCGGCGAAATCCATTGGGATGGGTCCATGGCTGCGGCTGCGCCGGGTGCTGATCCCACAAGCGGCTAGGTTCGCCCTCCCAGGCCTTGGAAACGTCTGGCAGTTCACGCTCAAGGACACGTCGCTAATCTCCGTTGTCGGCCTGGTCGAAATCATGCGGACGGCGGCGATGGGCGCAGGTTCGACGAAGCAGCCCTTTACCTTCTACATCACCGCCTTCGTGATCTTCCTTCTTCTTTCCTCCGTGTCAAATCGGGGCTTTCTCAAAGCTGAAAAGTGGGCGAACCGCGGTGTGAGGAGCCAATAATATGGATATTCAACTCATCATCGAGTCGTTCCCCAAACTCATTGCTGCCGTCCCCACGACGCTGGCGCTCGCGTTCATATCGCTTCTCATCGGATTTGTTGTTTCGGTGCCTGTCGCGCTTATGCGGCTTTCGAAAAACCGCATCGTTTCTTCGGTAGCATACGGCTACGTATACCTGATCAGATCGACCCCGCTTCTGGTGCAGATGTTCCTGATTTACTACGGGTCGGCTCAGTTCAGAGTGTTCCTCACGGAAGTTGGTCTGTGGTCGTCGTTCCGCGAACCGTGGTTCTGCGCGATCCTCGCTCTGGCCCTCAATACCGCAGCCTATACCAGCGAAATCATCCGGGGCGGCATACAGGCGGTTCCTCTCGGGCAGATCGAAGCCGCGCGCGCTGTTGGCATGTCCACAATTCTCCAGTTTAGGAGAATCGTGTTCCCGATCGCCATCCGGCAAGCGTTGCCGGCCTATGGCAACGAAGTGATGCTCATCATCAAATCGACGTCGCTTGCTTCGACAATCACGATCGTCGAAGTGACCGGTCTGGCGAAGCAGATCATCTCGGCTACCTACAGCCCGGTCGAAGTGTTCATCGTCGCCGGTGCGATCTACCTGTCCATCACGTTCGTTGTTAGCCGTCTGGTCATGCTGGCGGAGTGGTGGCTCAATCCGCACATGCGCGCCCGGGTGGGCGGAACGGCTCCGAAGGCCGTGGAGACGCATTAGAACTTGGAAATCCCCGTTGGATTACCGATCGAAAGAGTGCGCTCAGGCGAAACTCGACGTAACATTCAAATATTCGGGTTTGACTGTTACGTTGCTTTGTATTGGTGAGCGGAGATGTCGTATCAAATAGAGATCGGAAGCATCCGCTGCTTTGTCGTTGCCGCTGAAGAACTACATTTCCGCAGAGCCGCGATCCGACTGAACATGTCGCAGCCAACGCTCAGCCAGCAGATCAAGCGGCTCGAAGAGCTTATGGGGGTGCAACTGTTCATCCGCTCTACGCGGCGCGTGGAGCTGACGCGTGCGGGGGCGTCATTCCTTGATCACGCGCGCGAGATCCTTTTGAAAATCGACGAGGCGATCCTCAATGCCAAGCTGGAAGCCGGCGGTCTCAGTCCCGGCGGAGAAGAGCTGATCATCGGAGCGATCAGCCCGGCCACCAGTCAATTGCTCCCCTTGATCTTGAGCCGTTTCCGGCAAAGGTTTCCCAGGACAAGGCTTGTCATCAAAGAGGTCGATTCTATCGAGCTTCTGCGGGGGATCGAGCGCGGTGACTTCCATGTCGGGTTGATGCGACCGCCATCAAATAGCAATCTCGTGCGGTTTCGCCACCTGCTCTCGGAACGATTTGTCGCCGTCATGCCTCGCCAATCGGCACTTGCGAGGAAACCGGCGTTGAGATTGTCAGATTTCGCCGGGCACGGTGTTTTCGCGCTCAAGCGCTTCGAGCTATCGTGTTTTGAGACTGTATACGAACAACTTGTCGGCGCCGGCCTGCTGATCGAGAACGACATAGCGGTCTCCGACACCAATACAGCTCTGGCCCTGGTGATTGCCGGCGTCGGGATCACATTCCTGCCGGAGTGGGTGTCTGCGATGACCCCCGACGGCGTTGTTACCCGAGTTGTGGACGATATGTCCGTCGAAATTTCGATGGCCGTGGGCTGGAATCCGGATTGCCCGGTTCCAGGGATACTGCCTTTCGTCGAGTTTGCGACGTTGGCTGCGCAAAACCTGATTTCAGCGCGAAAATAGCGGCGCTTTTGAAATCCTGAATGAACAAGGGATGCCCCCTTGGAGGAGGCATCCCTTCCAATAGCCGCACTTTCAGACGACCGTTCACACTAACTGCTTACGATCACAGGACCATCGCCGCTACAACCGGCCAGCTTCTTCGGCGATGACTTGATCCAGTTTCCCGGCATCAACCCGTTCACCTTTCGCCAACAGGCGGTGATGAACGCGATCGACAAGCTGGCTGCGGATGCGCTGTTCATAGGTCAGTGCTCGCGATGCCAGTTCCCTGCGTGTCTGCTGCGACCACACCTGGTCCTGACGCTGGCGTTCGATGCAGAAATTGAAGTCGCCGGACCTCTGGTTCCCGCGTTCGCGGCGATGTTCCGCAGTCGCCGCCTCATCGATCTTACCGTCCCGGTCGAAGACGACAGCATAGACGTCGGCGGCCCGCTCCGGGGAAATCATGCCGTTTTCGATCTCGCGCGCGATCGCCGCCACATCCCGCTCAAGAGGTTCGCCGAACGCCCCGCCTGTGGAACTGGTGATCCTGAGAATATCGCCCTGTCCGAGCTCCAGCACCGAGATCTTGCCGACCGATCGCTCATCGGGTCGGCCAGGATTGACGATTGCCTTACCCAGAAGACCGATCTCTCCCCCCTTGAAGCCCCACGGCGCGAACACAAACCGGTTCAGGTTTCTGACCGTTATGACCGCGCGATTTGACGTGTTTTCCATTTCGATTTCGAGCGCGGCGCCGCTGGCGAATCTTCCCGCGCGGCGACTGTCCGGCACGAGGCGGAGCGCCCGCATGACCAGCACCGTTTCGATCTCGATGACTTCGACTGGCACGCTGCGCTGTGAGTAGCGTACTTCCGATCCGTCCAGGCCGTCAACGCCACGGCGGGCACCGCCGCCGCCGTCGATCGTACCCACCACGTTGACACGGTCACGGCCTGTACGAGGATCGGGAGCCGAAACGACGATAACCCCGCTCATACCGCCACCGGCTGCGGCAAGGCCCTCCGGTAGTGCCTGATTGAGGCACCCCAGGATAACGTCGTAGGCGCGTGTCGCTGATGCAGCACGAGACCCGCCGGATGCGGGATAGACCGCGTTGAGAACCGTGCCGCGCGGAGCATGGCCGTGGATCGCCCGCAAGATACCGGAGTTGCGCGGCGTCAGCGGATCAACGGTCAGGATGTAGGCGTAAAGGCACTGGATAATGTAGGGGTGGGTGGTTGCCCCCGTTACCAGGTTGTAGGCGGCCGCCAATTGCGGATCCGTGCCGGTAAAATCAACCTCGATCTCGCTGTCCTTCACCGTCATGGTCACGCTGAAATAGGCCAGCTGACCATCATGGATCCCTTCAAGATAGTCCGAGAAGGTATATACACCGTCCCGAATCGTCCTGATCACCGCGCGGGCCTTGGTCTCCGCGTAGTTGATGACGTCCTGCATCCCCTCCTCGACACTCTCACGATCATATCGCTCGCAAAGCTCGCTGACGCGCCGGTCCATGCTCTTCAGGCCCGAGATCATGGCCTGAATGTCGCCCCACAACTCGGTCGGAATTCGGCTGTTGTCCTGGAAGATCGACTTGATCGCTTCGTTCAACACCCCTCCTTCGTAGAGCTTCATTGGCCTGACACGGAGGCCCTCCTGGAATACTTCCGTGAAGGCTGGCGAGATACTTCCTGGAACGGCGCCGCCGATATCGGACGCATGGACAAATGCCCAGCCGATCGCGATCAGCTTCTCGTCGTAGAAGATCGGATAAAGCAGCGTAACGTCCATCAGGTGCGTCACCAGACCGTCCGTGGCAAAGGGATCGTTGGTGATGATGATATCGCCTTGCTTCAGGTTCTCCCGGCCGATGGCATCCAGCGTCGGCTTCAACGGGGAGCCGACGAAGACATTGACGCCAGACAACATCGGATAAGCGAACATTTCGCCTTCGGCAGTCGCAATCGCACACTGATAATCCTGCACGATCTTAACGAAAGTCGTGTGGGCGGTGCGGTAGATCGCGGCAGAGGCTTCTTCGACAATCGCGTTGAATCGATTGTTCATGACGGCAGTACGAACGGCATCCATTGATCAGCTCCGGGTCATGAGAATTGCGCCAAAGGCTCCGACGCGGGCAACGAACTCTGGCGGAACGACGATCGTCGCATCACGCTGCTCGATGACGGCCGGCCCCTGGATCGCATCGTTGGGGGTGAGAGATGCGCGATCGAAGACGCGTACCTCGGGAATGAGTTTGTTGTGGAAGCGCATCGAACGAACCGTTTTGAGCGCACCGCCAGCCCCGAACGTTTCCGGTGTTGTGGGCTGAGGTATCGACATCGATCCACGCACGCGCATGCGCAGGTCGACGAACTCGACTGGCGCCGCTTTGTCGGCATGGCTGTAGATGCGTTCGTGCTCTTGGTGGAAGGCGGCATGCATTGCGGCAATGTCGTGCGCTTCGATCGCCGTATCCGGCAGCCGCACGTCGACCTGGAAGGACTGCCCGACGTAGCGCATCTCGGCCCAGCACTCGAACGTTTTCGACACGAGACGCTCCGGCGGTGCCTGCCGCGATAACCATTCGGCTCCCTGCTCGCGAAGGACCTGAAACTTCTTCGCGATGAGAGAACCATCGATATCAAGGCCGTGGACGGTTTCGAGCGCGTCGTTGCTCAAATCAGAGACAAGGCCCCCGAGGGCACAGAATACGGAAGGTGTCGCCGGCACAAGAACGCGGTTCACGCCGATCTCGGCCGCAAGGAGCGGCCCCTGGATCGCGCCAGCTCCGCCGTAAACGAGCACCGTCAGATCTTCGGGATCGACGCCCTGGCGTGCGAGATAAGGCAAGACACCGGCCACCATGTTCGAGCTTGCGACGGTGACGCACATTTCCGCGGCGCTGAGCACGTCCGTCTTGAGAGTCTCCGCAATCGGCGCCATAGCGCGTTCGGCGGCATGACGATCGAGCAGCATATCGCCGCCAAGAAGGGCTTCAGGCAAATAGCCCGCAAGTAAAAAGGCATCGGTCAGCGTGGGTTCCGTGCCGCCTCGGCTGAAGCAGGCAGGGCCAGGATAGGACCCAGCACTGCGCGGGCCGATACGCAACACCCCGCCATCAATCGTGACGACCGAACCGCCGCCTGCGCCGATCGCCTCGATGCTGGTAACTGGCATGACAACCGGAAACTCACCCACCTCGGCCGAAGTCGAGGTCAGAGCTTCGCCATCGCGCACGAGCGAGATGTCAGTGCTGGTGCCACCCATGTCCATGGTGAGGATGTTGTGTTCGCCCAAGGCGCGGCCGAGATATTGCACAGCCGTCACGCCAGACGCCGGACCCGACAGAAGCGTATGGACGGGGAAGTTGCGCGCCTCACTGGCGGCCATCGCACCACCGTTCGAGCGTGTGACGAAAAGTTGCGACCCTGGCAACCGTTCAGCCACATAAGTTTCGACCGCACCGATATACTCGTTCATCCGGCGCTTCACGAAAGCGTTGAGCACACTGACGATCGCTCTTTCGTATTCTCCGATCCGCGGCCAGATCTCGCTGGACAGGCTGACCTCGGCATCTTCGCCGACCGCTTTACGGATAGCCCGCGCGACCGCTTGTTCATGCTGCGGGTTGGCGTAGCTGTGAAGCAGCGCGACCGCATAGCCGGCAGCACCTGCGTCGGCTGCACGACGGGCAAGTGCCTCGACTGCGGCCTCGTCGATCGAGGTTCGAACCAAGCCGCCGCGCAGCAGGCGTTCCTCAACCTCGAAAACCATCTCGCGATCGATCAGCGGCCTGGTTCGGATCTCGAACAGGTTCAGAGGGTTGCGGACGCCGATCCGCTGCAGTTCGAGCAGATCCCTGTATCCCTTCGTTACGAAGAACGCGATCTTCGGGCCTTTTCGCTCGATTACGGCATTCGTGCTGACCGTGGTGCCGTGCATGACGAAGGCTGCCTCGCCCGGCTCGGGCGCGAGCCGTTCCAGTAGTTTTTCGAATCCCTCGCGGAAACCGTTTTCGAAAGCGGGAGGAGTCGAAGGTACCTTCAGAGTGACGATCCTGTCCTCTCCTTCACGCCACCCGCAAAAATCTGTGAACGTCCCACCGATATCAACGCCGATTCTAAGCATCTGCCGCTCACCCTCGCTTCTTCAGTTGGTCGGCCTGCGGGGTATTTCGATCTATTCTGATCTGCATGAAACCTGTCTCCGTCCTGGAATGATCATCGCGATATTTCAGCGATGAATACGCTGCTCACTCCGCTTGGAGAATTTGCATATCCCACCGATTGATTGGCAACGGCAATCAATCGGAACGGATGAGACTCGCCTGCTTTATAGAAACTGAGGGCGACGAAGGTGACTGAGATCTCGTCCTGTCGCTCGCGACGGCCCTAGGACCATGCCGCCTTCATAACATTTGAACATCGCCGTATGCCTATTACTGCCCTTGTAGCATGGACGGCAACGCCTTATCCCTAAGCTGGAAGGCAAGAATTCCAAGATAGCCAGATCTGCAATCGACCCGCTTCACATGGTGATCATCTGTTCAAGACTGATGAAACCGAAGCAAAGAAGGTCCTCAAAACTTGGCCGTCAAACGGCGACAGCTGGACACACTGTATAGCCGACCGCACGAGGATTGAAGGATGCGTCTGGCTCACTGGGGGCTAATGGCCACGGATCGAACGTTTCGCCCGGGCACGGAAGCCTTCGTATTGTGAGAAGGTTAAATGGATCACGAGTTCGAGACGGCCATTGTTGGCGGCGGCGTAGTGGGCGCCGCAATTGGATACGGGTTAGCCAAGTTGGGGCGCCGGGTGATCATCATCGATGGCGCGGACGATGCGCTGCGTGCGTCCCGAACAAATTTCGGCCTGATCTGGGTTCAAGGCAAGGGCGACGAATATCCTGAATATCATCGCATCACGCGGCAAAGCGCTGAGCTGTGGCCAGGTTTTGCCTCCGAGTTGAAAGAGCTGACCGGTGTCGACGTAGAGTACCGCCGCAACGGTGGTTTGCTCTTTTGTGTGTCGGAAGCTCAGGCGGAAGAAGAAAAAGCCATCGGCGAGAAGATGGCTGCCATTCATCCTGACTATCGTTTCGAGATGCTGGAGCGCTCGCGCCTTGAGCGCATGCTTCCCGACATCCGTCTCGGGCCGAAGGTGTGTTCAGCGTCGTTCAGTCATATGGACGGTGACGTCAATCCTCTCCTGGTCCTTCGCGCTTTGCTGGAGGGATTTGTGCGCCTCGGTGGAACCTTGGTGACGGGCGAACACGTCGACAGCATCGCGCCCACGCTTGGTGGCTTCCGACTGGCAACGGATGGCCTCACGATAGAAGCGGAGCGGGTGATTATTGCAGCGGGAAATGACTCCATGGCTTTTGCCAAGAGCCTGGACCTTCCACTTCTGCTCGTTCCGGAAAAGGGGCAGCTTCTCATCACGGAACGGGTCGCCCCGGTATTTCCTTACGCCGCCAGCGGTATTCGTCAGACTATGACGGGCACGTTTCAGCTCGGCGTTACGAATGAACGTGTGGGCCGGTCTACCGATGTGACAGCTGGCGGCGCACGTCATATCGCCAATCGCGCGATCAGTGTGATGCCTGACGTCGGCGCGTTGCGTGTCATAAGGCAATGGGCGGGACTCCGCGTGCTGACCCCGGATGGGGTGCCGGTCTACGATCGGTCGCGGCGATACCCCGGCATCCATGTCGTCGCATGCCATTCCGGCGTCACCCTTGCCGCTCTGCATGCGGGTCCTTTTGCCGAATGGTTGGCAGCCGATGGAAGGGAGCCATCCTACGACGCTTTCCGCGGCAGCAGATTCAAGATGGGGATCGCGGCGTGACGAGTGAAGTTCTCTTTCCCTCCGGCCCAAGCGTGGAAATCACCATCGACGGTCGAACTGTGACCGCTCGTGATGGGGAGCCTCTGGCCGCCGTCTTTCTGCGTCTGGACGACATCCATACGCGGACCTCCTTTCCTTCCGCCCAGCCCAGGGCGCCCTACTGCATGATGGGCGTCTGTTTCGAATGTATCGTGTACATCGAAGACATCGGCACGATCCGAAGCTGTCAGCAAGCGGTTCAAGCCGGCATGAGGGTCGAACGCCATGACCATCCGAAGAGGCTGAAATGAACCATCATTCGAGCGCCGACCTGTTGATCGTCGGAGCCGGCCCCGCTGGCATTGCCGCCGCGAGGCGCGCTGTGCGCGGCGGTCTGTCCGTCATCCTGCTGGATTCGCAATCACAGCCTGGAGGTCAGATCTGGCGCAATGCCGGCCGCAACGCGACGAGCCCGGTCATAAACGTTCTGGGGGCGGAATATCGACGCGGTATCCGGCAAATCGAAGCATTCCTGGCCTGCGGCGCCGACTACATTCCGGAGGCTCAGGTAAGCAGGCTCAGCCAGGGTTGGACGGTGGAATATGTAAAGGGTGGAGAAATTCGTTCTGTCATGGGACGGCATCTCTTGCTCGCTATGGGCGCACAGGAACGCCCGGTTCCGTTCACCGGCTGGACGCTACCCGGCATCATGACGGTCGGCGCCGCACAGATTCTCCTTAAGACGGCGGGCCAACTGCCACGGGGGCCAGTTGCCGTGGTCGGGAGCGGACCTCTTCCCCTACTATACATGCAGCAGATGCGGCTCGCCGGGACAAAGCCCGTCGCTTATCTCGATACGACCCCTCGGGGTCTCATCAGCCGTTCGCTGCGCGGTTTTCGCGGGGCGCTAAAGGAGCCCGGCCAAATCCTGAAAGGGATTGCCTGGTTACCGCAGTTCAGTGGCGTTCGGCACGTACGCAACGTGGTCAAAATCAGCGCCGAAGGAAGCGGACGACTGGAAACTGTACGGTTCGAAACTTCAAACGGCAGGTCCGACCGATTGGAGGTCAAATCCCTTCTTGTACACGAGGGGCTGGTGCCAAGCCATCAGTTGGCCGTGTCGGTCGGCGCGCAACTGATGTGGGATGTCGGCCAGTCAGCGTTCCGGCTTGAGCGCGACGAGTGGATGAACGCAGGTCCGGACGGACTGTACATAGCCGGGGACGGTGCTCGGATCGGCGGCGCCGTCAATGCCGAGATCGAAGGAGAGATCGCCGCGACCGGTATCCTTCTTCGTGACGGCGCCCTGACGGCCGCTCAGGCGGATGCCGAGACAAAACCGCTAAGGGCACATCATGCCGGGCAAAAGGCGTTCCGGCGATTTCTGGATGGAGTCTATCCGCCGAATATTGCGCGGACCCAGCCGGACGACGCAACGATCGTCTGCCGGTGCGAAGAGTTGAGCGCGGGCGTGTTGAGGGAAGCTGCTGTCCGTGGCGCTTGCCGAGGCCCTAACCAGCTGAAGAGTTTTACACGCGCGGGCATGGGTCCCTGTCAGGGAAGGCAGTGCGGCTACCCGGTGCACGAACTGGTGAAGTCCGTCGCCGGTCTGACCGCTGGCGAGGTCGGCCTATTCAATCCGCGGCCTCCCTTCGTTCCCTTAACGGTATCGATGCTTGCAGCTCAGCAGGCCGAGGAAGTCGTTTCAGCGTCGACACATGAGTGATCGTTCGGCCATCGCCACAGCGTGGTGACCAAAGGTGCAGTCAAGAAATGAACGCCTCGCGGCGTCGCAAGGAGAATGAGTTGAAGACGTGCCAAATCCTGGGAGCCCCCGTTCAAAGCGGCGCATCCCAACCCGGATGCCTGATGGGGCCTGATGCTTTTCGGACTGCCGGCTTGTCGCGAGCTTTGACGGAACTGGGCTGGGCCGTCACTGATCTCGGAGATGCGACGCCGACGGCGGAGCCCGAAATCAGTCACACCAATTCCGCTGTTAAGAACCTCGACGCTATGGTGGGATGGACGCGCAGTCTCTCCAAAAAAGCGCTGGAGATGGCCCGCAGCTGCGATCTTCCGGTTTTTCTCGGCGGCGATCACTCAATGTCTGCCGGCACCGTTTCCGGGGTGGCCGAACGAGCGGCCGAACTCGACAAGGAGCAATTCGTCCTCTGGCTGGACGCGCACGCAGACCTGCATACCCTACACACGACTGCAAGCGGCAATCTTCATGGCACGCCGGTCGCCTACTATACGGGCCAGCCTGGCTTCGAAGGGCTACCGCCGCTGGCCGCGCCTGTGGATCCCCGCAACGTATCCATGATGGGGATTCGCTCGGTCGACCCGGAAGAAAGGCGCCGGGTTGCCGAGATCGGTATCGAAGTCGCCGACATGCGGGTTCTGGACGAGCAAGGCGTCGTACGCCCGCTCGGCGTCTTTCTTGACCGCGTGAGCAAGGCCAAGGGCAGATTGCACGTCAGCCTCGACGTCGACTTCCTCGATCCCGGGATTGCGCCGGCGGTGGGCACCACGGTTCCGGGCGGGGCGACTTTCCGAGAGGCACACCTCATCATGGAGATGCTCCATGACAGCGGTCTCGTCACCTCGCTCGACCTTGCGGAGCTCAATCCGTTTCTGGACGAGCGAGGACGTACGGCCCGACTGATGACCGATCTTGCCGCGAGCCTGTTCGGCCGGCGCGTGTTCGACAGGGTGACAACAGCATTTTGACCACCGGGTGTGGCCCGGTGCGATCGAGGTTTGCCTCTCGCATCGAGACGACCCTTCGAAACCAGGAGGAAGAAGATGAAGGTTGGAATCGCCGGAGCAGGATCGATCGGCATTGGGTATGCGGCGTTCCTCTTGCAGAATGGACATGAGCCATTGATCTGGTCGCGTTCACGCGAAAGAACTGCTGCTTTCTCTGCCGGCGCACCGGTGAAGATCACGGGTGCGATCAGCACGGAGTTCCACCCGCATATCTGCACGAACGCCCAGGAATTGGCCGAAGCCGATGTGATCGTGCTGGCGCTGCCCGCCTATGGTCACCGCTTTGTTCTCGACGCTCTTCTGCCGCACCTCAGCGCACGTCATTCGGTGATCATCAGCGCCCATCTTTCCTTTGCGGCGCTCTACCTCGCCAAAGGGTTGGCCGAGCGTGGAATCGAGATCCCAATCACGGCATGGAGCACAACTGTGCTGACATGCAAGCCGCGGGAGGCGGATACGTTCAACATCGGCGCCATCCGGGCAAAGGTCGATATGGCGACCGTGCCGGCACGTTTCGCAGGACGGGCGCACGACACCTGTGTCGCTCTGTTCGGTGATCGCTTCGACGTGAAGGACGATATCCTCACGATCGCATTGAGCAATCTCAATCCCCAGGACCATATGGGCATCGCGCTGTGCAATCTGTCACGTATCGAGCGAGCTGAGGAATGGGGTCAGAACACCAACGTCACGCCTGCCGTCGGCCGCTTCCTTGAGGCGCTCGATCTGGAGAGGTTGGCAATCGCTTCCGCCTTCGGCAAGACGGTCCGATCCACCTTCGATCACTTCCGATTGTCGTTCGACATATCCGGCCAATCCGTTTCGGAAATATCGTCGATCCTGGTCGAGCGCGGAAGCGACCCGGCAGGCCCAAAGAGCGTTGATACTCGCTACGTGCTCGAAGACGTTCCCTTTGGTCTGATCCCCACCCTGCATTTGGCAAAAGCAGCCGGCGTATCGGCGCCTTTGCATGAAAGCGGCGTGCGAATTTTAAGCGCCTGCTACGGACGCGACTTTTCCGAAGAAAACGACCTGCTTCCAGACCTCGGCCCGCTGGATCTGCCCACGCTCAAGAAACGGGTAGTTACCGGGTACGCGATCACGGCCGAACCCGTGTGATCGGGGCTCGTCCGGCAGTCTATCAAACCAATAAAGGGGGCCAAAAGATGCCAGCAATTGCCAACCTCAACATCGTTCCGTTCATCAGTGTTGAAAACATGATGGATTTGGCGGTCAGCACCGGGATCGAGAACTTCCTTGTTCAACTGGCCGGCTATATTGAAGAAGATTTCCGGCGCTGGGAAAGCTTTGACAAGATTCCACGCATCGCATCGCATTCGCGGGACGGCGTGATTGAACTCATGCCGACGAGCGACGGCACGCTCTACGGCTTTAAATATGTCAACGGCCATCCGAAAAACACGAAGTCGGGACGCCAGACGGTGACCGCGTTCGGCGTGCTCTCCGATGTCGATAGCGGCTATCCGCTGCTGCTGTCGGAAATGACAATCCTGACGGCCTTGCGAACGGCCGCGACCTCCGCGATCGCGGCAAAGTATCTGGCCCGTAAAGATGCGCGCACGATGGCGCTGATCGGCAACGGTGCCCAGAGCGAATTCCAGGCGCTCGCCTTCAAGGCGCTGCTCGGTATCGATCGGATACGGCTTTACGATATCGACCGGGAGGCGACTGCTCGCTGCAGCCGCAATCTCCAGCGGTTCGGGTTTCAGATCGAGGCCTGCACATCCGCCGAACAGGCGGTGGAAGGCGCGGACATCATCACGACCGTAACCGCCGACAAGAACAACGCTACGATCCTGAGTGACAATATGATAGGCCCCGGCGTCCACATCAACGGTGTCGGCGGAGACTGCCCGGGCAAGACCGAGATGCACCGCGATATCTTGCTGCGTTCGGATATTTTCGTGGAGTTTCCGCCACAGACCCGGATTGAAGGCGAGATCCAGCAACTCGCGCCAGATCATCCTGTGACGGAACTTTGGCGCGTGATGACTGGCCAGGACGTCGGCCGAAAGAGCGACAAGCAAATCACGCTTTTCGACAGCGTCGGATTTGCGATCGAGGATTTTTCGGCGCTGCGCTACGTCCGCGACCGCGTTGAGGGATCAAGCCACAGCAGCCCACTCGACCTTCTAGCCGACCCAGACGAGCCAAGGGATCTTTTCGGAATGCTGCTCCGGCGGCAAGCCCTGCTGGCCGCGTCCTGAACTGGGAAGACACTCACCATGACACCTTCGCCTGAGAATTCGACACAAGCGCTCTCGCCTCATCGCGATCGTGCATCTGTTCTCGGCGAGGTTCATGCGCGCCCGTTTCGCCCGATCGAAACGCCAGCTCGTCTTGCCCATTTTGCGTTTCAATCCGTAGAGCCTGATAGGGATGCGGAGCGCACGATACTGTCGGCTTTTTGCGAGGAAAAGGGCCACGGGCCTATTCCGGCCCACGCTCGACATCACCGCGTGTCATTCGGGCCTGAAACTCCTTGACCGCCTTGCGAATGGCGAAGCATTGGGAACCCAAGACTAAGTGCTCGCCTAATGCCACTCTGAGACCGCGCCCGCGAGGAGTGATTGAATGCCTAACACTCTCAGATAAATTTATCCTTCAGAACGTGAACGATATCGCTCATTCTGAGGCAGATTAGCGCACTGCAGCATCGAATTGGTGCCCCGCAAAATACAATGTACTTACGTTGCATGCCGTTTTCGTCATATGGGTGTCATCTAGGGTAGATAGATAACGCTCACACATGAACGAGAAACGTCATTACCATGAATGAAACGCATCCAATCCCGACACAGGCCGAAGGCAGACAGGCAAAAATCGTCGAGCTTCTGCGTGAGCAGAGCTTCGTTGATCTCAAAACGCTAACGGAGCGTTTTGAGATCTCTGTGGCAACGGCTCGTCGGGATCTCGTGGAACTTGAGGAGTCGGGCGTTCTTCGCCGGACGCATGGTGGCGCAGTCGGGCTTAACCAGGTAGCGCAAGATGCGACAAACTCCGCCCGTCTGGTCTGGAAGCAGGCTGAAAAGGCTGCAATTGCTGCCGCCGTTGTTGGCATGATTTCTGACGGAGACACGATCCTGCTCGATGCAGGCACAACCGCGCTAGAAGTCGCGAAAATGCTCGCGGGTCGCCAGAGCCTTACCATCATCTCGAACGGCCTCGACATCGTTGCGGAGCTGGCGCGCCAGGGTAATCACAAGATCTATTCCGTAGGTGGTGAATACACCGACTCGAATCACTCCTTCCGCGGTCCGTTGGCAGAGCAGTTCATTCGGCAGTTCAACGTCGACAAGCTTGTCTTGAATGCTGCGTCAATCGACGTCGATCGCGGTCTGGTCTGCACCGTTGAACCGGTCAACGCGAGCATCGCGAAGGTCATGGTCGAAGTCTCTCGGCGGACGATTGTCGTCGCAGATCATTCTAAGTTCACCAAGAGCAGCCTGTCTGTCGTCGGGAAGATCGAAGAAATCGGCATCGTGGTCACCGACAGTGGATCGAAAACCATCATCGAAGCCGCGCCCGAGAAGCTGCGCAAAAAGTTTGTCATCGCGACTTAAGCCTCACTCACCTTTCCCTCACATCATGCCAAGCAGGAGCTCTTAGATGCTTTCGACTAGCCGCAGAAATTTCATCATCGGTGCCAGCGTTGCAGCGCTTGCATCAACCACAAGTATGAAGTTCGCCTTCGCGCAGCAACGACGCGAGCTCCGGATTGGCGTTAATGGCCTGCCGCCGACCCTTGAGCCGGTGAATGCGATCAGCAACGTTGGTCCGCGTATCGTGAACCAGATCTACGACACGCTCGTGGCCCGCGACTTTTTTGGAAAAGGCGCACCAGGCAGCGGCATTACGCTGGTGCCGGCGCTTGCCGAGAGCTGGGAGCGGATCGACGACAAATCCGTACGCTTCAAGCTACGCCAGAAGGTCATGTTCCACGACGGCGTGGAGATGACCGCAGACGATGTCGCGTATACCTTCTCGTCGGAGCGGCTCTGGGGGCCCGAAGCGATCAAGACAATCCCGCTCGGCAAGTCCTATTCGCTCGCCTTCGACGAGCCCGTCGTCGAGGACAAGTATACGGTCGTGCTTCGCACGAAAACCCCGAGCTATCTCATCGAAACCTACGCTGCGTCCTGGATGAGTCGCATCGTTCCCAAGGAATACTACAAGAACCTTGGAGCGGTTGCATTCGGCAACAAGCCGATCGGAACGGGTCCGTATAAGTTTGTCGAGCTCGTCAGCGGCGACCGTGTCGTGCTGGAAGCGAACGACGACTACTGGGGTTCAAAGCCGACGGCTTCGAAAATCACGTACCAGCTTGTCGCAGAGCCAGCCACGCGGGTCGCCGGCCTGATCAGCGGCGAATACGACATCGTCACAACGCTGACGCCCGACGACATCCAACTGATCAACAGCTACCCCGACCTGGAAACACGTGGAACGCTCATCGAGAACTTCCAGATGTTCACCTTCAACATGAACCAGCCGGTTTTCAAGGAAAAGACGCTTCGTCGTGCGCTGGCGCTTGCGGTCAATCGCCCGCTGATGGTCGAATCCCTTTGGAAGAACAAGGCCTCGATCCCGCATGGTTTCAACTTCCCGAACTATGGCGAAACCTTCGATCCAAATCGGCCCGCCATGGAATACAATGTCGAGGAAGCCAAGCGCCTGGTGAAGGAGAGTGGCTACGACGGCACGCCGATCACCTATCGTACGATGGGCAACTACTACGCCAACGCAGTTCCGGCGCTGATGATGATGATCGAAATGTGGAAGGAAATCGGCGTCACCGTCGTGCCGGAAATTTATGCACCGGGCACAACGGTGCCTGACGAAAAGAGCTGGATGCGGAACTGGTCCAACGGTCAGTGGATGACGGACGCTTATGCCACCATCGTTCCCGAGTTCGGGCCCAACGGCCAGGTTCAGAAGCGGTGGGGCTGGAAAGCGCCGGCCGAATTCAACGAGCTGTGCGATAAGGTCACGGTGCTGCCGAACGGCAAAGAACGCTCCGACGCCTACAATCGCATGCGAGATATCTTCGAAGCTGAGGCCCCCGCGGTCATTCTCTACCAGCCCTATGACGTCTACGCCGCCCGCAAGGATGTCCACTGGACGCCCGTAAGCTTCGAAATGATGGAGTTCCGGAACAACCTCAGCTTCGCCTGAGCGTGAGTTTCGTTGGTGGTGGCGCGTATCTGGAGGCGCGCCGCCGGGGAGGAGTTTTCAAGTGACAAGTCTACTAGCAGTTCGCGACCTCACCGTTCAGGTGCCGGCGCGCGCGCTCAAGATCATCGATGGCATCAGTTTTTCGCTGGGTGCGGGTCAAACGCTCGGCCTCGTTGGCGAATCCGGCTGCGGAAAAAGCATGACCTGCTATGCCATTGCCAAAGCGCTGCCGCGCGGCATTGCTCAAACGGGCGGAACGGTAACGTTGAGTTCTGGTGCGCAGGCCGACAGCCAGGGGAAAGCACCATCGGTCGCCATGATCTTCCAGGATCCGACGAGCAGCCTGAACCCAGTGCACACAATTGGCTACTACCTCGAATCTGCCCTCTTCCGGCATCAGGGTCTCAGGGGCAGCGACGCGCGGCTGGAGGCGATGCGGCTTCTTGAGCGCGTCGGCATCGACCGTGCCAAGAGCCGGTTGCGTTCCTATCCGCACCAGTTTTCCGGCGGCATGAACCAGCGCGTCATGATCGCTCATGCGCTTGCGGCAAAGCCCCAATTGCTGATCGCCGATGAGCCAACTACCGCGCTCGATGTGACGACGCAGGCACAGATCCTTTATTTGCTGGAAGAATTGAAGGCCGAAACCGGCATGGCACTCCTCATCGTGTCGCACGATCTCGGAGTAATCGCTCGTTTGGCCGACCGCGCAGCGGTGATGTATTGCGGTAAGATCGTCGAGACGGCGCCCGTGACAGAACTGCTCCGGCGCCCGGCTCATCCCTACGCCCAGGCCCTGATCGATTGTATGCCCAGTATCGATCCCGCGGACCGCGAACCTCCGATCCCTATCCCCGGATCGGTACCCCTTCTCGATAGCCTTCCGGAGGGATGCCATTTCCATCCACGCTGTCCGCGTGCGAGTGGCGAATGTTCCGTACGCTTCCCAGCGCCCAAAAATATAGGCCTCGTCCATGAAGCCTCCTGTTACCATCCGGTGGTCGCATGAATACGCCATTGCTTCAAACCCACGATCTGGTCAAGGCCTTTAGCCACAAGACCGGGTTCTTCGCCAAGCCGACGAGCCAGCTTGCGGTCAACTCCATCAGCTTCGACCTCGCGCCGCGGGAACGCCTCGGCGTGGTCGGTGAGTCCGGAAGCGGCAAATCGACACTTGGTCGGCTCCTGCTCGGCCTGACCCCACCGACAAGCGGAGATGTCTTGTTCGAGGGCGTGAACCACAAGGACCGCAGCTCTAAAGACTGGACGAAGTTCCGTATGCGCACCTCGCTTGTGCAACAGAACCCGCTGTCGGCTCTGAACCCGCAGATGACGATTGGAGAGCAGATCGCCGAGGGCCTTCTTGTTCATCACGTTGCAGGTCGCGCGAGCGCGTATGAGCGCGCAGCCGCTATTCTCGAGCGTGTGGGGCTGTCAAGTGCGATGATGACCCGGTACCCGCACCAGATGTCGGGTGGCCAGCGCCAGCGGGTCGTCATTGCCCGTGCTTTGATCCTCGACCCAAAACTGGTGGTTTTCGACGAAGCCGTCTCGGCGCTGGACGTATCCGTCCAGGCTCAGGTTGTGGCGCTACTCCAGTCGCTTTGGCAGGAGTTGGATCTTGCCTACGTGTTTATCACCCACGATCTTCGCATCGTTCGACACCTGGTCGACCGGATCGCCGTGATGTATCTCGGGCGGGTCGTTGAGACCGGCCATATCCGTTCGGTCTACGAACGGCCCCGCCATCCCTATACGAGAGCGCTCCTGGATTCAGTTCCGACGATGGATCCGAGCGTGCGCAACCTTCCGCCACCGCTACAGGGCGAAATCGATGCGAGCAAACCATCCGAAGGCTGCGTTTTCCGGACGCGCTGTCCGTTTGCCATCGACAGATGCGCGTCCGAAACGCCGAAGCTTCGCGAATTCGACGGCCAGCAGGTGGCATGTCACCGCGCCGAAGACGTGTCATCCGAGATTTGCCGGAAGGAGATCGCATAATGATAGGCTTCATAATCGCTCGTGCCCTTCGGGCTTTGGTCGTTCTCTTTCTCACCGTGACTTTTGTCTTCATCGTTCTTCGACTGAGCGGCGATCCAGCGCAGACGATGCTGGGCGAGCGTGCAACGCCGGAGGTGCTGGCGGTGTTCCGCGCCGACTGGGGCCTCGACAAGCCGATCCTCCAGCAGTTCCTGATCTATGTGGCCAATGCGTTCCAAGGAAATTTTGGCGTCTCATCCTCCGACGGACGCGAGGTCTTTTCGATCATTGCCGAGCGCATACCAAAGACACTGGTGTTGACGGTATCCGCCTTCATTCTGAGTGTGCTCCTCGGCATACCGGTCGGGATCGTCGCTGCTGTTCGACGCGATAGCCCTGTCGACAAAGCCGTCATAACGGGAGCTGTGCTCGGATACAGCGTTCCCAACTTTCTCCTTGGTCTCACTCTCATCTTCGTGTTTGCCGTTTGGCTGCGTGTCTTGCCGAGCTCTGGCAGTTCTACCTGGCAGCACGCGATTCTGCCCGTCGCAACCTTCGGCCTTTTCAACGCGGCCACAATCGCGCGCTTCACGCGCTCGACGCTGATTGAGGTGCTCGAGCAGCCGTACATCGCCGCCGCCCGAGCCGATGGGATACCAAAGTGGGAAGTCATTCTTCGACACGCGCTGCCTAACGCCGCCATCCCGATGGTGACCATGCTGGGCTTTGTCGCAGGCGGTCTCTTGGGCGGTTCGGTGCTCATCGAAACCGTCTTTGCCTGGCCGGGCCTCGGAAGCGGCTTCGTTCATGCAACGACCCACGGCGATCTCAACGTTGTGCAGGCAATGATCCTTCTTTTCACGGCCTTTATGGTCACGATCAACTTGGCCGTCGATATTCTCTACGCGGTCCTCAATCCGAAGATCAGGCTTCAGAAATAATGACCCACGCTAAGATACTCTCCTTGCCGAGGGGGCAATTCTGGAATTTTGCCACCCGAACCCCGATCAGCATCTGGCTGTGCATAATATGGATCGCTGCGATCGTAATTGTCGGTGCGACGGCGCAATGGATCGCACCCTTCCACTATCTGCAACAGTCGCCACTTGCACGCTTCGCGTTGCCGGGCACCCTGCCAGGACATCTGCTTGGCACGGATTATCTCGGCCGGGATGTGCTTAGCAACCTTTTTGCTGCGATCCAGATGACATTGATGATCGCCTTCGCAGGCTCGGTGATCTGTTTGCTTATCGGCACCATTCTGGGTTTTCTGGCTGCGCATTTTGGGGGCTGGGTCGATAACCTCATCATGGGCTTTGCCGATGCCATGCAGTCCGTTCCCTTCATCATCGTGGCTCTTGGCGTACTGGCGTTTTTCGGTTCGAACCCGCTGCTGTTTGTCTTACTAGCGGGGATCTACAACTGGTGGCGTTATGCTCGTCTGACGCGCGGCCTTGTCCTGAGTGCCAACGAGGACGGTTACGCCGAGGCGGCGCGGATCGTCGGCGTACCATCATGGCGCATCTACCTGCGTCACATACTGCCAAACATCGCAGGCCCGCTCGTTGTTCAACTCACTGTAAATTATCCGGAGCTCATTCTGCTCGAGAGTGGTCTGAGTTTTCTCGGGCTCGGCATCCAGCCGCCGTCCACAAGCCTCGGACTTATGGTTGCCGACGGGCGAAACTACCTTGCGATTGCCTGGTGGCTTGCTGCTTTCCCAGGCGTAGTCCTCGTGTTCACAACATTATCCATAAGCCTGCTTGGCGACTATTTGCGCGATCGTCTCGACGCGCGCCTCCGATAAATGAAGGAAGAGAAAATGAACCCCCTTAGAATGTCGATCGAGAACATGCGTATAGGCGGCCACCGCGGCCACAGTGCGGGCGCTCCGGAAAACACGCTGGTCGCGTTTCGCAAGGCTTTTGAGTATGGCGGTCCGCTGACCACCTGCGAGACGGACCTCTCGATTACAAGCGATGGCGAACTCGTCCTCATGCATGACAAGACAGTCGATCGCACGACCAACGGTCACGGCATCGTGCACAAAATGACTTATGCTGAGCTCGCTAAGCTAGATGCCGGCAGCTGGTTTAATGAAAAGTTTGCGGGTGAGCAGGTACCGCGACTTCGTGATGCGCTCATACTCGCTCGAGAGCTTGGCATCATTTATCAGCTCGAACTCAAGATCTACGACCAGAACGACGTTTTTTTCCCGAAGCTTCGGGCGTTAATCGATGAGCTTGGCGCCGCGGACCTGTTGCAGTTCTCGTCGTTCGACTATGTCCAGCTCAGGGATGTCAAGAAAGCTATCCCGGATGTTCCAACGGTCGGCCTGATGCACTCTCGCCTTATCGACCCTGCGTCCCTTGCTCGCCAGGCCAATCTCGATGCCATGAATATCGAAGTCTACCATTTCGCCAGCGGCGAGGCCCGCCAGCTTCACGAAGATGGTTTCGCGGCCTTCTGCTATCTGCCGGCCGGCCACCATGAGAAATTGATGAAGTACGGCGTGGACGTCGAGTCTCAGGTCGTCCAGTGGGTCCGTGAAGGTCAGCTCGATCAGCTCCTCGGTGACGACGTCGCACAGGTCGCACGGTTGCGGGATCAGGCTCGTGGATAAGGCCATCACAGCAGTCTCTTCGGAGCAGGCGACCATCGTCGAGGGTATTGCGCGAGAAGCGGGAAACCTGGCCCTCTACTATTTCAAGAAGTTGGCCACCTTGCCGGTTGAAAAGAAGGGGCACCTCGACCTTGTCACCGAAGCCGACACACAGGTCGAAGCCCTGATTATCGCAAGGCTTCGTGAAGCTTTTCCAGACGATGGCGTTTTCGGGGAAGAGGGTGGCGAGATCACCGGGACTTCGGGTCGCATCTGGGTCATCGATCCGATCGACGGAACGTTCAACTATGTCCGCGGCGCCCAGAACTGGGCGGTGTCTATCGGGCTGTACGAGCACCGCCGCCCTGCCTTTGGCGTTATCTTCGCTCCCGCGCGCGATCTGCTGTTGATTGGTGGTCACGCCATCGTACCGCAACTCAATGGGAAGCCTCTCGGTCCATTGCCCGCGCTCGACATGTCTCGTGCATCGACTGGCTTCAGCTTTCATCCGTCGGTTTCGACGGCTGACAGGTTGGAGGTCCTGCGCTTCATCTCGGATGACCTTCGCATAAGCTTCCGCTTCACGGGGTCAGCGACGCTCTCGTTGATCGAAGTGATGATGGGTGAGACGGATGGCTACGTTTCTGTCGGCGACTCCACTTGGGACGTCATGGCGGCGCTGCCAATTCTCGCCGGCTTGGGCGTCAGTCACACGATCGATTGGGACAAGACGGAGCTTCCCCAGAAACTTCGTTTCGTGTGCGGCTCGGACGAATTTCTTAATCGAGTAAAGCCCGTGCTCAACAATCTCTCGGCGGCTGCCTAACCCTCGATCGCCTTGTACGAACGGTTGTCGCGCGAGAACACGTGCGACGCCCCTCACCATGAGACAAAACGCGCAAGCACCTCGTCAATCAAGGCGTTGAATAGTCGGGACATTCGTCGTCCTTGGTTCGTCAATCCTATAGCAATCTTGCATGACGAGAGTGTGAAAGGCCCTCGACTTGGCACACGAAAATACCGAACTTTCGCCATCGACGGAGTTTGCAGCCGTAGCCGACAAGCTTCCAAAAGGCGATGTCAGGACGCAATATGCTGCTATCTGCTTTCGACGCGTGCCGAGCCGAGACGGAGCGATCGAGGTCCTGCTGATCACGAGCAGGGACAGCGGCCGCTGGGTCATCCCAAAGGGATGGCCGATGGGAAAAAAGAAGCCCCACCAGGTTGCGTGCGCCGAGGCCTGGGAGGAGGCCGGGGTCAGAGGCCGTATCCACAAGAAGGCATGGGGTCATTACACCTATGTGAAGAAGCTGGATGACGGAAAGCTCGTCCCCGCAATGGTTCAGGTCCACCTGCTCGATGTGCAAGAACTTGAGACCGATTACCCCGAAAAGAATGAGCGCAGACTAAGTTGGTTCACACCGGCGGCAGCCGCTTCGTCAGTGAAGGAGCCGGAGCTTCGTGGCTTGATCTCCAAACTTGAAAACTATGGTTTTGCCGATGCGTCAGCGCTCCGCGCCGTGAAATGAGGACCAGTTGATGGACATGGATTTGCTCCGCCGAACCGCAGACCTCCGTTCGGTTGCCGACGCTAGGCTCTTAACACTGCAAGACGGCCCTGGCAGGGGACAACGTCTTATCGTTGCCAGGAATGGAGCCGGCGTCGGATTCGAGATCTCGGTCGATCGTGGTTTCGACTTGTCATCCCTGTCGTTCAAAGGGGTGAATGTCGGGTGGCACTCGCCCAATCAACTGCCGTTCTCGCCACATGACCCGGATTCGGAGGAAGGACTGGGCTTCTTCCGCAATTTCGATGGGTTCCTCGTGACCTGCGGTCTGGATCAGTACAGCAAGCCTCATGAGGCCGATGTTACGCATTACGGATATCCAAATTTCAAGACACGCCGCCTACCGCAGCACGGTCGGATCTCGTCAGAAAAGGCGCGACTGAATCGATACGGTGTCGACGTCGAGACACTGGTCATCATCTGCGAGGGAACCGTACGGCAATCAACTGTTTTCGGAGAGGTCTTGGAACTGCACCGCAAGATAACCGTGCCGGTATTCGAACCTGTCGTATTCATCGAAGACACCGTGACGAATAGAAGTTTTCGGCCATCCGACCACGCTATTTTGTACCACTTCAATGTCGGATATCCATTCTTGGACGACAGTTTGACGATAAGAGGGCTTCCAGAAGCTGTACTAACACAGATCAACTCGACCCCGCCGATCCCGCATGATGATTTCGGTGAGAAGGTGGATCATGTCGACTGCCGTGTGACTCCGCATGACATGCCAATTGTTCTTGAGAACGAGCGATGCGGTTTCTCGCTCTCCCTCACCTATGATCAACAAGCGCTCCCGAGGTTTGCTACCTGGCGTGCCTATCAGTCCGGCGTATTTGCACTTGGGATCGAACCTCGATCAGATCTTCGACCAGTCGACGGTAGCAAGCTCGGGCCTGGCGAAAGCCGTGGCTACAGGCTGCGGCTGGAGTTTCAATCCAAATGAGGGAGACGCCCAGACTACAGCTCATCGATGGAGGAGCCATGATTTCAGTCCTGTCGAAGCGGCGAGAGCGACAGGATGTTGGTGGACGGCGTTCCTCCCGCGCTGTCCACCACATGTTTGCTCGGTGCGGTTCCCCTTCGGCGTCAGGGGATCGCACATATGACCATGGGTCCCGTCAAACCGAAAGAGGGGATTAACTGTTGGGCTCTACGCTCGTCATGATCAATCTGTTCGGCGCTATCGCGCTTTTGCTGTTCGGCCTGTCATTGGTAAAGGACGGCGCCACGCGCGCGCTCGGAGCAAGGTTGAGAACGGGACTTGCGACAGGCACGCGCACGAGCCTGCGCTCCCTGCTCTCGGGTTTCCTTGCGACAGTCGCGTTGCAAAGTTCGACCGCAACGGCTCTCATGGTTTCTTCCTTTGTCGAGCGCGAACTGATCAAGCCGCGGATGGCGCAAGTCGTGCTCCTCGGTGCGAACATCGGAACAGCCGTCACGGCATGGATTGTTGCGACCGGGATCGAATGGGTATCCCCACTGCTGCTTTCGGCTGGAATCGTACTCCATCGGAGTAGGTCAGTCCCACGCCAAGGCGCCGGCGCGGCTTTGATCGGCGTCGCAATCATGCTGCTATCTCTTCATTTGCTCAGTAGCGCGACGGAACCACTTCGACATTCGCGGGCGCTTGCAGCTTTTATCGGCCTACTCGACAATGCCTTGCCGGTCGCAATGCTGCTTTCCGCGGCCATCGCATTCATTTCGTCATCTAGCCTAGCGGCCGTCATCCTTGTTCTGTCATTGGCCTCAACCGGGATGCTTTCAGGTGGCCTGACTGTCGCGCTCATTCTCGGCGCGAATCTGGGAGGTGCGATCCCGCCGGTGATTGCCACTCTGTCAGGTTCGGCCGCAGCCAAACGCGTAGCGCTTGGAAACCTAATTGTTCGAGGGATCGGCTGTCTCCTGACCCTTCCATTCGCTGAGCAGTTTGCAAATTTACTATCACTTCTGCCGCTACCCGCGTCAAAGCTTCCCGTTGATGCCCATCTTGCCTTTAATATTGCTTTGGCCGCTATAGCCTGGCCGTGCTCGCGCTTTCTATCAGCCCGGATGGCAAAAATCATCCCGGACAGGATCCAGCCGGAAAACGGACCGAAATTCCTCGATCAGGATGAACTTTCGACGCCGCTCGTTGCGCTCACCAGCGCGGCGCGGGAGGTGCTGGGCGTCGGCGATCTCGTTGAAAAAATGTTGTTGCGGGCTTCCAACGCCTTCGAACAGAATGATGCTGCGGGTTTGACTGAGCTTCCCGCGCTTGAGCGCCAGGTCGACCGAATACAACAGGAGATCAAGGTCTATCTATCCAAGCTTGGCCGCAATGGATTATCTGACGAGGAGGGCCGGCGGTCGATTGTCATAATCGACTACGCGATTAACCTCGAACATATCGGCGACATCATCGAAAAAGGCCTATTGCCTGAAGTGACTAAAAAGGTTGGTCAGGGCCTGAATTTCTCCGAGGATGGATTTGCTGAACTGCAGCAGCTGTTCCAACTCACCATCGATAATCTACGTATCGCTCAGACTATCCTGATGACCCGTGATGCGGGTCTTGCGCGACAGCTGATGGAGCGAAAGATCGATGTGCGCAGGATGGAGAAGCGATCGGCGGAGCGCCATCTTGAGCGTCTCCGGGCCGGTCGCGTCGAAAGTCTCCAGACAAGCTCCCTGCATCTCGACATTTTGCGCGACCTCAAACGGATCAACGCGCACATAACGTCGGTCGCCCATCCGATCATGGATGAGCAGGGGCTTCTCGGCGAAAGTCGCCTCCTTACTAGGATCGACCGGTAGCGGAGAAAAATTCAAGGTCTCCTGGTTAGCCACTAATATGAGAGAGAGAAGATTGCTCGGCACAAAGAACAACCCGGACCTAACATCGGTCTTGACGACAATGGTATCCGGCATCGATGCGATAGAGGTCCCCGGTCGCGGTTATCGAGCCCGGATTGCATTGGTCGGGGCGACACTTCTCGATTGGCGAACTGTCAGTGCCGATGGACAGGAAGGCGAAAGTATCGTCGACGGCTATCGGGATATCGAAGAGCTGCAATCGCAGAATGGCGTGAGGAATGGGATCCTTGCCCCGTTCAGCAACCGTATCGAAGGTGGAAAAATTCAGCTGGCTGGATCAGCCTACCAGATTTCGCCGGTCGCAGCGGTGGAGACAGCCGTCTACCATGGTTTTGCGCGCGTGCGACCGTTCAGGCTGCATAAGGTTGACTCTGATGGTGAAAACGTTCGAGCGGTATTGCGTCGTCAGGCTTTCCGAACTTTGGCAAGTTGAAGAGACGCCAATAGCGCGTCGACCGTCAAGCATCCAGAACGGGCTCTATGGGGCACGCACAAACAAACGAACGATCGAGTGAGTCTTTCACGCCCTTACAAACATACAAATATTCTAATAAATGCTCTTTTCTCTTAGGTTTACCCGCCAATATATCCTGTCAAACGCTGATATTTACAATTGATTACGGAAAATGACGAACAGATCAGGAGCGCAAAATTTAAGGCAGCCACGCTATTGACCCGGGCGATGACGTTGGACAAGCCGTTTTAATTTTGGGATGGATTGAACTTTAAAGTTGAAGGAGTCACTCAGCCGCCGGCTGCTAGAGCTTTAATGAGCTAAGCACATACGTCAGAAACCACTATTGTGCGTACAAAAGTCGCCTCAGATCACTGTCAGCCAGCAAGAGTTTCTTGCCACAACGCAACTGACGTTCCACATAAATTCCTTTCGGAACTCAATCAGATATCTCATATTCTCTCTCAACCAAAATATTCGACAATGGCTCTCGCTTCATCCTCAACTTCTCTACCTGTTCCCGCCGCAGGTCATCATCCCCTTCCCTTGACTGTAGGGGTCCTCGGTTCTGGTCACGCTGGGACTGCATTAGCGGCTTGGTTCGCCTCTCGGCACGTTTCCACGGCTCTGTGGGCACCAGCGGATCATCCAGGATCGATCTCAGCAATCAAAGCCAATGAAGGAGTCGTCACCACCGAGGGAGTGATCAACGGTTCATTTACGGTCTCAGCCTCTGATGATCTGCTCGCAGTTATTCGCTCCAGCCATCTACTGATTATTGTCACCCGTGCGGACGTTCACGACAGCTTCGTCAGTGAACTCGCCAACTTCAACGGTGAACTCGCAGAAAAGGATATTCTCGTCGTCTGCGGCCATGGCTTTTCCATGAAGTACGAGAGGCAACTGCAATGCAAGCGAATACTCGAGACGGATAATTCGCCCACAACGTCTAAGCTATCGGATAAAAAAAAATGTAAGGTCAACATTAAGGAAATGAAAGCTTCTTTCGGACTGTCGTGTTTCCCAATTCATCGAAATGATGTTGGCGTCATCGATCTACCCGAAGATATCAAGATCATCTTCGCCCAGCTATTTACGGCTAGGATCATCCCCATCCCACCATTGCAGGTGCTGTTCTTTTCCAACTATATCACTCATGCGGTTGCCGCTGTCATGAACATCGGAAGGCTGCGCGACCCTGTCAATTCCCTTACCAAAAGAGCTGAGCAGTGGCTTCTTGAACTAGACGAGCGAACCCCACGAGCCGAGACGGGCTTTTTCTTTTATGGTGAAGGATCCAACACTTACGTTTGCAAGGTCCAAGAGCAGATAGACCAAGAGCGCCGGAAGGTTGCCAAAGCGTGTGGGTTGCATCTCAATTCTCTCTTGCAGGAATGCAACGATGAATATGGCACTGATTATGCGACCCTAAGGGAATATTGCCTCGCACCATCACCTCATAACGTGCATTATGCATGCCCTGACAACATGGAACATCGTTATTTTTCTGAGGAATTATGCTCATTGGAGGATATCGCGGCAATTGCAACTATTACCAAAATCGAGATGCCCCTCACCCGCGCGTTCATCAATATTATTCATGCGGGAAAAGGAAACTTTCCGCCAACTGACAAAACATCCAGCGTGATTGGTAACTTCAGGTCAGGAGACTTGATCCGCTTTGGTGCCACCATATTTGTTAAGGACGAGAAGATGAAGTAAAGAAGACGTGCGCCAAGCAGTTCGTTCCAACCTCCTGTAATAAAGTTCCATAAGGCCGCACCCCTATCACCGTATTGCGATGCATCTAATATATTTTCTGTTGAATTATCATATTCATGTAATATGTAACGCGTTTTTTTCTTATCAGATGTGTTTTTTGTGCTTTCGACTTTGTTATTTTTATGTTTTCTATATTGATCTAGCAACAAAATAGAGGATGTTAATTTCGTATAAAAGCAAATTTTTTCCTAGAGGAAATCACCTCACACAGACATTCTTAACTACTAATTATCACATCCGGAATTACTTTATATTACAATACAAAAACCCCATGATATAATATAACGTTAAAAACACACTCAAGATTCAGTTAACATTAATATTTGAAAAGCAATACACATCCGCAATCAACACTCTGCGCTAATCTAACACCGGAAACAACTACCGTAGGACCACTTAGAAAGCCTCTCAACGCTGACAATCTTCGCATCTGGTACGAGCTTAGGCGACGGCGGAAAGGCCTCACCAAACGCGACAACTTCGCATCTAAACCGTGAACCTGGGATTGGGGCAAGAAACTTGCGCTGATGCATGCCATGGATTTCGAGAAGTGAATAGTTCGTCTTGAAAAAAGATAAATTCGGCAGGAAAGCGAAAAACGCCTCCACATCCTTCAGGGAAAGCCGAGAGCCAGGTGAGATCTGGTTGTGCCATTTCCATATCGTCTGGGATGTCACTCCGTCGGTGTAAGGCGATTCAGTACAGGCGACAAATCTGGAAGCCGTAGTGCACAAAAATTCTCCGCACTCCACAAACCGATGAATTTGGTCGGAACTACCGTAGACGTACCACAAATCAGTGCCGGGAAGCACTGAATACAAGGTGTCAAAAGAAGGACCCTGCAGACACGGCGCTTCAGAAAAATGCGATAACCTCCCGTCGGCTGCGCAAACCTTAGCTTTTAGAATTGATTCCTCCAACACTTTCTGAGCACTAGCTAATGTACTATTGATAAACCCTACATATGCGTCCCTAGATTCCCTAAGACGGAAATCTCCCAACGATGAATCAGATACAAATTTGACGTATCTCGGTCGGAACATTGGACGATTGTATTCCATTTCCAACTTGTAATTGAGAAGCAGAAAACTTGCCTCAGACGGAATAGATATCTTCTCTGAAATCTGAAATTTGCACCAAGCGCTCTTTAAAAAAGACAAACAATTCGTGCCGACGGTGGTCCACCGAAGAAAAAGTTGGGGCGTAAATGTCAAAAAGCAGTTCGGCGTAGAATTTGCCACATTCTGCGATCTAATTACCCAATCCACGACTTTTGGGACAAAAAAGACAAAAAATATGACACATTTTGCGAAAAATGCGCCTGATTGGAGAAATATTTCCACATGCGGCGACTATTGCGCGCTGATTGCCTGACGAGGCTACCAAGTGCACTCGTGAAAATGCTATCGAGTCGGCCACAATCGCTTGCCCATTCACTATAAGAACACGAATCATCACTCCATTTCTGTCACAGCCCCTCGGCAAATCGGCAATATACGAAATGACGGTTCCTACTTGGCAGGTTCGCGATCTTAGACGCATCCTACGAGTTAGTGAGTTGAGTCAACACTTGCGCCAGGCTCGTACCGATTTCAGATCCACCCTGTCACAACTCGTATACTTTAACCGCTCCGTTGTTAACCCAAATGAGTACGATGACGAGTATCTCCTTTCAGACCAGAGGCTCACCTATGTTTACGTCGATGAAGTAACAGCGCAATTGTGTGGTCTCAATCGCCTATTACCGTCCAACTCTCCGGCCTTCGGGACAGTAGCTACCGCAATGCCCCCATGGCTATTGGATCCACAAGAAATGAACGCAATCTTGCAACAGAGTTGCGGTCAAGGAGGCTTCGTTAATTACCACCACGGTCCGAGTACAAACGGCTTTTTTTTAGCGATCCTGATGAGCCAGTTGTTCATACGGATCAGGACTGATGTAATCCGCGGTCAAGGTTATGGTTGGTACGCCAGGCAAGGTAATTATGTTGAGGAAGGAGAGGATAACGAAGGTATCGAAAACGAGGAAGAGGAAGAGGAAACGAGAGAGTTCCAATTATCCGATCTCATTCACTATCCCATTGTCGCATTGGGATCGTGCCATCTCACACGTTAGGTGTCGCGGTTACCAGAAAACTTAATCTATCAACGCGTGCTTTGAATCTTGTTGTTTTTCATGTTTCTAATATCATCCAGTACCGAAATAAAATTCGTCATTTTCGTCTCTCGCAATGCAATTAATATGGTCTAAATACAGCAATTGTGGCCCAAACACATATTATTATTACTATTATTAGTCGTGCGTAATTTTATTTATGAAACGTCTCGTTTCAAAACTATGAGAATACAATACACAATGAAACACGCCCATGAACAATAAAACATCTACGAATACCAATCGAACATTCCATAATATACTTAATCGTATTTTATTATGCAAAGATAGATCTATCTTTGGCTTTGCGTAGCGGCGATGTTGCAGCCGAGCATAGCTGAGATACTCTTGGGCTATCCCTTCCACCAACTCGTTCTGCGATTTTTGTCTTCATCGGATAGGGCTGTTCGTCGTTGCCAATCGCAAACATAGCGAATCCCCAGGGCGCCAGGAGATCCTATTACATTCCGAACGGATGACCCTCGAATCCTTCGAAAGCGACTGCGTTAATTGAAGGGAATTCCTGCTCCTGCAGGCGAGCATACCTGAGATACTCCTGGGCTATTCCTTCCACCAACTTATCCTCCATGTCTGCGCCAAGCTGCAATAGCATATCGGGTGTAATCTGGTTTTGGCTAGCAAACAACATAGCATATCGATACCCATCGATCCCTTCCAGTATGGGCCTCAGTTGAGGCTGATTCCAAAGATGAACCAGCTCTTGGATGATGGAAAGGCCTGCAGCGGGGCGCAACATCTGCTTAACTCTGGCCTTGGCCGCTTTGATGAAGGTCTC
Organism: Agrobacterium vitis; assembly: GCF_014926405.1. Taxonomy (NCBI): domain Bacteria; kingdom Pseudomonadati; phylum Pseudomonadota; class Alphaproteobacteria; order Hyphomicrobiales; family Rhizobiaceae; genus Gillisella; species Gillisella vitis. The sequence goes on from NZ_JACXXJ020000002.1 coordinate 53,965, forward strand.
CTCGTCTGCTAACTTGTGGCGAATAATACGCCAACGAAAATCGTTGCTCCAATAACTGCTCTGCACCATGCACTTGAGCAACGAGATAGATCCTCCCTCAAGAATAAGCCCACCGTGAGCCTCATTATTATAAACCTCCGCGATCAGCCTCTCGTGAGCTTGCTTGGCTGAGATGATACCCTTCACCAGAGGCTGCTCATCAAGGTATAGACGGGTCGTGCCCTTCAGTTCTTCCACTGTTGGTCGTCCGCTTCCGGTTGACAGTTGAGGACAGCATTGGATCCGGTCGAGAGAAAGGACTGGCTGCCCGGTTTGCTGGGCAAGAGCTATCGCGGTCGATGTCTTTCCTGTACAAGTTGGACCGAAAATTAGACAGAGATCCATAAGTGTTTTGCGATATCTTGAATACAAATTGATATTTTTTTGGTTCGAGAAGTGTATCATCACAGGCTGTTATATTGTCTTCCTCGAGATTCCTTATTGAAGAGCAAATGGCTTTAGCGTCTCTCCAAAGGGCAACTTGTTTTTCAACAAAGTGTGGGGCACGGCTGTTTCCTTGAAAGCAATTTGTCACCAACGCAGGCGCCTTTAAGTCAAAATAAGGCTGACTAAATCAGCACTATAGAGGCAGCTATTCATGCCACTTGAGGACGTTTTTCCGCGCTTTACTGCCACTTGTCTGCGCTGATTAATCATCATTGCTGGCGAGAGAGTGAAATCGTTTGTAATAGTTGATTAGGTGAGACGTCAAAATAAGGGCGACTATTTCATATTTGACTTAAATATGTCCATATTGTTAGGCACATATGATAGCAATTCCTTAACAACGGTGTCTATTATTTACTTCTTGCAGTCGTTGTCATTGTGACAAAATAAAAGATATTCTATATTTGTAATAATATTACCATTTCAATAAACGCGACAGTTGATATTTTAACTATACCTCAACATATTACTGCGCACTTCAACATAATGGAAGTTAATAGAATTACAGAAATTTTATTTACACCATCATATTCGTTGTTAAAACATCAAGATTCATTAATAGCAATTTATAAAACGTGCAATACTTGTAACAGGATACGCAGATTAATTTCTATTGCGGTAGTTATATCTCCTCCAAGAGTGTTCGAGAGGATTGTCCTTTGCTAAAACACCTCCACAATTGTGGATAATTGCACAGACGGCATTACACGCGGTCTGAATAGCGCCCTCCACCCATCCACCGGTGAAGGAACAACTGCAACCCGCCAAGTAAACTCCAGTATCATTAGTCATGTCCAGCGCTTGAAAGAAAAGTTCTTCAGAATAAAAATCCTCGCCACGCCGGTTGAGTTTGAAAGCTCCGCCGGCATTCTCGTCTGTAAGCCAATCATGTTGAACAACATTTTGGACGTAATCAGCGCAAGCGGGAACTAAATGCCGGGCAAACGCCGGGAACGATTTCGAAATTGCGTCCCGTAGCAGACATAATCGCTCTTTTTTGTCGGGGACCGCCAATAGCTTGTGGGAGTCGTCCTCCCATGTATAACTGATGAGCACCAGACCTTTACCGTTCGGATCCTGCGGCTCATAGTCCAGACAATACACTGCTTTTGCGACCCCGTCCATGAGGACACAGGACGGGAGCATATGGTCAAACCAAAATTTACGTTCAGTCAGCAGGAACAATTTTGAAGAGCCCGTCATGTGGCTGTTATCAACGGCTTGGTTCACTGGTGCACGAAAAATGGTGGTATCGGATGTCAGACGATGCCTGAGTTGGATATTTGCGAGTCCAGATGTAACCACCACCTTATCATAAAGTTCAGATATCCCGCTCTTAAGCCTTATCTTTATTTTTGTCTTTTCCTTCTCAACCGCCCTGACTTGAACATGGCGTATACGCTGGCTTACAGACACGCCATTAACCACTTGAGAGGCGATCCGACGTGGAAGTTCTGAGATTCCTTCAGAGCACATACGCTGATTTTCTTCATATCCGTTTATGACCAAGCGAAGGATCTCAATAAACCCGCTTTCAAAAACTGGACCAAACCCGCCAGATCCTATTCCCATTAGCTTGAATAGGTCCCAATCATGAGGGAAACTCCATGTTTCACCACCGGGAGGACGCGTGCCCAGAAAGATCCTCTCTATCGCTGAAGAGAACGACTCCCTCCCGAAACGGTTCAGCCAAATTTGCCAGGCGTCATGAGCCCGCCTAATGTCCCCTAATTTCAAGGCCTCAGTGATAGCATCAGGCGAAGCCAACACAATATCTCCCTCAAGGAAACCGTCCTTCAAGAACGCATGCCACCCGCTATAAACGCGATGGAACAACTTCGGTGGCTGCTGCCCGGCTTTCCACATGTATCGGCAACCCTCGTAGACCAAGTCAGTGTCGACTGTGCCGGGATTTGGGAACGGCCTCATCGAAGACAGACCGTACCGCTCGAGGAAGAAAAACAAGCACGATGCAGCAGGAGGAAATCGCATCGCCCCCATTTCGGCCACGACGCTCGGAGCTTCCTTGAAAGCATGTGACCAAAGCTTGCCTCCAACCCGATCACCTGCTTCATATATTGTAACATCGTCTACGCCAGCATGAAGCAGTTCGCTTGCCACCACGAGCCCGGAAATGCCAGCCCCAATGACCGCTACTTTTGGCCTGGGAACATCTTCTGGAAAGAAGCCGATCCGCCCACTATCTGAACATTTGTCGAGAAACAACCTGTAGTCGTAGAGCAAGTCGATCGTTGGAAAGGACCCTGCCGAGGCTTTCAGCATCAGGTTTCGACCATAAGCTACCATGTCAAATGGTACTGCCTCTTCAATGATTACGGTAAACCCGGTAACGCTTTTCAACAAGCCTTCTTCGTACGGCGCCATTTGCAGGGTTCGGGAGCGGGCAGTCTCAGAGATTGAAATGGCCACGAAATGACTAAGGTCGCTGGGTGCACATCTTTTACCACTCAGCAAATTCATGGTTTGGAGAAGTTGAGCTCTGGAGATATCCATGCAAGATGGTGCAAGGTCGATGGCAACGAGACCACTCACTCTTGTTCGCACCGAAGCTTCTGGTTCGAGTATCCACCTCAGAATTTCCTCGCCAACATAGATGTAAGCGGAGAGGACTGCGACCCTCTGACCGGCTGAGATCTCCGGAAAGCGACCGTCGGCAAGCCTTTTGCAAGCTAACCCAGCGTTGCACTCGCCGGAAATTTGACTAATTCTTCTTTCCCTCGAAGCTTCTCGTTCTGAGAAGGCTGCGGCAACGCGGCGGTCCAACTCATCAGCCTTGTCGACCATTATCAGATCCACAATTTTGGTAGAGAAATGATCGCATTGTTTATCAAGAAGAGATGAGGCTGACATTGCTAGGGAAGATTGGTCTTTGTGTAGATAACTAAAGACATCAACCGTTTCTATTTAAGTTGAGAATCGGGGAATACTGTGCATTGACATCCCAATGGAAAGCGACAATTTTGGCGTTTTTCAATAGAATATTCACGCGGGTCCACCTCGCCGCTCAATCAGGTTGAATATTGATTGATACAATACTGTTTCCGTTTGAAAAAGTGCCCTTAATACCTCCAATAATTCGCATCATACGCCGTGATTGGGAAATTCCCTCCAATAATCGCGCAATTTGGGCCCAAGCGCGGTATATTTATTTGATCTGAAATGGGCTTAAAATCCCCAATCCAGAAAGATGGTGCCCATTACCTCGTTAGCACAAACCCTAGAACGCCTAAGACGGAAAGACTACTCATGCTTAGAACTAGTAGAAACTCTAATCGCGCGTTGTGAAGCTGCAAAAGCATTGAATGCCCTTCTGGCAACAGACTGGGGTGGCTTGCGGCGGAGGGCCAAAAAAATTGATCGCCATGGAAACGCCGGGGTAGGTCTTCGCGGCATTCCGCTCTGCTTCAAGGCGAACATCGCGACCGGCATATTTCCTACAAGCGCTGCTACGCCAGCGCTGATAAACCACTTGCCAAAGATACCATCCCGCATCGCAGAAAGACTTTTTTCAGCTGGAGCACTGCCGGGTGCCTCGGGAAACATGCATGAGTTATCGTTCGGAATTACGAGCAACAACTATGCCACCGGGGCGGTGCGGAACCCGTGGAATCCAAGTCTGATACCAGGAGGCTCAAGCGGTGGTGTGGCTGCTGCGGTGGCAAGCCGATTGATGTTAGGCGGCATAGGCACCGATACCGGGGCATCTGTTCGCCTACCCGCAGCCCTGTGTGGCGTAGTAGGATTTCGACCGACGCTTGGTCGATATCCAAGAGATCGGATAATACCGGTCAGCCCCACCCGGGACACCGCCGGAATCATAGCGCAGTGCGTAGCCGATGTTGTAATCCTCGACCAGGTTATTTCCGGAAGACCGGCGAGAATTCTACCCATACCGCTGAAGGGGCTTCGGATCGGCCTCCCCACTACCTACTTTTACGATGACCTTGATGCTGATGTGGCCTTCGCGGCTGAAACGACGATTCGCTTGCTGGCCAACAGAGGCGTAACGTTTGTTGAAGCCGATATCCCCCACCTAGAGGATCTGAACAGCGGTGCAAGTTTGCCAATTGCGCTTTATGAATTTCCGCACGCCCTAAAACAGTATCTCGACGATTTTGTGGGAACAGTTTCTTTTTCTGACGTTATCAAAGAAATTCGTAGTCCCGATGTAGCGAACATTGTCAATGCACAAATTGATGGACATCAAATTTCCAACGCTGAATATGAACTGGCGCGTCAATCCTTCAGGCCAAGGCTCCAAGCCGCTTATCGCAACTACTTCAGACTCTATCGGTTAGATGCAATCCTCTTCCCAACTGCACCCTTGGCGGCCAAAGCCATAGGTCAGGATTCCTCAGTCATCCACAATGGCTCAATGGTGAACACTTTCAAGATCTACGTGCGAAACGTGGATCCAAGCAGCAACGCAGGCCTACCTGGGTTGAGCCTTCCTGTCGGCCTTACACCTGATCGCTTGCCTGTTGGAATGGAAATTGATGGATTAGCGGGTTCAGACCACCGTCTGTTAGCAATCGGGGCAGCGTTAGAAAAAGCGATAAATTTTCGTTCTTTCCCCGATGTTCTGAATTAGCTGTTTTCCAAATCTGCGCTTCATTTAGAATTATTCTTGAAATTGATAGAATATTCAGTTCGTCTTTGTCGTTCCCAAAATCAAAACATCTGCTTGATATAATAAAAATCGATATATAAAATTTATAGTTAATGCGTCTTCACAGATTAGAACATGAATTATTTTATAATTCAGCAGTCAGGATTCCCAAGTAAAATTAAATCAGAGAACTCCATAGACTGCACCTACAGTTTGCTTTGAGTGCCAGAACGGCTCAAAGATTAGATTGCGGCTCAAGACCAAATATTAACCAGATATATCCATAGAGAATAGTTTATTATTCATAAAACACACAACAATACGACATCGGCGATTAAAGTACATATTCAAAATACACTGATTCTCTGCATGCAGGCTACATAATTTTATTATCATTACATAGGATCGATACATTTCGTTACAATCGGACACTTTTGCTTCATTCCCGCTCGCACAGATGTGCGTATTAGACCAAGCGCTTCAACAAGGAGGTGAGAGCCATTGACCACCCCGCCTTGGGTGCCTTTTTCAGGCCGTTATCCTGAAAGAGAGCTTTGCCGACCGCGACTATTTCAACACAGAAAGGGTCAGCCCGGGATGGCGCCAGGAAGGCATCGCCGTCGATCTTCACGTGCGAGAAACTTGTGTTCTGAAGCGAAGTATTCGGAAGGAAAGCAATATAAGCATCCAAATCATTTTTTTCATTGTTTGTAATGTGACAGACCTCGTTCTGCCAACACCTCATAGCTTCTTTTGTTATTCCTTGGGAATAGGGTGGAACGGTGGAGATGACCACGCCTTTGCCGGAAAAGCCCTCATAAAATCGCTCGCATGCATACCTTCGCATTTCTTGAAACGAACAATAAACGTACATTAGAGAATCATTGAGTACAATATTCAGGGACATACCTACCGGTGCTGGCAAGCAAGCAACACTGCGAAAGCGCTTGACCACTTCGTCTATAGCTGGATCAATCGGTACATTGGTATCAATGATAGAATCTATCCAGGAGCGTTGAGCAGGTATGAGATCCTGTTGTGCAAACCTAAGATAAGCTCTCCTTGTAGCAAGTAGGACGATTTCAAGTTCACGCCGGTCTTGTATATGCGAGCAGTCGATAACGTTGAATATCGGCCGACTGTGATCCATATCGAACAAGAGGGTTCTTTTTTGAATGTCAATCAGTCTAGGTTGATTATTATACGTGCTTGAGTACCCTTAATATTGGCTACCCGATAGCATCAATCACGGGATTGCGGTTTGAATCAATTGAGACGCACCGAAGCATTTCGTTTTTTAGCTCATCAAATTTATGTTGTTGGACGATTTTTCAAAGTAGGGCCCACATTTCGGTGAAACCGCCGGCAACGGCGCGATGTGAGGCCTGCAGTTTGAGTATTTTGCGCAACTAATCGTATAGTGGGGGACAAACTGACACCGAAAATAAGACACTGACTGATTAGGCGGGCAGTGATTCCAGCTAGGTTAATGAGCCCCACTACATTATTAGTTAAAACTGTCAGCCTTTATCCATCATTTAAATATATATCTTGCCGGTATTTTTATACGTCGCACCGAGTTTTTTGCTTGTCACTTTTAGCTCGAGATCGCAACAATTCAAATTTTGCTCCCGGCAATCCGCTTTAGTTCGCAGATGGCTATGAATGTAAGAATGCTTTGTTGTTTTCTCATCAAGACGCGTCCTGACGTCCCGTTTTTTTGCGCAGGTGCTTTGTCAGCGTAGGCCACACAAGATGGAAGGAACCGCTTGGCCGGCTTGGACGCTTCATTGGGATCTTCCAGAAAACGTCACTCCCCCTGAGGTTCTCGCACGCCATTCTGTCCCAAAGCTTCTAGAGCGGCTCGAGGAGAACCTGCCCTTACAGGTCATTGAGCATAGAGGAATGTTCAATTTAGGGAACCGCATTCAAGAATGCACCGCGAGCTCATTGTTAGCCGCGCTGGGGCAAGGAGGACGTAATCTGAGCGAGTTAGACGTCTGTTTAACTTCAGATAATATCCCTGTGGTTTCTCATGATCTTAATACCTGGCGAGTGTCTGAAAAACTGGGAGATAAATTTTTCAATGAAATTCACTCATCAGACATCAATAATGTGCCTGTTATTATTCGAGAGGTGTCCAATGGGATAATACAGGATAGGTATCGTGAAACCATTGATCATATTCCTTTGTTAGACGAAATATTGGGGAAGGTATTCTCGGCTAATCCAGATGCCACCATTTTCCTAGACGGCAGGAACTACGAGGCTCACGTGATTGTGGCTTGGCTTAGCCACCGACCGGTATACCATCAAAGAGCTGTTGTACTTTTCTACACATTTGAATACCCGGACGGTGGTGCCTTTGTCGACGCAGTTTTAACAGCCCAGCCCGCATCTGATTGGAGAAAATCAATCGCTTTGATGCCCGCTCTTTTTCCTGAAGAACTTTGCCGATTAGCCCGTCTGCGTCAAGTTAGTGAACCCACAGTCGATGATTTGTATTTGGCAGGCAAAGCCTGGATTGATTCCTTGCTGATGCAGGACATGCGGGTTGTGGCGGTACATGTTGTTTTCTCCGAAGTGTCCAGAAATTTGTTGGATCGGGTTGTCGATAAAGATGTCTTGTTGGCTTTCGACTCTGATCAAGCTGCAGTGAGACTCGCGCACTACGTCAAGGAGGATACAATGATCAAAGCTAAACGCCCTCACCTAAAGTTCGCTGCGGTCACCAGATGCTACGACTTCGCGGCCTTACTGAATTCCGGCGAGAGGGCTGAGTTCTCAATCGACATTAACACAGGCAGGGCTCGACCTCATGAGACAGACGAGCGGAAACACATACGTTGGAGAAAAGGAACACCAGGAAATTCTGCAACGATTGCGGACTGGGTAATCTCAGATCGATCTGAAGATGAAATGGCTATCTGGGAATGGCGAAATCAGGGCATCGATCGTGAAGTTTCTCATCTAAGCCCCCATCTGGATGTCGATGTAGGAACGTCGGAATAAAAATATCGAAACCAGAATAATTTGTTTATTAGGTTTAGCAAATCAATGTATTTTTTCGAAATGTATCTGTTTATTTTCCCAATGTAATGAAACTGTGCTTCACATATATTTCCACTTTACACTAAATAGATAGATTTGTTTTAATTATATTCAAATTTTATCATCATATTCATTGGCGATCCGTGTATAATTCTCGAGACTGGATACATTTACAATTCAATATATCCTGCCGCCGCCGCCGCGTCGCTGTGAGCGTCCGGCGAAAGCGTTTTCGGGTGTCGAGAGATGGAAGCTACGAGCCGCGTTTCATTTCATCGGCCATGACGCGGTCGATTATTTCAGGATCGCACTGTGTGTCGATGAGGAACTCGCGGATACCGCCGTCCCACGTCCTGATGTCGGCAAGTAGGCTTTGAAGTTCTTCGATGCCATTCCCGGTCAGACCCTTCGGGCCATCTTCACTGCCATCGCTGACGTAAACCAGTTCGCCCTCGGAGATGTTGTCCGGGTTTGCGGTTACTTCTTCGATCAGTTCGAGGTTTTCGCCGATCATGCCGGCGACTTGGCTGAGCGTATAGATGAACCTCGAGCGAGCCATCAGGCGGCCTCGCATCGAGCTTTTGCTGGCATCCAGTTCCAGGGCAGCAGATCTTCAAATCGGTCTTTGGGGTGATCCTGGATCCGGGTCAGGACATCTGTCAGGTAGAGCTCCGGATTATGGCCGTGCAGTTTGACCGTTTCGATGATGGTCAGGATGTTGGCGATGCGCTCACCGCCCTTGTCCGAGCCTGCGAATAACCAGATGCTATGACCGTTCCTTCTTGCGATGTCGCTCAGTGAGCGCAGCATAGCCTGGTGCCATTTCGGCCGATAGGAGGATGGATTCATCATGACTGACTACGATGCATATATTGGGTTGGACGTCCACAAAGACTCGATCTCCGTTGCCATTGCAGACGCTGGCCGTTCTGGCGAGGTCCGCCTCTTCGGAGCTATTCCGAACGAGCCAGCCGCGATCTCCAAACTTGTAAAGAAACTTTCGAGCAGGCACGGACGGGTTGAGTTTGTACGAGGCGGGGCCGTGTGGATACAATGTCTTTCGGCAAATTGAGGCGTTGGGCTTTGTTTGCCGGGTAGTCGCGCCAAGCCATACCCCTGTCCGGCCCGGCAATCGGCAGAAGAACGACACCCGCGACGCCGTGATGCTTGCAAGGCTGTTGCGCGCCGGAGAACTTACCTTCGTTTGGGTTCCTGATGTCGTGCACGAGGCGATGCGGGACCTAGTGCGAGCCCGGTCTGTCGCGTCTCACGATGCGCGGAAAGCTCGAACACTGATCCAACTGTTTTTGTTGAAGCATGACCTTCGGTATTCGGCCAAGTCATGGACGTCGCGACATAGGACCTGGCTACGCAATCGACATTTCCAACATTATGCGCAGCAGATCGCGTTTCAAAGCTATCTGAATCGACTGGAACAGGCCGAGGCCCGCAAAAAGGAGTTGGAAGATCAGATCGCTGTCATTTCTCAGACATGGTCCTTGGCACGTACAGTGGTGAACCTGCAGGCTTTCAAAGGCATAGGCTTGGTCATTGCCGCAACACTGGTCGCCGAGATCGGAATATTTTCGCGTTTCGACAATCCCCGGAAGCTAATGGCATACCTTGGACTAATTCCTGGAGAGCACTCAAGCGGCGGTTCCGTTCGGCCACGCGGGATAACCAAGACAGGCAACTCGGCCCTTCGCGCCCTGCTGTTCGAAGCTGCCTGGTCCTACCGCGTTCAGGCCAAGGTTGGGAACTGGATGCATAAGCGACGCCCGGACGTCCCGCAGGCCATTAATGACATCGCCTGGAAAGCCCAGGTTAGGTTGAGCGCACGATACCGCAAATTAGTCGGATCAGGTAAGAAGAGCAACGTGGCCATCACCGCGGTCGCTCGCGAGCTTGTCGGCTTCCTATGGGATGTTGCTCGCAAAACTGAATCCGAAACAACGTCGGCTGCTTCTTGAGCAGCTAACCCATAATCAGCGATCGGGAATGGTCAGGGCGTCGGGAGCGGAGAAGGAATCCTCGGGCAAAAATTTGGACGGGTTTATCCTATGTCCGCAGCCAGATCGAGGCAGCCTTCCGACGCATCGTCACCATTGGGTAGCCAATCCCAGGACAAGAGTTTGAGCAACCGTCGAGTATTCCCGGCGCTCTGACCCATCCCGACCGTTACGTAATGCTAAAACACTGCCTGCTTTGCAGGCGGTGTTTTAAAGCGCGCCTCAAACCTTGATAATGGTCATAAGAGTTTTTTCTGCCGAGGCACATCTACCGAACATTCTGCCCATATCGGGGCAGAAGTCGAGATCCATTACCGCTGGCATGCGTTTTACGGTCGGCATGTCCGCCGTTACTACGGCGAACATCGCCGCGGATCGGCAGTCGTCGTTGTTGAGCACGAACCTGGAGTGACGACGGCCGTGGAGCGGTGGATGCTCGACCGCGCGATCTGTGCCGCGATGAAGCTGGGAGAGCCGCAGGTATCGCTACAAGCGCTGACGGACCTTGAGCGGGTACTCAAGGATCATGGACTCAGGCAAGTCTTTTCGGATGAACGACCTCCGCCACAAGCGGATCTGGCCAGGATGAACGTCATGCCGGCGCGCCACCTCACCAATGCGAGCACCGGGTTCATCAGCTTCCGCCAGTATCCTCAGCTTCGCCTCGTCCGACCAGCGCCGCCTGCGCTCGGTACCGGACATGATCTCCATGCGAGCCATGAAACCTCTTTGTTCTGGTATTAATGTCAGCACTAATGCTGGTTCGAATGCCAGAACATCGCCTGATTTGCCCGATCAGCAAAAACAGCTCACCGGACGCTCACGCGTCGCTTGCGTCCGGTGAAGCTTCCTTGCAGATCCCGAGGCAATCTGCCCCGGAAGGCGAAGACTGCTCCCGCCGTCACAGGTACGACGCCGTGAACGGTACAAAGTCGACGCATAAGACGTCAGCCGCAATCGGCGCTCGCCGTATGGTTCAAGCAGCGAATGGCGCAAACGGGCGGCCGACATAAGCAGCCAGCGATTGTCGCTCTTGCCCGCAAGCTACTCGTTGCCCTATGGAAATATATCACCGCAGGCGTGGTCATCGAGGGGGCTATCGTGCAGCCTGCCTGATCGTCCACCGTTCAAATTCCGCCATCCTCCAGGATGTGATCAGTCCTGGAAGACCCCAGGTGGGGCGAGCCGATCCACTGTTTGGCATTCAAAACGCCGATATTTAAGTATGGTATCGTCCACCTGAACCCTGTCCGTCGAAAGCAGGATGTTGGTGCTGCTGCTCATCACAGCGACCGTATATAAGCTGGATCCGGCTAGCTCAAAAGCCGCGTCACGCAAGGGTTCACATCTGGAGCAGTCTATCGGAGAAGCCAAGATGCCTCCCTAATCAACACCCTGATTGACAAACCTCATATAAACAGTGGAAAGGCCAGCTCCTTGAGGGGGCGACAGGCGTTTTCCGCGATAGACCCGGCAGCGGAATGCAAAAAAACAATTTTGACTCCCCATCTGCAATTAGAAAGACCCATCTGTTCAGTGTAATGGTGGACGCCGAGTTGATGGGCACCGGTGTTGACCCGGTGAACCCGGACGAAATCAACCTGCTCTACTACATGCCGCTCTTCAGCTTGGTCGCATGGAAGAACCGCGTACGGATCATGGTGGCGACCAAGGCCCTTATCGCATCAAGCCTGGCAAGGCGGTCTCAGCCCGCAGCTCCGCTGGCGGAAGGCTCGAGCTGCTTGGTATGTGAATCCGTCTAGAGTGAAAAACCTCGTGACGCCGAGCGTTCTCGACTCCGCGAATTTTCAGGAGTGTTGAGCTCCCGCGGTTCGACCGTCTGCGAAGAAACAGGTAGCGGTATACCAAGCAACTCATTCAGCAACGCTTCCTGTTCCGAGCCTGTCAGGTGGTCGACTCGCGAGGGAGATGCTGGTCTAAATTCTGAAAGGCGCGACAATTCCGGTTCGCCGAATAATGCTTGTGGATCGATGGAGGCGTTAGTCAAGCGATCACGTCCCACATGCCCCTCCGAAGGTTCATGGACCAAGCTCTCCGCCACAGAGCTTTCTGGCAAGGATGTACCAGGGTTATCGTACCCAAGCCCGTCGCCATTATGTGCTGGCAGAGTCGGGACTGGCACACTCTGCAGGAGGTTCAACAGCTCCTGGTGTCCTTGATCTAACGCATGACTGTTCGGCACTAACGGCACCGACTGGCCCTGAGAATCCACCTTTTTTGCCGGTTCTCGTACACCGGATAACACGTGTGACGATGCCTCGAGTTTGCCCTGCCCCTCTATTCCCTCCAACTGAAGAGGAGCCGGAACCTTTGATTCCGGATAAGTTGGCGAGAACTGATGTTCCACAGGCTCCGACAGGCTTGTTCCCGCTTGCACTCCGGTTTGATTGTGGTGCGGGAGAATGTGCAACGCTCGGCTATCGTCCAAAGTCACCACTCTCGCTTGACGATCTGGAGTCGGGAATTTGGAAGCAGCCTCGCGCTCCTGCCAAGCCTGCTTATGACGGACGGACTCTGACGCGCGCAGTGTCTGGGCGTCGTGTTCTTGCTCATTTAGCCCCCGCAGCCTCCGTTGAACTGTCACGCCAAGTATTTTTTTCGAAACTTTAATCACCTGATCGCTCAGGTATTCGGCTTCATTTTTATAAAGCTTGCCGAAAGTATGTTTAGTGCCTTTCAGTTCCCCTGTGGCGTCGTCGTAGATCGCCGATCTCTTATTGAACAGCCGCCGGTGACTTAAGATATCTCGGCCCAGTTCATTACCTTCCTTGTCCAGGAGAGATCTATAAGATTTGCTGAAAGTGCCCCCAAGTTTCCGAATCTTTGTATATGAGGTATTGTGATCTTCCGATTTTGTTGAATTCTTGGAAAAACCAAGTCCTTTGCGAGCGATAAGTTCAAGATTACCTTTGTCGTCCCGCTCAAATGTTTCCCGTTTGGAACCTACTTGTCGGGTTAGTTTGCGATAAAGTCTGTTCTCTCGTCCACTGCGGTAAGGCGCAGTCATCTCTTCGGACGTGGCCTGAAACAGCCGCCGGTTGAGCCTGCCTCGGTTGACATACCGTGTACGGATCAGGGTGTCGTTTTCGTCCCGCTCCCATTTTTCCTCAAAACGTCCGTCTCTATGTTTTACATGCTTTGTACGAAGAGTGCCGTCCTCACCGTATTGATGCCTGGTAACACTTGCCCACGTCTTCCTTTCGTGAAGACTCAAATAAAACGCTCCTGTCTCCAGGTTACGCTTCAAAACTTTCATGTTTTTTCTTAGTAGGCCGTGCTCGCGCGTCAATTCTCTTGCGTTGTCAACTCGCAGCCTTTTATTTCCGAGAAGTTTATAGCTGATTTCACCCCGAAAGCTGGCGCCCAACTTGTCGACGAGCCGAATATCCGCAGCGTATTTTTGCTTCTTCTGCGGAGCTTCGAACCGCCCGCGCCGCTTCATTGCCTTCTCTTCCGTAAGCACCGCGTTGCGCATTTGCTCAACCAGGCGCTGAGTAGCGCGGCGCATGTCGATTGTAGGGGATTTCGCGACCGTTTTCTTTGTGATGTTGACCATGACTAAGCTCTTTCAATCAGATGCTTGTGACGTGACAAGTCTCATTGCCGGCGCGGCAGTAGCAAAGTCACAGGCTGTTTTCAGTTTGGCCCCGCGGCCGACTTTCGTAGCTCCGACGGCTATCAATGATCGGTCGGGAAGTGGGCTCTGGGCGGACAAAATCACGTGAATACTTATCGGCGGGACCGCCAAGCAGTTGGGCAGCGTCCTCTGGCAGCTTCATCATAAGGCGCTTATATTCCGCAGCGCTCGTATAGGTGCCGGTCCGCTGGCTTTTTTCATTGCGATCCGCAATGAGCACATCTTTATCCGTCAGCTGCTGCACTTTGTCCGGAGAGAGGTCTCGAATGTCGCGTAGATCCGCGCCAGTCGAAGCAATCACCGCTGCCTGCTCGGTAAACCGTTCAAACTTGACGGTGTTCGCATGGCTTTGTCGGCCCATCGAAAGGGGCAATCCGACTCGGCCCATCAACTGCGTGAAGTGTTCGGGATCGGAATATTCCAGTCTGGGAGGTGTCATATAACGGTTTCCGTCGCGAGCAAGAACTTGAACGCGATCCCATAATTCTCCCTTTTTCAACGCTAGCGCCCAGGGGGAATTGGGTGCGTTGTGCATCAGGAAACCAACACTAACCAAGCGATCGCGAGTCATCCCGCCGCTCCCGTCTGGCTGCCGTCCCATATTGACCGTCGCGAGCGGCAATTGTTTGTTGTGGGCTCGATTCTCTCCTGCAAACTCGGCAAAGCGTACATCCGCGCTGCCTTTTTCCCATGCTTCCAAGTATTTGGAATCATGCATAATACCTGACTTCGACCTAAGCTTGATCTCGGTGTCGTTGCCATATTGGGCCTTTATGGTGCGTTGGAATTCATCGAAGGGTTTATTCGCATAGTTGTCACCTGCGAACCTGTAGACGAAATGGATATCGTTTTGCGGAGTCTTGATCAGAATGTCAGGGAGCAGCGATCCTGCCTGGAATTCGTGTTCATAGCGCTTTTGAACTTCTCTGCGGCCATATTTCTCTGTTTGTATATACCGATCTTCTGGCTTCAATCTGTAGTTTTGATCAAGCTTTATATTTTTATCTGTCTGATAAAAAATATTGGTACCCGTGATACCCATCTCGGCATGAGCGCGATTCCACACTTCCAGCTTGTGTTGAAAACGCGATTTTGTATCGAGTTCCTGCGGAGCGGCAATCCTTTCAAATGCGAGCGGCGGCGGAAAGTAGTTGCCTGCTCCGTCCCTGTAGAGACGGCAGCTCGCATTAAATTCCGCCTTGGTCGGTAGATGTTCGAGGTTACCTTTAGTGACACCGGCGACCGCGTCACCTCCGGTTTGTCGGACAAGAATATACTCATCTGGCCGCCGGTCGTGACCCGGCAATGCCATGTTTGCAAACAAGCTGGATAAATCATTGTGTGTGTCAGCTTGCGTAAGGTGGGAGCTCGTCTCATGCAGACGGGACTCGAGGCTTTCAGTCTGAGCGGAGCTGCTGCCGTGGTCGCCAAACTCGTGGGTTTCTTGGCTACTCACCATCTCGAAATCGTTGGTCGTGTCGGAATTGACTATCTTCTGCCGCTTGGTGGAACCGTCATTGGCAGTTTCGATGCTGTGCACGCCCACTACGACGCTGTTTTCATCACTGCCTTCACTGTTCGGATTCATTATCGAACTCCTTTCAGTCAGCCAGGTCTTCGTTGGGAAGGGGGCACTGATGAACAAAATTCTCCAGCTCGATCATGTCGAGGTCCAACTGTGTGAAACCGCTTGGTTCGTGATTATCGGTCTTTTTCTGTTGGATTTCTCGATGTGTCTCGGGCGACGAGGAATTGCTGCTATTGCTGGGATTGAGTTTGACTATCGCCATTTTTGTTCTCCTGCAGGGCAGAGCCCGGCTCCTGTTGATTGCTGCTCCAGTCAATCACGGTCATTCGTGAACGGTTGCTCTACGTGGCGGTGCCGATTAACTCAGCGACACGGGGCGCGAGTCGTCCGATGGCCAGTCGTGACAGCCTGTTGATCTCTCCGGATTCCTGTGCCAGCAGGTCTTTCCTGCAGCATAATTCAGAGTCCGGATGGAAATCGACAACATGTCGAAACTACCATCCGGGACCAAATTGTTGAACGGGTTTATCGTTTCATCTGTAACCCTCGTTCAGCTTTGCGCGATCTGGTAGTTCTCATACGAAAAGGGCAAACGGCCAAGCACAGATATCTTCGACGCGATTTTCCGGAGAGGATCGGCACGCGGTGGCCTGCAGATATCGGTTGGTCATTCCTGTACCACCGTCAGCGCTGAAAGAGGCTTCGTCGGCCTCGCTCGCGCGGATCATACTCCCGCCGTTCGTCTGGCAACTCAGCCGTATTATAGTGTTCCGCGCTTTGCGACTGAGCTTTCAAAGGCGCCGCCCCTATCAAACTGGCGGTTCGGTCCAACGCGGAGACGAGTTCCTTTCTCTTTTGCCGTACACTGAGCGAGCTGGTCTCAAGTTTCATCTTGAAATCGTACAGGGCCAGGAACTCTCCATAGACTTCACGTTCACGATCGCGCGTTGGCCATTGTCCGGTCAGTGCAGTCTCGCGCGCGAGTACAGCTTCTGTCTGCCCACGAGGCCCAAGATGAAGCACTGGCGGCTCTTGCTCTTTGCTGGGAGGTGACAGCAGGGGATCACGGCTTACCGTATAATTGTAGCTGGTTGTTGCGACACGAATTGGCATAGTAACGCTGTCGGACGATACGCTTTGCAGGCCATCCTTGGCGAGTTGGTGTGCGTAACCCAGTTGATTCAACTGATATCCGTTTGAAGCCGCTGCACCTTCAGCAGACGCGACAGGGTCTGACAAGGTTGCTCGTTGATCTGAGCGATAACTGGAATCATCTGTCCATCCACGCCCAACTAGCCCGCTTCGCCTCCATCCAGTTCCAACATGCTGCCGATGAAGCTCTTTACATTCAAGATAGGCAGGCATTGGCCTTTCGAGACGACGGCCTTCTTTCGTTATGCGTAAAACTTCGTGGACCACCTTAAAGCCAAAAATGTGCTCCGACTCGAATTGTCCAGTCTCGGTAGCGAGCCGCGCCCGTTCGTTCCTACGACTTCCGTATGTGCCGATATTATCGCCTCTCGGGCAACTGGATCGGACTGGCGGAACAACTTGTCCGCCTTCGTCGGACGCTGTTCCTTTCGTACCGGGATTCAGCCCTTGGAGAGCCCCGTTTCCAGTCAAGTGGCTTTTGAAGCCGAGCCTCTTTATCTTGCCTCCGCCATTGAGAGCATGGCCACTGGCAATTGTGTTCTCCCGACACGCGTTCAGTCCAGAAAGTTCAACATGAGCTGCGCTCCGCATCTCCGACCGTAGGCACGTCCCGGGCCCTGTCTGACACGTTTCTTTTGAAGTTTTTTCACATCTGTGGGCCGGTCGATTGAGATCAAGCTTACCCAAAGTGCGCTTGGCCTCACTTGGGGAAGTCGATCGCGAAGGCGAGTTGAGCTCCTCGACTTCCTCAAATGGGTCATGTTCATCGCGAATCCAAGCCGAAGGGTCAAGTTCCAACAAACGCGCGTTCACCACCAAATTCTGCCACCGCGGTTGAGCAGGCTGCCTCCACCTTGCGTATGCCCGGAGTTCCGCGTTTCCCAGCGCAATCCCGTCATAAAAGAAAGCTGAGTTGGTTTCTTCTCCAGGCGCCAAACTTGAGATCGAGGAATCCTGTACCGCAGCGAGGCGGGCATCCAGGATTAGATCTTCCCATGAGGGTCGTTCGGGCTTGTCCCAGTTCTCGTACACGTCACGCTCGGGCGCTCCGAGTGTCACTCCATCATACACAAAGGATGCACGAGCGTCCTGCGCACCGTCAATTGGGGAGCCCAACATGCCCTCCAATTCGTCAGGTGGAAGTTCCTTTCCTGCTTCAAGACTTTCGTTCTCACACGAGGTCCGATCAGACTGGTTTAATTCAGCAACGCGTGCGTTCACGACGAGATCTTCCCATCCGGGCTGCGCGGGCTCCAGCCACCTTTCATATGCCAGGCGTTCCCCCTCACCCAGCGGGATCCCTTCGTACTCAAAGACCGAAGCGCCTCCCGATTCATGGAACCAGGCGGACCTGTCAATAGCATCAAGACGCGCGTCTATTATCAGGTCTCTCCACGAAGGTGGTTCCGGTTTGCTCCAGTTGTCATATACTTCGCGCTCGGGTGAGCTGAGCCTCATCCCATCATAGTAAAATGATGCAGGGACACTCTCGTCTTGGTCTATTGAGCCTTTCCGCTTGCGCTTGGGCGCATCGGACCGGAACTCCGTGCTTCTTTCAGGGGGATCGCGCTCATGCGAAACTGAAGCAGACGGGTGTAGTTCTGCAATGCGAGCGTTCACAACGAGCTCTTGCCACCCCGGCTGTCCGGGCTCCGGCCATTCCTCGTAGACACGTCGTTCTCCTTCCCCCAGAGGAACACCCTCATAGACAAAAACCGACGAGGTCGTTTGTCTGCCATCGAAATTCCAAGCGGAACTGTCGATATCATTAAGACGGGCACTCAGCACGAGGTCTTTCCACGTCGGTCGGCCCGTTTCATTCCAGGCCTCGTATGCCGACCGCTCTGCAGCGCCCAGTCTCATTCCATCGTAAAAGAAAGATGCAGATGATTCTTCCCAGCGATCCGTTTGACTGCCAGATGAGGAGCCAGCACAACGGTTCCTGAACTCCTTGGGACGAAGGACAGGGTTAACTCCGGAGTGAACGTCGGGCGAGGATCTAGCCGACGCGGTGAGCCCAATTTTTGAATTTCCCGGCGGGTTCATGGCGATGTCTCATCAATCTGCAAACTTCGTTGGTCATGAATTCACGAACTGGCATCTAACGGCGCTCACAAGGCTCGATCGGAAATGTCGTCACAACGCATTTCAAGTGTCAGGCGCAATTTCACCGCGTCGCTGGAGCGAAATGATCTGCTCGAGGAGCTCGCGTTGCGCCAATAGTGCTGGAGCTATTTCCGGAGGCATCTCGGACACAGGTTCGGCGGCGGCGGAACCGCTGCACTCGCCAATGTCACCAACTTCGTTTGACCCAGGGTAAACCTCCATCCCAATTGCGACACTATCCTCTCCATCAACCATGGTTTTACTCAGGGAAGTATCGGCTTCTCCATAGTCTGTCGGTTCGATCTGCACCGCCTCTAGCATAGTGGTGCCAGTTGCTCGTTGACTGAGATTGTCGCCAAAGAGATTCGTGTCTTCCGGGAGCATCAAAGATGCGGGCTCGGGAAGGGAACCCGCTTGGCTTTCGAAAATCCGCTTCAACATGAAATCGGAATAATATCGCACCTTCCGGAGTTTGAGAGGAGGCTGGCCCTTGATAAGGACTATTTCGTAGTTGTCGTCGAGCAGGCGGACTTGTTCGGGTCGCAAAAGAGGAGCACCTTGATCGGAGATCTGGATGTTATGATCAAACATGCGAGCTTGGCTGTATGACGTTGAGCGAGCCTGGAACGTGTATTCGCCGATAGCTTTAGAAATGTAGGTTGGTGTCTCGTCGTCAGCCGTAGCCATGAATACCTGCACGCCCGTATTGCTGAGGAAATTTTGCTTGCCGGCCTCATCATAAGTTCCGGTCAAGGCCGACAGACTCTGTATAATAAACATGAAGCGGCCCTTATAACCGGCAATCGTGGTGATTGCCGTTTCCACCGCTTCCAGCTTGCCCAAATGCTTGAACTCGTCGAGGAGAAACAGGACCTCATGCCGTTCATCCTTAACAGGCAGCGTTCGCTGAAGGATTGACACAACCTGCTGAAAGAGGAGGCGCATCAACGGCGCTACGACCTCAAGATCATTTGGGCTGACACAAAGATAAATGCAGGTCCTCTTCCGACGTAGGTCGTAAACGGAAAAATCGGATTGACTTGTCGCTGCTTTGACCAGCGGATCGGCCCAAAGATTGAGCCCGCCGTCGCCGAGCACCGATGTATAGGATGTCAGAATTTTGGTGTCATTTCCTGCCATGTTGTCGAATATGCGCTGAGCCTCTTTGTTTTGGGTTTCCTCCGCGAGTTTAGCAAAAAGCTTGTATTTCTCGCCCGGCTGAGCAAATAGGTCGTAAACGGAACCGATTGTGGGTGTGCCGCGCTCAATGCAGCTCAGGATGCCTGCAACGAAAAGATCCCTTGCGCCGTCAATGAAACCTTCTGCTCCCTTGCCCTTGGCTGTGATAAGATTGGCGGCGAGGCGGCGCGTTTCGGTAAAGCGCCGCTCGGGTGGCAACGCGGCGATATCCAGTACAGGATTGTAGCAGTGCGTTCGCCGCTCTGGATCTAACGGTGAGAACTTGAAAACCGCGTCGCCGCTCGATTTACGCGCTCGCGACGTGAGTTCAAAAAGCTCACCCTTCACATCCAAAGCAATCACCGAGCCCTGAAAGGTTAGCAATGTCGGAATAACGACGCCAACGCCCTTACCCGCGCGGGTTGGCGCGACAATAAGGCTGTGAGGTTGGTCTCCATTGGTTAGATAGCTTCCGAACCAGCGCGGCCCACATATCTTTCCGAAGATGGGGCCCTTGATGCGACTGTATCGCTGGAGGTAGCCGGCGTATCGCATTTCGCCAACCCCGGCCCAGCGAGCAGTTCCGTGATGCTCGGGATCGCGCATCGATAGGAATAGTTGGCACAGCAGTATGAACGCGGAGGTGGCAAATATAATCGCCAATCCGTGATAGAAGATGGGGCTTGCGTATCCCAAATAAGGTGGTGCCTCGTACAAGAACGCGAAAACGCTGAACGTCAT
Organism: Agrobacterium vitis; assembly: GCF_014926405.1. Lineage (NCBI taxonomy): Bacteria > Pseudomonadati > Pseudomonadota > Alphaproteobacteria > Hyphomicrobiales > Rhizobiaceae > Gillisella > Gillisella vitis. The sequence continues at coordinate 74,505 of NZ_JACXXJ020000002.1, forward strand.
CATCGCTTCGCCAGTAAAGCCATGGCGGAATGTTGCATAGAGACTTGCCGCGCAAAACCCAGCGACCAGTGAACATACTATGCTTATAGCTAGGCGTATTGGCGTGTACTTGCCTGAATTCATCACGTGACCACGCTTCGATCCCCTATCGGAAAGGGCAACTTGTTGTGCGGATAGCTGAAACTACCGCCCATAGTCTTCACGCATACGGGATTCCCTCGTATCAAGCGGCGCGTCGCGGCTGTGTCCGCTGCGACCCACGGATTGCGCCCCGGTGCGATCGGTAGGTTGCGCGCGATTTGCGCCGGGCATGATGTCGCGGACATTTTTTACGCTTGAAGTTTCAGGGTTATCGGCGTGGTCGAAGACATGAGCGGGATGTATGAACTTGGCAAAAAGGTCTTCGGCGCCATCCGCCGCTCTGGAATTATACGTCGCCGGCGTCATGTAAGCGTTGTCTGGTGATTTGAGCCAAACATTCTCCGTGCCATACGTGTTCGTCACAGTGGCAAGTTTTTCCAGCCTGAGGAGCTTTGGCCAAAACGCAAAGAAGGTTCCACCACGATGCTGAACCATCACCTCCGGATTGTGCACACCTGCCTGTAGCGGGAACTCATAGTCATGATCGCTGACTCGTGGTCCAGCAGGTGTATTATAGTGATATTGCCTATCGGTCTTCAGCCTGCTGAAAGTGTTCTCGGAAAGACCGAGCGCCTTCATTCGTTCGAGATACTTTTGGGGACCGAGATGCAAAAGAAGCTGATTTCGGGGCATATAAGATGTTTGTGCGCCATCCACTTTTTTGACCAGGATCACACTGTTGTCCAAGTCCTCCGCAATGGGCCACTTCCCTTTTCTTTCAAATATTTGTCGGCATGTCTCAAAGAGCACGACATGCTCCCACGGATGGGGCCACGGGGGAACTGGCTCGTTCCCGATCAGCAGGTTATCACCAATATGTTCAGCATCAAAAATCGTATGGGTTGACGGGTGCCGCGGCTGGTAAGCTTGGGACGTGCTGAGGTCTGGCCGAACCTCATCTCCTAACGCGACCTTTTGTTTCCCCTTTTCAAAAGCTATGTTAACACGCGATGCTTCGCTGATATGCGAGGGCTCTACGGTGCTCAAGCCAGGAAGGTCCTTGCGGATCGCTTGTGATGATCCAGGCGCGCGTTCGATGCTCGTTTCCGGGGCAATAGTGGGCGAACCCACTTTCTCGAAAGCCTCATTCAAGCTGACCCCATGGAAATCGCCTGTAACATCCCGCGCGGAGCGAGGTCTCTTGGAATGCGTTTCAGATAGTGCGTCGATCCTAGCCAGTTCCTCGTCGGTCAAATCGGGGAAGTCATCGGATTTTGCTTCTGGTGGGCTAAATTCAAGCCGAGAACCCTCCCGATGGACCGCAGGGCTTGCACGCAGCTCGTCGGCACCCGCAGCAAAATCCACTCGCGAGAGAACATTATCCGGCATGACCGGATGAATATTGGGTGCAACATCCCGTTTCGAAGTGGTGCGAGGTTCAGATAGTGCGTCGATTCTCGCCAGTTCCTCATCGGTCAAATCGGGGAAGTCATCGAACTTTCCTTCTGGTGGGTTCAACTCGAGCCGAGAACCCTCCCGATGGACCGCAGGGATTGCACGCAGCTCGTCGGCACCCACAGCAAAATCCACTCGCGAGAGAACATTATCCGGCATGACCGCATGAATATCGGATGCAGAATTCCCCTTCGAAGTGGTGCGAGTTTCAGATAGTGCGTCGATTCTAGCCAGTTCCTCGTCGGTCAAATCGGGGAAGTCATCGAAGCGCTCTTGCCGCGGCCTCACAGCTTGAACCGAACTTTCATGGATCGATCCTGAAACTGTTTGGCCATCGAGCTCGTTCCGCTCGTCGGAATCGTCAGTGTTAACGTCTTCGAGGATTTGGGTGCTTGCAATGCTGGGGGACCCTGCGTCAGTGCTTGAATCCCCAGCGGCTATGTTAGCAGGAAAACTCTGAGTACTGTGTCCATAAGGCGAAGCACTATCGTCAAACTCATGAAGGTCATCTAACCCCGGCCATGAGGAAAGTTGTGGAGTCGACGGAACGCTGTTAGCCGCCCCCTCATTATCCCTGTCGTCTTCGATCGCGTATGGCGCAGCGTCGAATGTTTCTTCAGGTTGCCCCTCTCCTGCAATGACGGTGTCCAGACTTGAAACCAACGTGGTTGTGTCAACAGGAAGCGTCGAAATTTCATGTTGAGGTTCCGAATAACTCTCTTCAATCTCCTCGAGATCATCCAGCCCCATCACAGACGCGTGCGACCCTTGCGACCTGGGCGCCGTAGTCGCGCCTTCCTCCACAGTCAGAGGTCTTGCAATCATATTGATCTCGTTTTCTGAGGGGGCGCGCTGCTTCGCAACGGATTCACTATCGTCACCAGACTGCTCATCTTCGCGTGATCGCTTTGTTCCTCCTTTGCGAAAACGTGACGATGGAGTCGCTTCGCGGCGGCCTTCGGCGGCGTATTCCTGTTCAGTCTCACGCAAGTATTGCCTTGTCGCACGAAGATACCGTTCGCTCATCGGTAAATCTGCAGGTCCGCCCGCGGGAGCCTCGGTTGATCTCAGTGGGATTCCGGCATGGGTATTCCGGACATGGGCTGCTGGCCCCTGATTTGCGGTTGAAGTACCCGGAAGGTCGGGTAGGCCGCCAGAAATTGGTGATCGTGAGAAACCAGTTGTTGTCATGGGGTCCGTGCCGTCTTGTCGGACAGCGGTCGATCGTGGTGTGAGCGGGACTGGTACAGTTCTGGCTCCTGGGCTATTCGAAGTCACGGGAGCGGAGCTGCTGAAGTCTCGACGGAACTCTTCGTCTGCCATAATTTAGTTCCTTTCCACCTTCGATGTCTCATCCATCCTGGCTGCGCCCATCTCTTGCACGCTTGCGAACGCTCGGTTCGGCGTCATCATCGCGTGGACGCTTAGAATTTGGTTCTCCCTGCCGCGGCCGATCGGCTGGAGGCGGCAACAGGTCTGCTGCGCTGTTGGTCTGTCCAGGGGCCCGCAGAGGAGTTGATTCAACAGGCTCTATCGGCGATGTATCCGGATCGTCCCGGTCCTCCCCTACGCCGGTGTGGGCCCTCCCCGCCTCAAGATTGTTCACCCTAATGCGCTTTGCGCCGCTCTGCTCTTCCTCGTCACGGCGAGACCGTTTTGGATGAAGCCGTTGCCGATCGTCACGTTTGCTTGTTGTGCGCGTGACGGGTTCTATTGCCAGGCGGCGAGGACCAGAACGCCCCTCAAGGTTCCGCCCGGTGTCTCCGGCGACACTGGGAGAGCCGTTCTTCAAATTGTGATCGCGCCCATCGGCTTCAGAGCTGCGCGGTTGAGCATCGTAGCCAGACGCCGACTGCAGACGCCCGTTTCGTGCCGAGCCTTCTGGCATATTTGGGAGTGGCTCACCGTGCGAAGAATCGAAAGATCGTTTCAGTTCCCGGTGAGTTCCTCCCGGCGACCACGATTCGACATCAAAATCCTCGAAACGATCTTGTTCGGCCTGTTCGCGCTCGATACGGCGATATTCTGCATACGTGATTGGCCGCTCGGTAATGCCACGTTCTGCTCGCGAGGTTGCGTCAAGAACAATGCCGTGGCGAAGCGATATCTCTGCCATCCTGACACGCAATGCGTCGTAATTGAGGTGGGGGTGGCGTCGGGATATTTTCAGCCATTCCCGCCCAAAAAGCTCCCGTCGGTTGACCACGACATGCAGATGCGGATGATCGCGATCTGTATGAAAGCTTGTAAGATAGTTGTAGCGGCCGCCACCATTGCCTGACCCAAACATGTCGGCCGCCCATTCGCGGCTTGCTGCATGAGCCGACGTAGGATCCGTACCTGGGGGGAAGCTTACGATAATGTGCGTGGTTAAGTCCTGTTGCCTTTGCTCGTCCGGCAGGCTCTCGTCATAATTTCCGGTCTCCAGAACCCAGCTCCGAGCAAACCTGGTAATTTGATCAGGCGGTAGCGGAATATCGAGGTGCCGGGCTGAGAGCCGGAGCTCCAACTTGCCCTTCCTGGAGAGATATTCCCACTGATTAATAACCTGCTGAATGGTTTTAGTTCCGCCCCTAGGCACAATTCGAATGACAACCTGAGCTGGATCGGCCATCCCGCACCCTCCTAAGCAGGCGCAACATCAATGCTGCGGAGCATCTTTAAGCATTGAGCACCCATCTATCCGTCGTCGTGATACGGATAAGATGGAACGGAGCAAGCCATCGAGATCAGCGAAAGCCATACCGAAAGCGATGCGTTCATCTCGCAGAGCCTCCAAATCCATTTCCGGACGTTCGGCATAGGCGGAAAGCAGCGCCGAGATATTGTTTGAAAGCGTTCCTATTGAATGAAGTATTGCCTCCATTTTCTGACGGGTCTCGGCTTCAATTTCGAGGAAGCCGCCAATGCGGCGTACCGCGACTCGTATGGCCATACTGTCGGAGAGCCCGAGCAACCGTGCCTGGCTGGAAAAACTCTCGTACTCGGCCAATCGCAAACGCGCGCTCACGACTTTGAAGCTCTCAATCTTCACACTTTCATACGAGGCGGTGGCGACGCCATTCGAGGTGGGCGTGCTGTTTTGCGACATAGCTTCCTCCACTGAAGGATGGAAAGATCTAGTTTTTTCGCGGAACCACCGCGTTGGCAAAGTCAATAACTAGTGCTCAAAACGATCGCAATCAAGAATAAAAGAGGAATACTGCATAGTCTATCGTTACATCTGCAATTTATATGAAACGAATCTGAAATATAAAATCGCGTGAACCAGCATACCTTTCATGCTATTCGTGAGAATACATGAACCAACAGAAATACAATTTGTCATCACCCGCGATACGGCAGGAATCACATGAAACTACTTACATTTTGCTCATTCAAGGGAGGCGCTGGCAAAACGACTGCGCTTATGGGTCTCTGTGCCGCCTTTGCAAACAGCGGTCGACGAGTGGCTCTATTGGACGCGGACGAGAACCGACCACTCAGGCGATGGAAGGAAAATGCTATACGAAGCAACACTTGGGATCCTCTCTGTGAAGTTTATAGCGCAGAGGAAATGTCGCTTCTCGAAGCGGGATATGAGGAGGCCGAGCGCCAGGGTTTCGACTATGCGCTAGCGGATACACATGGTGGTTCGAGCGAACTCAACAATACGATTATCGCTAGCTCAGACATGCTTTTGATCCCGACTATGTTAACGCCGCTTGATGTTGATGAAGCACTTTCAACTTATCGCTATGTGATCGAGCTCTTGTTGAGCGAGAACCTGACGATTCCAACGGCCGTGTTACGCCAGCGCATGCCGGTCGGCCGCCTCACCGCCTCGCAACGGGCAATGTCAGACATGCTAGAGAACCTCCCCGTCGTTCAGTCGCCCATGCACGAGAGAGATGCATTCGCGGCGATGAAAGAACGGGGCATGTTGCATCTAACGCTGCTGAATACGAAAACCGATCCAACGATGCGCCTCATCGAGCGGAACCTCAGGATCGCAATGGATGAACTCGTCGTCCTTTCACACTTGATCGGCGATGCCTTGGAGACCTGAAAATGGGAATTCGCAAACCCGTTTTGTCGGTAGAGAAGGCTAGGCAGCTTGCTGTTGCTCGAACCGAGACAGTACGGCCTCTCCTGCCGATAGCAGCCCCCAACTTGGCCGTTTCGCAGTTTTCCACCGATATCGATCTGGCGCCGCGTCAAAGTCGGCCAGCCGCAACCAGACATGATCATCCCGATCAGCATCCAACGCCTACGGTCGATGCCCTTAGCGCGCCTGCAGGTTCCGAGAAGGTACAAGTGTTTCTTTCGGCCCGTCCGCCTGCGCCAGATGTATCGGCGGTTTATGACAACCTTATCCGTCAATACAGCCCTTGCAAATCGCTGCAAATGATCTTGCGCCGAGCGCTCAGCGATTTCGAGATAATGCTGGCCGATGGATCGTTTCGTGCCGCGCCGAAAAGCTATCCGGTCCGTGATATCACCCCTGAAAAGTCCATCCTTGTTCAGACCTCCCGTATGTTCCCGGTGTCGCTGCTCCAAGTCGCTCGCAGTCATTTTGATCCCGTGGGACTAGAGACCGCGCGGGCCTTCGGACAGAAGCTCGCCACTGCGGCGCTGGCATCCTTCTTTGCTGGCGAAAAGACCCGCCGTTGACCTCTTAAGAATGACGCGACAGGCCGCCCGAAGGCGGATCGTTTGCAGGTGTGGCCAGGAAAGTTTGTCCCTGGCAGTCGGATCAACCAAGCGAATTGTGACACACTACGATAACGCGAAAATTCGGGTCCGTCAGGCGGCGATTACCCCGCCGTAAGAGATATTCACATCCGCGTCAAAAAAATAGCCGGCACCCCGCGCTGTTTTGATCAACTTTGGGTTTGTCGAATCCCGCTCAAGTTTCCGGCGCAGCCTCAATATGAGAACATCAATGCTCCTGTCATATACTTCCTCCTCACGCACGCGACACGCGATGAGAAGCTGCTCACGGGACAGGACATCACCTGGCTTTTCAAGGAAAGCGACGAGAAGATTGAACTCCCCTGCGGTAAGTTTCACCTCGCTACCCTGTGTGGACATCAAACGGCGTTGCCTGAGACTAAGTGTCCAGTCAGCGAAACAAAACAAGCGCCGGTCTTTGGTTCGCACCACATTGGGTCGCACGCGCAACGCAACACGGAGGCGCGCCAGGAACTCACGTGTTCCAAAAGGTTTTGCGATAAAATCGGTTGCCCCCAGTTCGAGCGCAACAACTTTGTCTGCCTCCTCAAGGCGATCGCCGCTGATGATTATAATCGGAACATCGGATTTTGTGGCCAGACTGCGGACGATCTCAAGTCCGTCTTCACGCCCTAAATTGAGATCGACGACGACCACGTCGACCGTCTCAGACGACATTACGCGGTTGAATTGTTGACTGTCTGATACGGCAGTGACCTTCAACGCGTGGACCGTAAGACACTCAGTGATAAGATGGCGCATGGCGGCATCGTCATCGATGACAAGAACGTGTTTCAACAGTTTACCTTTCAATTCCCGATTCTGTGGAACTCACAGTATCTAGACAAGCAAAGGCTGTACGCATCGTACCGCTCGTCAATTTTCTCTCGCTATACGGATACTTCGGCAAATTTTCGGCTAAACCGCGCATGACAATGCTAACGGCTTGTTTCAGTTTGATGACAAAGGTTGCTCCGACTTGACGCTGCAAAAGGCGGAGCCAGGATTTTGGCATGGATATCTAGTGCTGGTTTAGAAGATCTCCTATCGTTTCGCCGCGCCGGCGGGCATCGGCCGCGAGCCATATTTCGCCAACTTCGTAGACATCGCAGTAGGCGCGGAACGGGACGATGACATCAATTGCCGTTGCGAGCATGTCGATTAGCGTGCGATCTTCCAAGCTGGCCCCCTGGGCGCTGCTCTTCACCAGCGAAAACAGCTTTTTGAAGCCTTGGACGGGATTTGCCCCATGTATGGTTGAAATCGACCCGGGATGTCCTGAGACGACTTCACTCAGGTAGGCCCACGCGGCATCGTCACGCATCTCACCCAGCAGTATTCGATCAGGCCGCATCCGAAGACTTGCCTGGAGCAGTTGTTCCGCAGTCACAGCACCCAGTCCGACCCCATTCTTGGAGTAGAGCAGCCTGACATGATTCTCATGGGGAATGACGAGTTCGAGCGTATCTTCAATGGTGATCAGCCTTTCTTGCGGCGGAATAGCACTGATCAAGGTCTTGCTCATTGTTGTCTTGCCACTTCCAGTGGGACCGCAAAGCAACATTGTCAACTTACCGACGACGCATGCACGCAAGAATGATTCCAGATCGCCGCTGTCGTAGTGTCGAAGAATATCTTCGTCTTGTCGATCTTGGCACGTTTTCCGCATCCGCCACTTGTTCCACTGGCGAGCATCGTAACGAGACGAGACTTCGCCCAGTCCCGAAACGCGAATGCTTGGCCGTCGAATCGTCAAGCTCACCGTGTCCGATGGGACCGTTGGCGGCAAACAAATTTGTATTCGTTCGCCGCCGGGGAGTTCAGCGGCGCAAAGAGGATTGCGCGGGCCGACATCTTGTTTGCGCGATGCGCCCGCTAAAATGGCGATATCTTCGAGATCATCATAAGAGAGGGGTAAAGAGAACTTAGTGAAAACCCCTGCCTGGCGTACAAATGCTTCCCCAGGCCGATTTATCGCCACTTCTTCAGTCTTCGGATCATCGAGCCATTTCAAGACGGGATTGAGAAGGAAGCGCAATTGCGGATTTACTGCCATGTGTGCATCTCCGATGCTTTGGCTATCTGAGAATTAACGCCGATGCCAACTCTTCGCCAATCCACCAGTTATGTGAAGCTGGTAGATGTCTGAGAAATCCAGGTCCCGTGCTACGAAGATGGAGACGGTATCACCCTGATTCTTCTTCAAGGTTGGGGGAATGTTTATGGTCGCCCTCAGGGCTGTGTCGGCCGCTTGTTCACCGTTATTTTGAAAACTGTTGAAGCTGGTCCCGCCATCCGAGCTGCCAGCGTAATGACTTGCCGCTTGCACGGCGCCCTGGACGACGCTCAGGAGCATAGCCCCACCGAAACGCTTCCAGAAGTGGTTGTCGACCGTGCCTGGCAGTCCGGATCGGCCAAGTTCGTCAGCACCTGGAGAAAAAAGAGAAACGACGGCGTGAGCCGGCGTCTCGGCGCGATTCCAGAGAACAAAAACACGGGCATCTCCCTGTTGCAGCCCATGCTGGATTTCGCCCACCACGGTCGTGCCGCGATCCAGGAGCACAACATTGCCGGTTGCTCCGCGTATGTCCCCGGGCAGCACACATTTTACATAGCCTGCCAGGTTTGTATCAATGGCTGTTTGCAGTATGCAGGGAATGATCGTCCCTTGCGTAACAGTGAAATCGGGGTGCGGCAAAAGCGCAGCACGGCTGGGTTCCAACACGGTGGGGTTCATGCGGATTGAAAGATCGTTTTCAGCAGACGCCTCAGACTCCGGTAATGAGCTGGATTTCCTATTATCCTCCCCGTCGCTGTGAATATCGGCGTTCCGCGTAGGTTTGTCACTCTGATCACTTCCGCTATAGGCAAAGATTGGTGTTTCTTCCGGCCGCACTTCGTTGTGTTCTCGCTGATGTTGATCGGGCGGAGAGGTTGCCTCAGTGGTTGGCTGGGAAGCCGTAGGGTTTGAGGGGATGTCAATCGGCGCCGGCCGAAAAGGCTTGGTGTTGGCGTCGATCATTGTGTCTGGGGGAGAGGGCTCGGTCTTTTTCTTTGGACGCGCACCAAGCCAAATCAGACCCAACGACAGTACGAGAACCAGACCGGCAACAACAAGCTTCTGCGATCCCGAAAGACGTCGGCGATGAGGATCGGAGACCAGAGATGCCGATGCATCTATAGCTGCTCCAGGTTGAGAGTTGACTTCATTCATCGCCTCGCCCCCTTCAGCACGCGCATTACATCGGGTCTGACCGTACCAGTCCCAGTCTTTCGTCCGATGGCGTCATATGCTTTATTCCAGATGCACAGCACGGTATGACCGTCCCGCAGACGCCACTCCCGGGCGACCGAGGCGACCTCCACGTAGTCTCCTTTAACTGAGTAGTTGGCAGTGGCTTCCTTCCCATCTGGATTGACGACGTAGATCGAAGGTACACGCACGTTTCCGGGAAAGCGGAATGTCGTGGTAGATCCGTTGTCGAAGACCTCGAGCGGCCCCAGCGAACGGTTTCCTTGGGCAACATAGTTCCAATTTTTTGCACCCGGGACGCCGGTTGCTGTCGGCTGATCCAACAAGTCCTGTGCTCGATGCTGGTATTGTGTTTGCGCTCTTAGCCTGCCCGCCAGCTCTCTCTGTTCTGTCTCTTTTCGGCGAGCAGCGGCAGCATCGGCGGGATAAGTGAATTGCACGCTGTAGTAGAGATCGGGCGTCTCTTTATCGAGACGAGACATCGTCTTTGTCGTGAGGCTGAAAACATAGCGCCGCATTCCTGCGTCGCTTGCAGTCAGAACTATGACGGGCTGTGGCTGGAGGACCTTGCTTGCCTTGAAGAACAGATAATTGCCGCGGGGCAGAGCCGCGAGGTCCTTGCTGTTGGAAACGGCGACGGCTGTCACGGTCTCGTTGGCACCGAATGTTACGACCACGGTGGCCCCAACAGCGGTTGAAAGGTGCACAACCTGATCAGGGTTGTAGGCGAGATAGCGCATTCGTGGATCTTGGGTGCCGGCCGCTGGCGTGTCTTCCGCCTTCGCCCCGCTCGTAACAAAAAGCACACAGGCCAGTGCCAAAAACAGAAGCTTGGTCATTGCTGGCTCCGCGTCGCGTTCGAAACCGTATCTTCCGAGGTTTGATAGGAGGTGACAATTAAACCGCCCGGATTGGTCAGCCTCAGTCGGCTTGGCAAGTTCGTCAGTTTCTCATAGCGGACTGTTGCGGTCCAGGTGGTTACTATGGGAGTCTGCCCGTCTATGAGGAGGGCGCGTTTGTAACGGATCTGCTGCACACCCGGCATGATCTCATTTGAGCCGATATGGTCGACTTCCAGCTTTCCGCGCTTGCCGATTATGGTTTGGGGCGAGCTTGGATTGGGATAGTTGAAGAATTGCTGATAATCTTGGCGCACAGTTGGAGCACTGAAGTCCGAGACCAGATCATAGGCATATTGGGCTGTATCCGCCGTATAGCCTTCGCGCAGACGGACATACTCCCACAAAGATGCATTAATAACTGCTTGCTCCTGCGTTGCAGGCAAGCGCGAAATAGACACTTCACTGTCAATCGTACCGTCAGGGCGTACCCACAGATAGACTGGCACAAGTTTGTTCAGTGGGACCATCGTGGCGATAGCGAAAGCCTGCGCCACATTTCCCACGACCGCGACAATTGCCATAGCGCCCAAGGCTCTGGAAATTCGCCGAGCTGATTTGGCACGCGCAGATTGAAACGCTTGTACTTGCTTATAGTGGTCCGCCAATGCTTCCCGCTCTACCAGCAGGGCATGTTCAGGGTCCTTCATTTGCTCCTCCCGCGTTTCCAGGCTGAAGGTCCGGCTGAGCAGGCTGCCATCGCCCGACGTTCAGCGGGAATATGGGCCCCTTGGGGCTCGCCAACTGGTCATGTGATTGACAAGACGCCAGGCCGAGGATCAGAAAGAGCAGACAATATCTCATAGGATTCCTCCATTCATGGGGCTTAAGCTAACGGCGGACTACCCGGGCGAAATGGCGATTTAGGCTACCTGCAGCTTGCGTCGCACCGCTCCAGTAGCTACCTCCAATATTTCCAGCGATTGCCGGAAGTGCGACGATCAGAGCATCTCCCGTCAGGAAGAACATATCGATCTCGTAAAGGCCGATTATCTTGGCGGCGGTCGTGCCGGCAGAAGTGACCACTCCCAACATTACTGCGAGCGCGGTCGCTTCCGTCAGAATCACAATAGTCGCCACTATGTTCAGTAGAAGAAGAAGTATCCCGTAGGTGACAAGTTGGCCGATCCATTTCGCTGCCATATCTCTGGTGCGATCGAAGAGATAGCCCACCAGGAACAATGGGCCGATCGCCAGCAGCACCTTGGTGAGAATTCCGACTGCATCGTAAATTCCAAACGCCGTCCAAAGCGTTCCGTAGAAGATCCATTGTGCGCCTTGAAAGGCGAGGATATCTTGGTCGTTCATCGGCCCGATCTCAGAAGCAATCTTCTGGAAGGCTACCTGTGTTAGCGAGAACATCGTGTCGAGTTGGGCGGGGATGGTCTCCAAAGGAAGACCACTGACACTGAACCGCCGAATGAAGTTTGGAATCGTATCCTCGAAAACCGAGGCGATGTAATCATGATAGTCTGCTTGCCCAACGACAAGGGCACCGACGATCGATACCATGATAACCCGAGTAATGCCGCTGCGTGCCTCCATCTCTCCACGCATTACAAGGATGCCCTGGACTATGATCCACAGTGTCACGCAAGCCACGAGAGGTGCGCTCACTGCCCGTTGAATATCCCCAAGCAAAGTGTCCAGTCCGACTGTAAAGGCGAGATCGAAAATCGTGTGTATCGCCGTGAAAGGCGCTGGAATGCTAAAATTCATTTGCCCTTACCTGGATTCAGCCTTAGATTTCTGTAGGAAAGGTCGGCTCTGCTTCTGGACGAGGAGCAAGGGGCTCAATGAAGCGAAGCCGCGCCAAACATGAGCGCAGTTGCCTGGTGTTCCTTTCGTTGGGCCACCGCCTCTTCAGCTTCGTGCAGGCCCGCCTGTGCTGTGGTCATCGTCAACAGGCTGGTTGCCTGAATGTTTTGGATAATTGCATCGTGGATCTGTTTGAGAAGCAACCCGTTGGTGACAGTTGCCTGCATAATGTTGCGTGAACGGGAGAGCTGGGTCGCTGTCTCAGAATTTGCCGTAAGGCGCTTGTCCATTGCATCCAAATTATCAGCAGCGACACCGGCAGCATTTGCAGCGCCCGCAATCTGTTCGCGCAGGAGACTTCCTTCAGCGTCGTTACCCACGACTGCCCGGTCGGCATCCAAGGTGATCGCACGCGCCGTTGTCGAAGCGGGCATCTGGGGCGAAAACATTTCCCTGTCGAGTTGATTGGGAGAAGGATATTGGTTCTTCTGATCGAGCGCGGACAACAGGCCGGTGACGCCAAACGACGATGTCAACATTGTCACCATCGTGATCAACTGTTCGAGGTTCGCCGCGGTATTGATGGCCGTTGTCAGCGTTTCGGCCTCCGTCGGAGGATCACTGACAACAAACTGTGCTCTGGCGGTCCCCGACAGAAGCAGGCATATGAATAGTGCGTTTATTGCAAGCTTCGTGGTTTTCATGACTTCGATCTCCAGATCAATCCTGTGCTTCATGGTAGCGCGTCATGAATTTTTCGAGCCAGGCAGAGGGATCCCCTCCATAGGTCTCGCGCAACTGTTCCGCCAAACGCACCGTATTGGCCCGCCCGGACAGCACAGCAACGTATTCGGGCATGTCGCGAAGATCAAATTCGCAAACGACACTTCCGCTCTCGCGCTTAAGCAGGAACTTGCGACTGCCGACTGCCATGTCCTCGCGGATAGCTTGAAATTCTCGCTCTGTGCACTTCAACCCGTCTATATAGGCGGACCGGTCGGCCGTGGGTGATGGATAGAAGATCTTTGTCATGCACTGTGCGACGAGGCTGGCGCCCAACGGGGAATCAAGCACGTGCTCAGGTTGCTGTGTCGCGAGAATTAGCATTCCGTTATTCTTACGAACAGTCAGCAGGAACTTGTCGACGACTGCTGCGAATTTCGAGTTCAGCAGGTAGGCGCGAAACTCGTCGCAGCTCATAACGAACCGCCGGCCATCAACCATGGCGCCTATTCGATGCAAAAGGTATGCCGCGGCTGGCGCGCATACCTCCTCATATTCAAGGAGGTGAGTCATATCGAAGCCCGTAATCGAAGGATCTAGCTTCACTTCATCAGACTCGCCGTCAAACGCCCAGCCAAGCGCATTCCCCCGGCACCACCGCTGCAATCTGGCTCCTGCACCTTCAGACGGCCCGTGCAACAAGAATTCTCGTAGGCCCACAAGCGACCGCATGTTCGGCTCAAACGATAACTGCCGTTGGATACCGCGCTCTAACCGGCGATTTTCTTCCGGTGAAATTCCGCCCCTGCCGTCGCTCTCAATCAGCGCCACGATCCACTCGCGGAGGAAATCGCGCGCCGATGCTGTATTCTCCAGGCCGCGCAAAGGTGCAAGGCCGCTTGGCACACCTCTAGGCAGCGTGAGATAAGTCCCTCCGGTAGCGCGCACCAGCAGTTCACCGCCACGATCCTTATCGAAGAAGACGAGCGTGCCACTGCGATTGGCTATGCTCTGCTCGAGCATCGCCAGGATAAAGGTCATAAGTGTCGTTTTTCCTCGACCGATAGGCCCGAATATTGCCGTCATGCCAACGTCGTTCTCATGCGGAATATAGTCGAAGGGAGTCCCGCCGTTCGTCCGGAAGCGTGCAACGGCACCACCCCAATGGCCTGAAGTCCTCCCGCCTGGGAAATTTTCGAAGGAGACCAGTCCTGCGAAGTTGCGCGAGGTGATAGCCCCAGGACGCGTACGCCATCTGCTGTTTCCTGGAAGCTGAGACCAGTACGCAGCCTCTATTCCAATGCTCTCCTGGACAATAACCGCTCCTACATCCGCCAGGCTTGTTCGGGCGCTCGCCCCATGGTCAGCAAGAGTATGGAGATGGTCGGCATAGACGCAAAGACTGAGATGATGCGAACCCATCACGAATTCGCTACTTGCCAATGAGTCCTCTGCTTGCGCGAGTTCGCCAATCTGGGTGACTGCTTTGTCACCGGAGCTGGTCATTTGGTTTGACTTAAGACTGAGCTTGGCGTGAGCCTGCGCGCGAGTGAGAAAAGAGAAACTCTGGCTCAAAACCAGCGGAAAATTTGAGGACAGTAGCGTGTTGAGCATACCAGGCCGCGTCTTCGCGGGATATTCACGGAATGAGAAAATTGATCCGACGTAGTGATCTTTCGGCGTTCGAATCTCTAAGGCACGTTTGCCGCAAATGACTCGATCAGTATAGATGGAGGCGCCAAGCGAACCGCTAACGACGGGGACCGCTGAAAAGCGACAAGTCATTATCAGCCGGAGGGCCTCACCAATCTCCGTGAAAAGCACCTCGTTTTTTTCTCGGATACCAAGGCGGCGGAGACCATAGGCATCAAGCGCGCCAGCGACAACATTCCAAAGGTCCTCCAGATGCCGGATCTGATGTGCAAGATCGCCAGCGTTCTTCCCATACAGCCTGGTGAACCTACTTCCCACTTTGCCGAGAGCAGTGCGAGGATATACCATGAGTGTGAGAAAGTAGTCGTTCCGAAAAAGCTTGCCGGCGAGAACACGTTGCTCGAACGTTTCGCTTAGGTTCGAAGCGAAGCCGCTTCGAAAATGCCTTGGGGGCGGTGCCTGCACATCGTTATGACGGACAAGATGGGCATACACCGAGACGTTGTCGTCGGCGATATTGCGAAAGAGCGTGTTGAAGGCACGGCAGCGCGCATTTCGGACTTCAACCTCCTCCAGTTCGAAGGGCACACCACTGATATGTGCCATGGTCAAGATGGAGCCGTCCTCCAAAAGGACGACATGGTCGCTGAGGTGTCCAATGTAAGGCAGGTAGATTTCACCAGATCGCTCGGTCGCTCCATTTGTTCCGAACATCACGCCATTCCTCTTCCTCGCGGCGGCACTCTGATTGGGTTGGGACTGACACTCGCCCCGCCCCACGTATGGCTGTCAACACTTCTCCCCGCCGTCTGGAGAAACAGAAAGACCACACTTGCGGCGTTGTAGTCGCGCTCTACGACGAGCCGGGCTCCAAGCCACAGCGGCAAGAGAACGATTTCGTAGAGCGGATTCTGGACAATAACGATAAGAAAGCCAGCCAACATCATGAACAATCCAGCCAGCGTAAGCGGCACGCCAAAGAACAATGCAGGTCTCGTCGCCGCTAAATAGAGTGTGGCTTCTTCGAGACGGTCCTTCATCCGCCGCCCCCGGTGAGCGTTTGGCCGAGAAAGCTGGCTCCAAACATAATAACGATCCCGCCGACGACGCCAGCTACGAGACCAAGAGAAGCTCGACCGAACATCCATGATATGCCGATGGCTACGATGCCAAGAACTGCGAGCGATTGACCAAACGGACCAAGAATAAAGGTGCAGATATTGTTGACCATGGTGGCGGGATCGGTTCCGCCCGCCGCTTGTGCAGCGGCTGGCTCAGAGAAAAGCAAACTCCAGCCGATCGCGCCGCTGAGGCTCGGCAGGTAAGTAACCGCCAGGCGCACAACCAACTCCCTGAGGCAACGCAACGTCGAACGCACGCGGTATTTTTCAAAGCATGCCATGAGGGTACATCTCCATTACTCAATTCAAAAAACTTGATCGTCTTCCGGAGTTCTGTGTTCATTCGGCTCCTGCGGCTCTGGCGAACCAGATGAACCGCCTGCCCCACCTGCTGAGCGGGTGTTGTCGTAAGAACGCCAGACATTCCACGGTTCTTCTGGGCTCTGCTCATCATGATCTTGATTTTTCGCCGACTGAGCCAGTGGAGGCACGAGTTGCTGAGCCGCCAACTCGACCCTTCGCACATATCCGTTCGTGAAGCCGCGCTTGAGATTGCCGGTATTGTACGCCGAGATTGCTCGCCGAAGCGCGAGCTGTTCTTCTTGCGCCGTGTTCCCGCCCGTAAAGTGCCGTACAAGCAGTCGCGCCGCGGCTGATAGAGACGCACAGGGCTCAAATGCATTGCTAGACGTCAAACCCAGCATCGCGAAATTGCTCGAGTTCACCTGCATAAGGCCGACATCGATTGAATGCCCTGCTACGAGACGATCTTCCACACTTCGCCTGGCATCCGCCTGATCAGTCCAGTGAAGAGTTTCATCGGTAGTATTGTCATGAAGCACGAGTGGATCGGATCGGCTTTCGACTTTGGCAATCGCTGCAAGCGTAGATGGAGCAACCGAAGGGGCGCATTCGCGAGCAAGCTGACTGAAATCGGCCGGAGAGAGCGGCGCGGCCTCGCTTGGCTGGACCATTAGAAAAATGATCCCGAAAGATCCTGCCGCCTTCAGCATTCTATATCTCCTACGTCTCGCACTGATCTTCGCTGCAGTCTCAAGATGACGTGACCGCTAACGATCGCGACTATGGGAAGGATCTGTTACTCTTGGGTTTTAATGTTTTCGTTATTGATTTCATTTGAAGCAAATGACGTCGTTGATGGATGCTTGTTTGGTTGGCCGAGCTGAGTACGAGCCAATTTCACCTAAAAGAGACGGTCGGGCGGATTGTTTGCGTGGGGCAGGTATTGCTGTCGAATCGTGCCTTCTTTGGTTCCGCTGCGGAGAAGCACATTTCTCTTTGTTTTGAGTTTTAACCGACGTTGACCGAGAAACGTCACAAATCTCGCGGGGCTGTCACGGCGGTGCAGTCAAAACAGATCATATAAATGCGCATACGGGATCATTCGAGTAATCACGACCAGCAGATTGATCGAGTCGGCCTATTCAACAATGCTGTCCCCTGAGTGTCTCAGCAACGCCATTGGAGGCATCTCGCTGCCGTAGCGCAGGAGATCTCGGGTCATCCGGAATCCCACCCAGTTCGTGCGTCATTGAAAGCTTTATTGCGTTGCATCTCTACCCGAATTATGCCGACCCCATCCTTAATCTGTCCATTTATTCCGTTCTGATATTCGCGCGAACCACATAGGCGAGAGCCTTGGATGACACCGGTTTTTGCAAAAAGTGGTTAGATGCCTCGCCGTCCGCCGAAATTGAAACGTTTTTTTGATGCTGCCCGATCATGATGATCGGCACTTTTTCTAGTGTCGCGACCCAGGAGCCTACACGTTCTCCATCGAGAAACGATGAATGATCAATCAGAACAATATCTGCCTCTTTGCCTGCCAAAACCCAGTCAGTCAGCCCTTTGAACGTGTTAAAGCCGACTGGCTCATAACCGAGCGCCGCGATCGTTTCCTCATACCTTTCAAGCGTCACCGGATCGGGTTCAACCACAGCGACAATCTCTCCGCTACCGAGCGGTATTTTTTCAGGTCCAAAAAAACTCTCTGAATTCACTGGCTTCTTCGCCGAAGTTGGCAGATAAATGTCGAAGCGCGTACCTCTGCCAACAGTTGAGATCACATCGACAAAACCCGCCATTGCGCTGACGTGGCCGTGCACGGTGGAGAGCCCCAGCCCAGTGCCGCCGCATTGCGCGCGCGTGGTAAAAAAAGGCTCAAAAATATGTGGCAATGCGGCTTCGCCTATGCCTCCACCGTTATCCTCAACTGAAAGAAGGATGTAATCGCCAGCGGGTATCGTGCCGTTCGCAAGTACCTTATGCTTCCATACAAACGATCTATAGACGCTGACCTCGATACGCCCGGAGCCTATACAAGCCTCTGCGGCGTTCTTACACAGGTTCATCAGTATCTGCTCAATTTCGAGCGGATTTCCTTCGACAATCATCTGAGCGCTTTGAATATTGAAATCGACCTCCACCTCTGAAGGCAGCGCAACACGTAACGAAGGTGCAATCTCCCTCACCAACGCCGACAGGTTGAACGGCCTTGCTGTCCGTTCACGTCGCCGGCTAAGCGCAAGAATCTGATCAATAATCAGTCTCGCTCGATTGCTTTCAGCATTGATGCGATCGATGTAGTGTCGAGCGTAAGTGCGGCGGTGTAGAATGTTTTGTGCCATTTCGGCGTAGCCGAGAATTACCCCAAGAATGTTGTTGAATTCGTGCGCTATGCCTCCTGCAAGTGTCCCAACGGCTTCAAGCCGTTCCGCATGTTTCAAACGACGCTCAAGAATGTCTCGCTGGGTTTGCTTGCACCGAATGACCACATAATGGCTGACACAGCCAGCGGCAAGTTCCATAAGTTGAACTTCACTTGACGCTGGCTGCACGGGGTCTCGATCGAACCTAAGGCCGAAAACAGCAACTAGTCGATCGGACACCTTGAACGCAACCAACGCCCACCGGCCAGGGGCGTCTTCATTAAAGCAACTTGCCTTTCGGGCAGGATAGTCTCGAAAGATCGATCCGTGCTCGTCGGCCTGGACCAGAGAAACAATTTTCCGGATCCGCCGCTCGTTCCAGCTCGGCGGAGGCGCGCTTGCGGAAAACGTCTCGGCAATTTCGTTTTCAGTAACGTTCACTAACCCTAGCACACACTGGTTAGCTTCAAAAAAATTCTCAATAGTTCCCAGTGCGGCTTCCGCTGAGGATTTCAGTGACTGCTTTGTTTCTGTAGAATCTTCGAAGCAAACCCCAATTTTCTTGATAACTTCTTCAAAATCCAGGCGTCTCGCCAACCTGTCGGTTCGTCGACGCAATTTGTGAACCAGAATTACTATCCCAAAGCAGAAGAATACTGAAACAGCACCGAGAAACGTTCGTACCCGTTGCTCAACCACTCTGGCCAAGCTGTCAGCTTCCAGGTATGCCCGCTGCAACTTCTTCGTATTCTCGAACGTTCCAGAGGCCTGAACCAGCTTTACAGTTTCATTCAACCTCGGCAGTACGCCTAGGATAACCCTTCCATTACGGACGACCTCCTGAATAGCGACCTTATCCGCGTTCGTCGACATCTGAAGCTGGTCTAGACTTTGAGTGATCTGTAGTGCGAGCTCGGTGTTTGGTCGAAACGAAAACTGCAGCATTAAATAGCCCAGCTCAGGCACCTTCGCTGCGTTCAAATCTCGGCTATCCGAGGTTCTCAGAAGCGAGCTTATTGACTGATTAAAGGTCGCCAATGAATCCTCGAACACCACATTTTGCGCCCCGAACGATGCAACCGCCGCGTCGGTCGTGTTTATCGAGGACTTCAGTCGCGCAAGCAGTTCGGAGAGTTCCCCTACATCTTCAAGACGCGCCTTCTTAAAAAGCTGCTGTAGATTTGCGATGCTCGAGCGCACTCGCCCCAGAGGAACGATAAGAGGACGGTAATTCCGAAGAAGGCCGGCGTGAGCACGCAACACGTTCCGCTGGAGCAGCGCACAATCGACGTCGATTGACTGCAACTCAGTTAGAATCGCTTCACTGCTTTTTTCATTTTTCCAGGGTCCAATGGCCAGAACCGCAAAAGATATAGCCGCAACTACCAATGCTAAAACGTACCAGGAATTGATAGCGAGCAGAACCTTCCGGGAAGGTAACAAACGATCCCAAGTCATTTAGTTACCTCTCTTTGCAACAGCCGACCCGATTATGCGGATGTCGAGGGATTAGCGTCACCCGATGATCTCACCCCGGAATTACTTATCATTCTTACATCCGTGATACGAATTGCCGCACGGAAGAAAATTCCAGCCAAACAAGCAGAAACCAAGCTGTCCATGCGAGACTATAGGCGGCGGCGCTTAGATGCTGTCTTCCTCACCTCCACGACGATCGGCGCCACGAGGCCCCGGTTTCAATTCTCCCCCCTGATGCAAACTCTCATTTCCGCAATTCGACGCACCCCTCCATGACCATGTAACGTCGGCCACGCCCCTTCGATAGAGAGAGCGGGAGCATGTCTGAGTATTGTTGCAAGTCCCTCCTGCAACTCTAAACGAGCCAGCGCTTCGCCAAGACATCGATGTGCACCCGCACCAAAAACCATATGCCAGCGCATCTGCTTGCGGTGGATATCAAAAAGTTCAGGGTGTAGGTAGTGTTTCTCGTCTCGTAGCGCAGACATCGTGCAAAGCGCGAGAAGACTACCTTTTGGTAGCAGGAACCCATTAAGGTCAATATCTGCGAGTGCGATCCTTGGGTAAGATCCGACTGGTGGCTCGAAACGCAATCCCTCCTCGACGGCAGCGGGCACAAGAGTCTCATCCTTCAATAGGGCTTCCCATGCCTGTCGGTGTCGCAAAAGCAAGCCGATCAATGCAGTAATGCCGGTTTTGGTTGTGTCACTTCCAGCCAAGATAATCAGCATCAGTTGCACGACCCCTTCATCGGATGAGAGATCTTCTGCTTCTCGCGTGGCATTTATGAACGATGAAAGGAAATCATCGCGCGGATCGTTTCGACGATCATCAATCACCGCCTGCACATAGTTTTTAAACTCTGCTGCTGAAGCCTCCATGTCTGAAAAATCTGCGTCTCGCCATGAAGGGCTCAGGCAGCGGGAAACCCGATAGACAAGCTGTGTAAAATAAGGAACGTCGCCTGGCGGAAGACCTAGCACGCTTGCTATAGCAGCGGCTGGGAGCTTAGAAGCATATTCTTCGACGAAGTTGAAGGAACCAACCTCTTTCAAATCTTGAAAAAGGATCTCGGTCAGTTGCCTTATTTTCGGACGCAGGTTTTCAATCATGCGAAATGCGAAAGTCCGGGTAAAAGGAGAGCGACGCCTGCTGTGGGTTTTATCATTTGAGAAAAGCATGCTGAAGCGAACGAAGTCGAAAACTGCTCCTTCTTTGACGCCACGATTGAGCATCAACTCCGTCTCTATCTGACGGGTGCGCGGATCGCTGCTCAAGCCAAATACATCGTCAGCCCTCAAAACAAGATATACGCCGTCCTGCCTACGAAGGAAGGGGCGCTTTGGCCGCCACTCGGTGAAAATAGCGTGGCCACAGCGATCCAAGTCTGAGACACTAACATTGTCCGGGTCGAGGAAGGCAGCTCTGATTGATCCGGCTTCTTCCGACGCTTCTTGAGGGACTTCGACACTCATAGCAACCTCCAGATGATATAGTCTTTGGCAAAATTCGAGCAGAAGCGCTGGATGCGGCGACAGGCCTGCTCGAGAGGATCTTTAGTCGCAGAAGCCTTGGAGGCGCCGTTCATCGTCAGCGTGGAGTTGTAAAGCTTGGGCTCGTCTTCGACGGGCGTGATGAACTTGAAGTCGCCATAGGTTAGTGCTCGTACATGTCGTCGGTCAGAATCCAAACATGCCGGATGCCTGACGAGCACTTGGGTCAGTGCCTTCATCTCGTCATGAGCATAGGCGGCACCCGTCGTGTTGGAAGGCAAGTGAAAGATGAACCACTTGGTCTTCGGCGTGATCGCCTTTTCGAGATCGGCGGCTTGGATCTTGAAGTTGTTCTCGTGCGTGACCGAAACGAAAGCCAGCGTACCGGCGCAAAGCGTCACCATCTTCGGATAGGAAACCCAGTAAGACGCCGAGATGGCGACTTCCTCGCCGAGGTTCGGCGTCGCCATGAAGGCGTCGAACAGGAAGTGGTTGCCGCCGGTGACAACAATCACCTGCCTCCAGGAATATTCGAAGCCGTGCTCGCGCTTGAACTTGGCGGCGATCGCCTTGCGCAGCCCAGGACTGCTGGAAACCGGTGTATACTTCGTCTCGCCGAGGTTGATCGCGTCGATGGCTGCCTTTTTGATGTTGTCGGCTGTATCTAAATCTGGCCCGCCGATCTTAAGGCGGACGAAGTCCCTATGCTCAACTTTAAGCTCACGAAATCTCTGCGACATGACGTTGGTGGCAGAAGGCTTTACGCTGGAGAGAGCATCGGCTCGTACGAACATGGCGGTCAATCCAAGCATTTCAAAAGGAAGCCTTCAGCCGTCTTCTATCTTAAACGTACTGCGGACTTCAATTGACTGGTGGTCGCTTGTTACAAACGAAACCAAATTTCGCTCCCTCGGCAAAATGCATGATCTTTGTCGATCGAAGGCGTATTGGCTGGCGGGTCGAGCGTGCTGCTTTGTCTTCGATCAAGATTGTCAAATAAGGAATATCTGGCTATTGCCGAGAATCTGCCGCTTTAGGATTCCGAAGAGCCCCCTCAAGTCAGCAATTCGGCCGACACATCTGCTACTTCTTATGCATTACAGATGAAGTTCGATTCAACTTTCCTTGTATTTTGACTTTGTGAGATAAGGCCTCAACGAACGCTCGCATCAGCGAGGAAAACAGCGCCGCGTCAATGATCGCCCGCCTCTACGAACGCCTTTTTTGCGTTAGGCGATCTAAACAATGTGGGAAAAAGAGGCTGGCTCTAAGGAGCCTGTTGCAACTTCATGTCCGAAGAGAGCCATCTGAACGAACGCCACATGACGCCGCGAAAGCGGTTCTGTCTTGCGCTGGGTTCTGTCGGTGTCGTCTACGGCGATATCGGCACCAGCCCGCTCTATGCCTTTCGCGAAGCGCTGAAGCCGGTGGTCCATGACGGCGCCACCCGTTTCGAGATCATCAGCCTGATCTCGCTGATGATTTGGGCGCTGACGATCATCGTCACCATCAAATATGTGCTCTTCCTGCTGCGCGCGGACAACGACGGCGAGGGCGGCACGCTGTCGCTACTTGCCCTGCTGATGAAGACCGCCAACGGCCATACCGCCATCCTGATGCTGCTCGGCCTGATCGGTGCCTCCCTCTTCCTCGGGGATGCGATGATCACCCCGGCTCTATCCGTGTTGTCGGCCGTCGAGGGTCTGAAGCTCGTCGCACCCCGCCTCGCGGGCTATATCGTGCCGATCTCGGTGGTGATCCTGGCGCTGCTCTTCGTCGTGCAATCACGTGGCACCGGCGCCGTCGCGAAGTTCTTCGGCCCGATCACCGCCATCTGGTTCCTCGTCACGGCCGCTGCCGGCATTTCTCATATCTCGGACGACTACGGCATTCTGGCCGCCTTCAATCCCTATTATGCCGTCAGCTTCCTGCTGCATGAGGGCTTCGATGGCGTCGTCGTGCTCGGCGCCGTGTTCCTGACGGTGACGGGCGCGGAAGCGCTCTATGCCGATCTTGGCCATTTCGGCCGTCGTCCGATTCAGTGGGCCTGGTTCCTGCTGGTTTTCCCGTCGCTGACGCTGAATTATCTCGGGCAGGGCGCGCTCGTTCTCGGCAATCCGGGGACGATGTCCGACCCCTTCTATCTGATGTATCCGAAATGGGCGCTGCTGCCTGTCGTCATCCTGGCGACCGCCGCGACGATCATCGCCAGCCAGGCTGTCATCACCGGCGCCTTCTCGATGGTGCGCCAGGGCATCAACCTCGGCTTCCTGCCGCGCATGGAAATCCTGTTCACCTCGGAAACCAATGCCGGGCAGATCTTCGTGCCTTCGGTCAATGCCGTGCTGTTCATCGGCGTCATCTTCCTGGTTCTGAGTTTCAAGACATCGGACGCACTGGCGACCGCCTACGGCATCTCCGTCACCGGCGCCATGGTCGTCACCTCGATCATGGCCTTCGAATTCGTCCGCGCCCGCTGGAACTGGTCGCTCCCGGTTGCGGTGATCGCGCTCGTGCCACTGGTAGTGCTCGAAATGATCTTCCTCGGCGCCAACCTTTTGAAGATCCACGACGGCGGCTATATCCCGATCATGATCGCCACCGCCTTTACCGTCGTCATGTGGACCTGGCGTCGCGGCACGGCGATCCTGATGGAAAAGACCCGCCACGCCGATATTCCGCTTGCCTCCTTCCTTAGCTCGATCGAGCGCAAGGGTGAACATTCGCCGGCCCAGGTTACGGGCACCGCGATCTTCCTGACCGGCGATCCGGAGTCCGCCCCCGCCGCCTTGCTGCACAATCTCAAGCACAACCACGTGCTTCACGACCGCAACGTCATCCTGACGATCCGCACGATCAGCAAACCGCGTGTACCGAGCCACGCCCGTTACAAGATAGAACAGATTTCCGAGCGTTTCTCTCGCGTCGAACTGCTCTTCGGCTTCATGGAACCGCATAATGTGTCTCAAGCCCTGGCGACGTTGCGCAAGGCCGGATTGAAGTTCGACATCATGTCGACCTCCTTCTATCTCGGTCGCCGTAAGCTCCTGCCGGATGCCAAGTCGGGTATGCCCTACTGGCAGGACCGACTTTACATCGTACTTGCAAATGCTGCCGCAATGCCGTCAGATTATTTCAGCCTGCCAGCCAACCGCGTGGTCGAACTGGGATCGCAAGTCATTGTTTGAGATCTGCCCCAGTTATGCCGATGTGGACGCCAAGGAGAGTTGAGTATTTTTCGGCGTCCGCCCGCATGGCTTTTGAGGTGGGGCAAAGGCCAGAGGCGCGATGAGGACTTTGGAGCAGACATGCTTCGGAAGCAATTCGGCGTTCTGGCGGAGAGCCCGCGCCAAAACATTGATATAGACGGAAATTTTCATTCGTCCCCAGCCAGCCAGAGGCTTCACCTTGTTGATCACCAAAGATTTGGCAGTGGCGCCGTCCTTTGATGAGCCACCTGGCCGCGAGTTTAATCCATCGCTGGTAAGATTATCTGCCTCTGTTTCATCTGTAACAACTCACAACACAGCCGACATCAACTTGAAACAGCAGTTGGAAATTATCCATATCCGACACGCAGGTTAACAACTGACGCAGGGTCTCGACATGGTAATAAAGTTGTTATTGGTATTCGCGTTAACACTTATTCCCGGAGTAAATTCCGCATACGCAAACCAACGCGTCAACCATGTCATGTGGTCGAATAGAGGCGCAAATCGACTAGGGATTCCTCTTCGCGTGTTTAGCGCCAATCCAACCAAGAACACGGTCGCGATCTTTTACTCTGGCGATGCTGGATGGCAGAATATCGACGAAGAGATTGCTAACTATCTGCAGACGGAAGGGATTCCCGTCGTTGGCGTCAATTCACTCCGTTATTTTTGGTCCGAACGGTCTCCAAGCGGAACTGCGGCAGATCTTGGACATTTAATTGATGTCTACACCAAGCTTTTCGGCGTGCAGAATGTTTTACTTGTAGGATATTCCTTCGGCGCTGACGTCATGCCAGCAAGCTTCAATCGGCTTACCCACGAGCAAAGAATGCAGGTTAAGCAAATCTCCCTCCTGGCATTGTCACATCAGGTCGACTATGTCGTTTCACTCAGGGGCTGGCTTCAACTCGAAACCGAAGGTAAAGGCGGCAATCCTCTGAATGACCTCACATCGATTGACCCAACAATCGTCCAATGCATGTACGGGCGCGATGACCGCAATAATGCTTGCCCATCGCTCCGGCAGACCGGCGCCGAAGTTATTGGCTTTAGTGGCGGGCATCATTTTGATAATGATTTCAATGGATTGTCTAAGCGCATCGTCTCAGGCCTCGTGACACGCCTAAGACATTAATAACGTTTAGAGTGCTTAGCTTCGCCCTTATTTAATGGTTTTTCCAATTCGGCAGTATTTTGATTCACTCATGGCGGGAGAAATTGGCATGAATGATTTGTTTTGTTGACCCCTTCACACTTCAGCCAGATCCAGCTGTTTTTGCCGATTGCTCGCGGCGTCGAGCGCGTGGATGGTCTGAGGGTGAGAGGTTGCATGGGCACGTTCACATCGCCCCTCCCCCCAACAGAAATTTGAGCGGTTCCGAACGCCGCTCGATGTTCATTTGATGAAGGAGATCATCGCTCCAGGGAGCAGTCGAGGTCGCCACCGCGAAATGTGCAGAAGCGAGCTTTTCTGCTCATGGGTGTCCGCGCCGACGGAGGCAGCGCTGGTCATGCCATGGTGCGGGACCTACGCCATGAGTCCGCATCTGGCCGAGCGGTCGCGGGCATACTGGCATCGGAGAAGCCCGCGATCGATCTCGATCGTGAGATCGATGCAGTTGCAGTAGCGGCGACCATTGGACAGATCCATGCCCGTATTTCATCCCTTCGCACCACGCCCAGTGCGGAAGGTGCCGTATGGCTCGATCCGAAGGATAGCGACCTATCTGAGATGGATTGCCTTGGGCAAGACGATGGAAGAAATCGCTGACGTGGAAGGCGCCAAATACAACAGCGTCCGCGTCAAGCTTCGCGAAACCATGAAGCGCTTCGACGTCTGCCCAACGCCCATCTTACCGCGCTGGCAATCCGACGAAAACTCATTTGAGGGTTAAAGCAAATCCGGCAGTTAACGCATCAATCGTGCTGTGACGGGGCGAACCCAATACGCGTAGGTTGTCCAGTTACTTCTCGACAAGGTGCGTCCGCGGGACGTCACATAGAAGGAGGGGCCGTGGCCGCACTCGCGCGGCAGATGTTCAGAAAATGGTTTGCGTGATGGGCGTTTGCGCTCGAACGCTTTGAGGGCTGAGGATTTGGCTGCACTTTCAGCCGCAAGTTCGTCTTCATTCGGGTCTGCCGCGAGTTGCAGTTCCATCTGCTCAAGGGGCCGTAGAGTTCACGGCGAACGTTGTCGATCCCCAGCATCCCCTTAACCGCCTAACAGCACGGTTCCGATCGAAAACGAACAATTTGAGCACACTTTGGAAGGAAACGCCGCTCCGGTACTTTCAGCAAAACGTTTATATCGCATGAATTGCTCAGTGGGCTCTTAAGTCCAGTCTTAACAGCTCAAACTCACGGGATAAATGGAATGTCGCGACTACTCGCCTCGGAGAAATCCTGGAGCCCATGCCGCAAGTTCATCAATTCGATTGAACGCGTTTGCAGCAGCAGCCACTTCTGCAATGATGGTGGAATTGGCAAAAGGTGTGCTTCCGTCGCTGCGCTGCTCGTCCGAAACCTCGCGAAAACCTAGTTCACCGTAAATGCCTATCTCGACCCGCGGCTTTCTCTGCGGAACGAAGGGTGGTGCATCATGCCAGTCAGGCGGCCGGAACCGAGGGACTTTTCCTCACTGGGGCTAGCGGCTTTGATAACGAGCGATCCGGTTTGATATCCAACAGCGGTGTTTCATCCAGGCAGTCAAGGCCACGTACGGCAATCGAGTTTCCAGATACTCGTTCCACCTTCACGATCGACGTTCCGATCGGATTGGGCCTCACAGGTGATCGCAGAGAGAAAGCGCCGTGAATCTCTCCATCGTCAGCGGGACTTAGTAGGACAATATCGCGCGGTGACTCGTGCAGCCAATAAAGAACTTCAAGCTTCGCATACACCTCGACACCCTTCAGCGCCAAGGCCCAAGGTTCCGAAATCTCAAGCGTGCATAGTGGCCCCGATTCACTGCCCTGCCGAGGAGTGTCAGCTCGACTTTTCCAGGGGGTCCGGATCTTTCCAACAAAGAAAAGCGATGCGTCACCGTCTTCGGGTAGCGCGACCGCAACTTCATTTGTTCGCAATCTGGTTGAGTGCATAACAGCTCCTGCCAAGTTTAGTGAGCCAACAGATTTCGCTTCGCTCCCAAATCTTGTAAGAGGTGAGTTAACCGGTCATTTCAGGTTCGCCGTATTTCATTTCAATTGTAATATGCTTCTGCCGACGCAGGCTGCGCGGCTTTGCGGTACTCAAACCGCCCCGCTCACCAATGATGACCCCAGATAATCCCGTCTAGCGCAATCGAACGGATGCCGTGACTGCCGTTCCAAGGCGATCACTCCGTTGGCTTAAAAGATGCGCGGTACCGCCGATGAGGGGGACGTTGAACGACTGCTGGCAAATCTGACGACATCTGCTTTCAGCCCGAAGCCCCGACATGTGAAGTAATTTCAATGTAAATATAACAGCATTAGCACTGCAAGAGTTGTTCTTCTTCTCTATAGAGGTTTCAAGTCTATTAAATCCTCAATATCTTCGAGAATGTGAGTGGGATTGCTGCAGGCCAAAGCCTCTCTCTTGGCATAACCCCACGTAACTCCCGCGGAGGCAATGTTTTGACTCGTCGCTGCCTCAATATCACGAACCTCATCTCCGACAAGAAGGACTTCATTCCGGGACTTTTTGCACCGGCGAAGTATCTTATTGATCCTTTTGCCCTTCCCAAATACCGGCGAGCTACCCTCTATATAAGCAAAGTATCTCTCCAATGGCCCGAGCACGCGCTGAATATTTTCAATGCTGTTCGAACTTAAGATTGCAAGCTCCACCCCTTGATCTTGGAGGAGAAATAAGACCTTTTCTGTCCTAGGGAACATATCGAACGTTGCTTCGCGAGCCAGTTTACGCAAATCTCTCACGATCAGAGGAACGCGCCATACCGGTACTCTCAGCCATTTCAAAACCTGGCAAACTGAAAGGCCACGCAGATATTCAATCTGAGTGTCGCTGGGCGTTACAAATCGGTGTCGTTCGGACATTTCCCTCAGAGCGCTTATCATCCAGGCGCTGCTGTCGGCCAATGTACCATCAAAATCAAATATTATTAGCCTATAAGCGTCACTTTTAGCCATACATACTTTCCATATTTGTATATACGCACAATTGTCATTATATATATCATGTTAATACGATATCTATATTTAGATAATGCTGTATCAATACAGGTTTACAAAACACATCTCTTCAGTATACCGATTTTGTAACAATATATTCAGGGATATTCGAATTGTCCCTGTTGGCCGCGATCTCGCTTCAGGACTATCATTCCCTGAATGCTGGTTAAACAGAAACTGTGTTTCAGCAGTAACGCCCGCGATCGGTTTGCTGCTGGGGGATACTGGGGAGCGACGTCGTTCGTTATACAACGCTACCGAATTCAATCACATGGCTAAGAAGTATCTGGTGATCCACGCACACCACCTCGTGACGGCGAGCTAAGTTAAAGACAGAATTTGCAGCAGCTCGACCATGAAATCGAGCACGCCATCTTTCGCCCTCCCATGCGAACTCGAGGCGACACGGGAGATCGATACCTTCACGAACGTCTGGAACACCGGCGATCTATGTCGCCTTGCTTTTTGTTTCTGCCGGAACCTGCCACAAAAACT
Source organism: Agrobacterium vitis (assembly GCF_014926405.1). Classification (NCBI taxonomy): domain Bacteria; kingdom Pseudomonadati; phylum Pseudomonadota; class Alphaproteobacteria; order Hyphomicrobiales; family Rhizobiaceae; genus Gillisella; species Gillisella vitis. The sequence continues at coordinate 103,681 of NZ_JACXXJ020000002.1, forward strand.
TCAGTGTTTCAGTTGAAACCCGGTTTTTTCCAACATGGATTGCTAGGACAGCTCAATGCACCAATATGCCGTCCCAGAAAGAGGGCCAAGCATTGATGTGTAGATTTCTTGAATCAGCAAAAAACATGTTGATGAGACCGTGGCGCGTGTCGGTTAGACGGGAAAAGCCGTCGAATTCATCTTCGTGCACAATTGTCTATATCTGTGAGTCAGAGCTGCAGGTAAGAGATTGCGTGCAATTATGCATTGATCGGAAAGTCGACTATTTGATAGTCGACGAATTTAGCCACCATCGTTTTGATAGACATTCTGTTGTTGTCCGCAAGTATCGCGAGCTTTGCCTTGAGGTCGAATTTGCTGACTGTCTTGTTATTGTCCGTGACTTTTATGACAATGGAGTTGGCGTCCGAGGCGGCTGATTAGATGCATCTACAGATTGCGTTCGGTACAGCAGAGATCGATCATCATATAGAGCGAAGTCTCCGCCGTCTCAGCTCTTGCGCTGGTACGATGGCCACGAGAACCGGCGGAAGTCAAATATGCCCGTCATCAGGTCCGCCACCGCCAGTGCGCATCTCGCACGGAATGTAGGGCAAAGTCGAACATATATGCGATCGATATAAGCCTCTCATCCTGTTTGATTCGCGCACCGCCGGCCATTTTCATCTCCAACATTACTCCATCATGACGGTGCTTCTCGCATGGAAATACCAGGCGAGCGCTTCAGATTGTTCGGATGGCTGGGATGTTCGGCCAACCTGTTGCTGCTGTCATGGGCACCGGAGACGGCAATGCAGTTCATGCAGGCCTCGTCTTCTACCAAGGCAGCGACAGGGTTAGCGTTGTGTTTTGACCCTCCTCGCCTAATTCGCCTGCGATTACGGACCTGGCAAATCGCCGGCGGGCATGGCGGTGAATTTCCTCTATCTCGTCGCTCCCTGGCAACGCTGTTTGGCTTCGCTTCTCTCAGCGATAGTCCATCCATCTACACCATCCTCGGCGGCGCGATGGCAGTGCTAGGGACAATCATCGTCGCCCATTGGGAAAGATTTCATAACGGGCTCCACAAAATTACACATTGCCTTGGCCACGCCGGAAGAGCGGGCGCCGCATTGTCTGTGGCTCCATCTCCCCGTGATTTACTCAGACGCACGAAAGGTCGCGAGCACCAAGTCGCAAAACCTGGCCCCCATCAGATCAGGCCGCGTGTACCCAACCCGCCAGTCTTAAGAAGAGTGCGAGCAGGTCCTTCTAGGCGCGCGTCGAAGAGCGCATATAGTCATAGACCGCGCGTTCCTCGAGGCCTTTCCACCGACATCAATTCCGCTCGCGCATCGTCGTGGGCCTCTTTGATCGATCTGGCGATAGGCCGAACTTTTGCCATCACCTCGGTAGCGGAGATCTCATTAAACATAATGGGTTCCGCAACATTGAAGACCAAATCAGGAATATTCTCAATTTTACGGTTCAGGTCGTTCCCTGACAAACTCTCTCCTGGTTGGCCGTCGTGATGGGTATACGCTACGCCTAAGACTGGGCGAATTGCGACTTCATTTTGCATTTGCAATAGTTGCGCTTCACTTAGTTGTTCTCCATCCGGCAGTGTTGCTGCCTGCCGCACGGCATGACACAACAGTTTCGCCTGTGGCGCCAGGATCTTAAGGCGTGACGAGAATTTTTCTAAAGGTTCCGTTCGAACCACGTCCCTTGTCGAGCGATGGGATTTGCTAAAATTAGCTATATTCTCCGCGGACTCAACTGGATTGTCAGTCGCTAGACGTTTGGCAACTTCCGTCAGCACAAGGTCTGGCAGATCAAGCAATTCTGTTTTGTGGGGTACCTGTGCATCGTCGTTCCCAGATGCATCATGCAAACTCGAATTTCTCATGATATCGCTCCTTTGTTCATCAAAGGATAATATGCTACTCGGGTGGAGACGATTAAGAATTTTTCTGTTTCATTTGTAGTTTTACGGCACAATTGATCAGCTTCGGCATCATCAAAGCGTTGGTCTGGCCATCTTCCGACGCAGCTAAGAAAAAGATTACTGTTTTTGAATACTGAAGAGAAAAACTTATAAATTTAAGAGCAATCTGCGGTAGTCTGTCCGCTCTCTTTCTCCTGCGGTCAGTACTGAACAAACTGTTTGAAGATTAAGACATCAAGTTGTCGTCAACTGTCGTTTCTGTCATTCGCGCTTAGAGCCTTCAACGTTTAAGCAGACCTCCCCGTCGTCCCAGTCAGCACCGATGACACCTAGCAAAATGCCTTGTTGGTAGCGGCCACCGATAGGCAAACCAGCGAGGAGCGCTGGAAGGGTCGCTGTCAATCGGCCCTTTGATTGCGACTTAGTCAAGTCTGTTCTGTCCGTGCCGGGGTCATGGCCCTTTACTTTTACGAGAGTTCGGATGCCGCCCGTGAGGCAGTTTACCGGTTTAAGCGCGAGGCGGCCGAGTATCCTGAACATGTGTGGAAACCGGTTATCTCGTGAAAATTCAGATCCGCGCAATTTCGCCGAACGTGGCGCTTGTGTTACTAAATGAAGACATCTCGACGCTCATCAAAAGCTTCGAAATCATTGAAATGATCGACGACACAGAATAAGCTTGCTCCCGCCGGGGAGCACAATGGGCAACGCCACCACTAGATCGCGCAGCTTAAGCACGGAAACCAAACTATACAGCCATATCCGCCATCACACGATGATGTCGGCGCCTGACTTTGACCGCTGTCAGTTAACGACGACCTTGGGAATGAAGCCAAGAATACTGATCAGCGTGTTCAGGGCGCTCATCTGCGCATGCATTTCGATGCTCGCTTCAATGTATCGAATATGCTGTGGGCCGCCAGCTTCTTTTCCGGTTTTGTAAGTCTCCGGGAGAGCCTGGAAGAGTTCATCGGCTTTTTCCACCAACTGCCGGTGTGTCCGGATAGCATCGATCGTGATTGCTTCCAGGTCCGCCGGAGGTAGTCCACGCGTCAGCCCGATCAATGGGCGGAGCTCGACCCTATTCGTCACGATTGCATCTTCCAGTTCCATTCCTGACCTAACCCTGGTTAGTCTGCGGTACGCCCCCGCAAACGTTGAACCCTTTGAACCCTTGCCCGGGGGTTAGAATCCGAGATGAATCGGCCCTGCGACCTTTAGCCGGAGCCTGGACATACGTCACAGGCCCCCGGACACAAGGTCAGAGGGTTCCTGGCGCCATTCCGGTCAGCGCCAACCGTTCATCTGCGGATTCTAAGCCGCAACGCAGCACGTACTGCGTGCCCTCTTATAAGAAACATTCCAGAATGACGCCAGTGTCGATCGAAATCACCGCGGTGCAAATCTTCACATCCTGTCCTCGGCCAAAGATATTCAACACCATACAACGCCATCATGGGACAAACTTGTTCCAGCTTTACGACAAGTGGTGGAAATTCCTTCTCATGTGAGGCTGGCATCGCCTGCAGTTTGGCGAAACACACTATGTGGCCGGACCCAGCCGTAATGTACGCACTTTTCCGCTGCATGCGCCTCCCGAGAACAGCCCAATTGGCCAGATGCCAACATTTGTGCTAATGTGGGTTTGTGACAATATCCGGAGCTTGTTGTATGAGCCGACTGACAATCGATATTACCGACCAGCAGCATCAAAATCTGAAGGCCACTGCCGCTTTACAGGGAAAGACGATCAAGCAATATGCGCTGGAACGCCTGTTTCCCGGGGACGCGGATGGTGAAGTGGCATGGCAGCAGTTGAAATCGCTGCTGAGCGATCGCATCGGTGAAAGTCTGGCGGGAAAAGTGTCCACCCGTAGCGTAAGCGAGGTTCTTGACGAGGAACTGGCCAAGGATAGCCGCGGTTGACCACAACCTATGTTCTGGCGAATGGCGCGGAAGCGGACCTGCGCGGAATCATTCGCTACACGCGCAAACAATGGAGCGATGCGCAGGTGCGCCGATACATTACCAGGCTAGAGCAAGGTTTTGCCCGGCTTGCCTCGGGGCAACCACCGTTCAGAGACTTGGGCGAGCTTTATCCGACGCTCCGCATGGTCCATTGCGAGCACCACTACGTCTTCTGCCTGCCGCGCGACAACGAGCCCGCGCTGATTGTCGGCATTTTCCATGAGCGCATGGACCTGATGACGAGGTTGAGCGAAAGGCTGGGGATGACCACCACGTAAAACCAGGGTCAATCCTATGGTTTTCGAGCGCCAATCCCCGACAGATCGATGCGAATGTCGGAAGTGTTTGGATCGGACGGAGCGTCGTCCTGTTTTGCGTTTTCGGAGCCGTCACCGGCCGGAGCCTCATTGGTGGCCGGTTCAGCTCCGTCCTTTTTCACAGGCCCAGGATCGGCGAGTTTCATCTTTCCTGGATCTTCCGCTCGAAACACCGCCGTTCCTTCGAAGTATCCCGTCTGCCAGGCAATGATCGCGTCGTCGAACACTTGCGGTAGGACTTGCCTCTCGGTCGGATTGCCATACCATTTCGTGACAATCCGATAGACCTTGGCGAAGAGTGCCGTGCCCATGCGGATGTTCTCGCAAGCATCGACCAGGTCCGGCTTCATCTGGCCCGCCTCTACGATGCCGAGCCCGGCAGGGTATTGTGTGATCCCGACGCGAACGGTGTTGCGACCGAGGTTGTCTCCGATCAGCGCCAACGCTTCCTCCGCCGTCTTCGGCCTGGGCACCAGTACGAGGCGGTTTCCGGAGCGGACCGTGACTGCGAGCGGGTCCGGTGCCCCTGCCCGCTCGATGAACTGTTCTACGATCGCCGGCTTCAGGCCGGGATCGCTGCATTCTTTGATGAGGGCGGCATCGACCATCGCAAACAATTCCTTATCTGTTGAAAGCCGTGACGACGGGCAGTCCGAACAGTTTTGCCCAGGCCATCACGCTCACGTTTTGAATGGCGACGATCGAGGTTCCCGCGGTCCACCATCCGTTGCCCGGGGCAATGATTGCGCTGGGGGAATGCAGCATCGACTGCAGGACCGGCCAGAGGAGGAGCTGCTCGTAGCAGATCAGCGCGGCGAGCTTCTGGCCGTCGCTTTGCACAACTGGATTGCCAAAGAGGTTGGCGCGGGCTCCACCGCCCTGCCCGGTCCAGGCCCGCCATGGCTGCCACATGGACACCGGGACGGGCATGCGTTCACGATAGAGAATTCGAGCTTCGTCAGCCGAGACCGTCACCATGACATTGTCGTAGCCGCCCGGATCGATGACGGCCGCGCCAGCGATCACAGTGAGCTCCGAGCCTTGCAAGCCTTGGCTCCAAAACCTCGCGACGGTCGGTGTCCAGAAACCGAGTGCGCTTTCGGGAAGAACGATGAACCGGGTTTTCACTGATGCCGCCGCGAGCACCGTTGCGATCAGGTCACGGTGATAGTCGAGCGAGCCGTCGCGTCCGAGTTTCTCACCTTGTTCGAGGTCGACGCCCTTCCATCCCTCGGGTAGATTCGGCGAAGTCCACGTAGCGGCGGACCAGAGCCACAATCCTCCCAGGACGATGGTGGCAGCCGGCCAATATCGCGATGTCATCATCGCGAGGCCGGCTGTCATCGCGACCAGCCCCCACCATCCCCATCCCGGAAAGAGCACACCTGCAGCGATGAGCGGATGTGCCCAGCCGGTTATGCCGAGGGGCGGCAGTCCCATGAGCACCGCCGCCGCCAGATAGCGTGCCGCCATTGCCATTCCCGATCGACCTTCCCCCGTGTACATCCCTTCCGGTTGCCCCTTCCAGAGCGCCGCATGCACCCCGGCGAAGGAGAGCGAAGCAGCTGTCCAGAGCAGAAGCCCCGGCCAGAGATCGGCGCCATAGAAGTTGGCGACGCCCTGCGGCAGCCCACGCGACGCAGCCAGAAAATATCCGGCCGACACCAGCACCGCCGTCAGCCGCGACGGCGACATCGCCCATAGCGCCGGAAACAACACAGCGACCGGAAGGGTCAGGACATGACCACTCCAGGCAATCCCGCCGCAAGCGACAGATACGGCGATGAGCAGGCAGGATCGCTGCCTGTTATGGATTGAACGTGAGGACCGGCCACGCCAGGCCGAGAAGGCCCGTGTCGGGAACCGGTCCAAAATACCGACTATCATAGGAGCTCGCAAAGGATGAGTGAAGAAACAGATTTCTCAGTGGCACGATGCCGGTCTTGAACGGTGTGATTGGCCTGCCCTCGCCATCGCTCGTTCGAACCTTCGATGAGGCAAGAGGCCTGCCGTCGACAGTGACATTCACGCCGATTTCGATGTGCTGTCCGGGAAGTGCCGCCACTGTCTTGATAAGCGGCGCAAACCCACCGGGGCAGAGGCCACGCCTGACATAGCCGCGGCGGCGTGCCTCCTCGAATGACGCGGTCGGCGGTGGGCAGATGAACACGAGATCGCCGACCTCGACCGGACGCTGCAGGGCCATGATACGCCAGAGCCCAAGCGGCTCGCTCGGCGTCAGGTTCAATCGAAAGCCGCCGAAGTATGCGATTGCCGCCAGAGCGGCGATCATCCCGCCCAGGCCGGCCAGGAACAGGAGAAGCCGCCGCCTCATTGCTTCATCACCGGCGTCTGACGCTGGGCGAGCCGCAAATCTTCGGCCTGACGCAGGGTCTGGACGGTGCGCTCGTGAGCGGCGAGCTGCTGGGACGTGCGTATGATCGGCCAGGCTTCCTTCAGATGCTCCTTCTGCTCGGGCTGCATCCCGTCTGAGAGTTTGTCGAAGAGCTTTCCGGAGGGTTCGCGCGCGGCATTGGTGAGCAGTGTGCGTTCCCCGAACCGCTGGGTGACAGCTTGGTTGAACCCGTCAATTTCCAGCTTGGTTTCCCGATTGCTCAGTGCATATGCCATGGCCGCCGGCAGATCGTTGCGGTCGATCGCGTCACGCACGCGCTCCAGCACCACATGTGCTGCCGGCGACAATGCCGGGATGTCGATCGACACGCGCTGACGCAATACCTGCTCGTCAGCCTGCAGCCGCTGCACGGCGGTCTCGCGCATCCTCAGATACTGCTTGAGATCGCGCTTCAGGGCCGGAACATTGAGGTTTGCAACGCGACGGTCCTCGCGCTCGGTCTTGCTGGCAAGAATGCCGGTCTTGCCCTTCAGCGGTCCGATCGACGCCGGGGCGGTCGTCAGCGTCTGAAGCGCCAGTTCTGCCGTTTCTTTATCCGCTAGCACCGCATCGAAGTTCATCGCCCGGAAGGCGGTCTCGGGATCAGCAAAGACGTAAGAAAAGCGGGTCGAGACCTCTTCCCATTGTTGTCTGAGGGCTGGATCGGTGTCGAGCTTTTGCTCCACCGTATCGGCGACGGAACCGGAAAATGTCCTGATGCCTGCAACCATGGGCGCGGCCTCCTTCATCGTTTGGGTTTTTAAGGGGTGGTGCAGACCGAGACGCTCTGCAAAGACAGCAAGGCGCTGGCCGAGATCGACAAGTTTCGTCTTCTGGCGCAGCGTCCAGTCGAGTTGGTCGCGTAGCAGCGTCCGCGCCACCTGGACGATGTTAAGGCCGCGACTTTCCGCAAACCGCAGCGCCTCGCGGTAAAGCTTTCCGCGCTCATAATCGAGCGTGGTCTCCTTGGCTTGGATGTGTTTTTCCACGAAGTCGCGAACTAACGCGATGTTCTGCTCCGGGGTGAGCTCCAGCGGAAGAGCGATTGTGAGGTCCCGGGCAAGCTGCGCATCGGCACGTTTTTCGAACGCCTCGACCTTGTTCCAGAAGGCTTCGACCGCTCCCGATACCGAGCGATCGGCGATCAGCGCCCGCACCCATTTCGGAGCATCCACAGGAAGTAAAAACTCCTCATGAAGCAGCCCCTGTTTGCGGGTGTAGTCGATGGTACGGGCCTCGCGCTCGTACTCCATCTTCGCGCAGTGCCGATAGGCCGCAGACAGCACCACGCTGCGGCCACCGCCGCGGCTGACGATACTGGCTGCAAAATGGGCGATGGCCACGGCGTAAAACACTCCTGGTTCGAACCTCGTTCGTCGGAAGCGACAACCCTACGACGGCCCCGCCAGGGCCGTGGGCAAGCACGTCGCATCAGCGACGTATAATTGCGCCCTTGGATCCGCTCCTTCGGAACGGCGCCCTTGGATCCGCTCCTTCGGAACGGCGGGATCATCCTCCAAAGTGTCGGCTTTGCCGACGTGCAGATCTGCACATTCCTTCGGACGTGCTTTTGGGGAAATCTTGCAACGGAACAGACGCCCAAGATTTCCAGGGAGATGCGACCGGAATGAAGAAACCATCATCGAAGATCAGGGAAGAAATCGCCAGATTGCAGGACCAGCTGAAACAGGCCGAAACACGCGAGGCCGAGCGCATCGGGCGGATTGCGCTAAAAGCTGGGCTTGGGGAAATCGACATCGAGGAGGCCGAGCTTCAGTCAGCCTTCGAGGAAGTCGCCAAACGGTTTCGTGGCGGCAAGGGCTCGGCGACCGGAAAGAGACAAGCCGGAGAGAGCCGGACCGGTACCGAGCCGTCCGCGGCGCTCGCGTCTGGCGCGGATGAAGGCGGGTCTGGCGAGGCTTGAACGGATGGCAAAGTCGATGACGTCAGAAGCACGCAAGAAGGACTCCCGCGAAAAAATCGAGCTCGGCGGGCTGATCGTCAAGGCAGGACTGCGTTACGAAAAGCGGGCGCTGCTGCTCGGGCTGTTGGTCGACGGCGGCCGCCGGTTCAAGGGCGACGAAGAAGAGCGGTCACGCTTGACCGCCATCGGCGCGGAGGCCTTTGGTCGTGACGGTGAATAGAATTCTCCTCGCCGTCATCCCGGCCACAATCATGATCGCCGCGATGATGCTCATGCCGGGGATCGAGCGATGGCTGGCGGCGTTCGGAAGGACAGCGCAGACAAAGCTGATGCTCGGGCGGATCGGTCTCGCCCTGCCCTACATCACAGCGGCTGCGATCGGCACGATCTTCCTGTTCGCGGCCAATGGCGCTGCGAACATCAGGGCGGCCGGGTGGGGCGTTGTCAGCGGCAGCGTGGCGGCGATCTTCATCGCGGCGATCCGCGAGGCGGTCCGGCTTGCCAGCATCGCCGGCAACGTTCCGGGCGGACAGTCGGTATTCGCCTACGCGGACCCGGCGACGATGCTTGGCGCGTCCGTCACATTCCTTGCCGGCGTCTTCGCGCTGCGCGTCGGTCTTCGCGGCAATGCGGCTTTTGCCAGTTCGGCGCCGCGCCGTATCCGCGGCAAACGCGCCGTGCATGGCGAGGCCGACTGGATGAAGGTGCAGGAGGCGGCAAAACTTTTCCCCGATCCCGGCGGCATCGTCGTCGGCGAACGGTACCGCGTCGATCGCGACAGCGTTGCGGCTGTGTCGTTCCGCGCCGACGATCCGTCGACCTGGGGCGCGGGAGGCAAGAGCCCGCTCCTATGCTTCGACGGCTCCTTTGGCTCCTCGCATGGCATCGTCTTCGCCGGATCCGGCGGTTTCAAGACGACGTCGGTCACGGTCCCGACCGCGCTCAAGTGGGGTGGCAGTCTCGTTGTCCTCGACCCGTCGAGCGAGGTCGCACCGATGGTATCGGAGCATCGCCGCAAGGCTGGCCGGAAGGTGATCATTCTCGATCCCTCGACGTCAGGCGTGGGCTTCAATGCGCTCGACTGGATCGGGCGACATGGCAGCACGAAAGAAGAGGACATCGTCGCCGTCGCAACGTGGATCATGACCGACAATCCCCGCTCGGCCTCTGCGCGCGACGACTTCTTTCGGGCGTCGGCCATGCAGCTTCTGACGGCTCTGATTGCCGACGTCTGGCTGTCCGGTCACACGGACGAGCAAGACCAGACGCTGCGCCGTGTGAGAGTCAATCTTTCCGAGCCGGAACCGAAGCTGCGGGCGCGTCTGACCAAGATCTACGAGCAGTCGGAATCGGACTTCGTGAAGGAGAATGTTTCGGTCTTCGTCAACATGACGCCTGAGACCTTTTCCGGGGTCTACGCCAATGCGGTGAAAGAAACCCACTGGCTATCTTATCCGAACTACGCCGCGCTCGTCTCAGGCGACAGTTTTTCGACCGACGATCTCGCCGAGGGCGGAACCGACATCTTCATAGCGCTCGATTTGAAGGTACTGGAAGCCCATCCCGGACTGGCGCGAGTGGTTATCGGATCGCTGCTCAATGCCATCTACAATCGAAATGGCGATGTGAAAGGTGGCGCGCTCTTCCTACTTGATGAGGTCGCCAGGCTCGGCTATCTGCGGATCTTAGAGACCGCCCGCGACGCCGGACGGAAATACGGCATCACGCTGACGATGATCTTCCAGTCCATCGGCCAGATGCGCGAGGCCTATGGCGGGCGGGACGCGACGAGCAAGTGGTTCGAATCCGCGTCGTGGATTTCGTTTGCCGCGATCAACGATCCTGATACTGCCGACTATATCTCGAAACGCTGCGGCGATACGACGGTCGAGGTGGACCAGACAAACCGCTCGTCAGGGATGAAGGGATCGTCGCGCTCACGTTCCCGGCAGCTCAGCCGCCGGCCGCTGATCCTGCCACATGAGGTGCTGCGCATGCGCGCTGACGAGCAGATCGTGTTCACATCGGGCAATCCGCCGCTCAGATGCGGACGCGCCATCTGGTTCCGTCGTGAGGATATGAGGACTTGTGTCGGTGAGAACAGGTTCCATCGTCCAGCCAAGGCGCAAACGATGCTGGAGTCTCGGCAAGCCGACCAAAAGTGACGACGAGAAGCTTCACAATAATCACACCGGCTCGCGACCAAGACGAATGGCCACTTCTATCGTGACCGAAAAATTGTATAGTTGACAGCGCTCAACAAAAGCTTCGTTGGAACTCTTGATCACACGGGGGAACGGCATGCGGTATTTTGAGGAAAACAACGGCCTGAAGGTTCGCGCCATCACCGGCACGCGTTCGATCCTTCTAGCATTCGATGCCGATCGGGACACGCGAAATAGCCTGAGAGGATTTTCGATCCGCCGCTCCGAATATCTCAAGAAACCCGACGGCGAAACGGTTACAAGCGTGAAGTGGCTCCAGTCGAGCAAGGTGTTCAGGACGGTCGAACCCAAGCCGAAGGAGAAGATCAACGGAAGATTCAAGATCTTCCGGACGGACAAACACCCGATCCAGAAATTCTTCTGGTCGGATTATGGAGCGGAGCCGAGCACCGATTATCAGTACGAGATATTTCCCGCCTATGGTCCGGTAGGCGATCTTCAGCTTGATAAACATCGTATGATCGCGCTGAAAATCCGGACAGAAGACGAAGACGACGGCAAGCACGGAATCTGGTTCAATCGAGGAGCAATTGCGAGCCAGCATTATGCACGCGAGTTCGGCAATATCCCTCCGACAGAAGAAGAAGTGCTTGACCTCAACAATATCAAGACGCGGTGGCTCTCGCGTGGGCTACTCGAAGCCTGCCTTGCCTATATCAAGGCACCCAAGAAAGGGGAGTGGCTTCACGCCTGCCTCTACGAGTTCAGCTATCAGCCCATCATCGATGCTTTCGACGATGCGCTGAAGAGAGGCGTCAACGTTCGAATTATCTATCACGCCACCGAGGCGAACAAGAAGGCGATCGGCACGAAACTATCCGGCAAAGATGTCCTGATAGAACGGACACGACCTACCATTCCGCACAACAAATTCATCGTCCACTCTTCGAAATCCGACAAGCCACTGGCCCTCTGGACGGGCTCGACGAACATTACCATGTCGGGTTTTTTGGGACAGTCCAATCTTGGTCACCTGTTCCGCGATCCAATGCTGGCTGATCGTTACAAGAAATACTGGGATCTGCTATCGAAAAACCCGACAGGCGCACCGGTTAGAAAAGAAACGAAAACCATCTCGCCCCAACCGCAGGAGGTTGTTGAGCCCGGCTCAATCTCCCCGATCTTTTGCGCGCGCGACGATCTCGCAATGCTATTCTGGTATGGTAACAGGATTCTCGACGCACGCGACCTTGCGATGTTCACCGTCGCGTTCACTGTCAGCCCACTTCTGATCTCCGCTCTGGCGCAAAAGCGTGATTGCCTGCGCATGCTGGTGATGGAATCGCGTCCACCGGCAGAATTGATTGCGGCCTTTCGTAAAGACGGTCGTGACCCGATGTTGACCACCTCCTATGGGGCGGTGCTGGGCAAGAAGAAAATCATGATCACGCTGCCGAACGGGAAAAAGACCACCAGAACCATCGACATCAAAAATTTTCCGCTCGGGGAATGGTTCTGGCGCGAGGAACACACCCGTGAGAGCGGCAACATCTTTTTCATTCATACCAAATACCTGATGATCGACCCGCTATCTGATGATCCCCTGATCTGCACCGGATCAGCGAACTTCTCCGCCAACAGCCTTCAGAACAACGACGAGAACATGGTCCTGATCAGAGGCAATACCCGCGTCGCCGATATTTATCTGACGGAGTTCCTCAGGCTCCACGAACATTTCTATTTTCGGGACGCGGCCAATAGTCAGGCAGGCAAGGGAAAGGACGCAGAGGGCGCGTTTCTCGAAGAGATCAAAGACTGGACAGCAGATGATTTTCTCCCCGGAACCTATCTCAACGCACGGCGCGAGATGTTCTTCCGGGACGCTCCAGGTTCGTGGGGCGAGCAGGCACAAGCCCGCGATCCGAATGAATCCGCCGTCATGGCCCAGCAACAGGCGCTCGAGGACAAGCGGAAGGCCGCCGAGAAGCGACGAGCCGCCAAGCAAAGCTGAGCGTTGCCGATCGATAATGAGAGCTGCATGCGCAGTTTTGCCGATTGACTTGGGTGAGCCAACCAGAGTTGGGTGACGAGAGGATCGTGACCCGCATGGGACGGAACTGCTGAGCGGGTTCGGTGCGCTCGCGCATAGAGCCAGTGCGGCGAAGTCGCCTCGCCCATTCCCGATCGAACTCATCACACAGATGAATCGATACTTCCTGATTGATTCAGAATCGTCATTGGACGCTCCCTCCAAAGGAAGCGAGAATCCAGCCATGGAAAAAGACGCAACTGGCCTGGTTCATCTTCACCGCATCGATACGACGCAGAACATGCGGCGCTTCTATATGCTTGCGATTCAGCCAACGCTCTTCGGCGGCGCCTCCGTCATTCGTAACTGGGGCCGGATTGGATCGAGCGGGCAGACAATGGTTGATACCTTCGATAGCGAAGAAGATGCGGATACGGCACTTGCACGCATCGAGCGCACAAAGAAGCGACGGGGCTATATCAGCGTTCAGCCCAGCGAATAGCCGGCGCCCGCGATCCAAACCCGAATTTTCCTGTGGTTTTCGCCATTCTTGCAGCAAATCCAGCTTTTACGCCCCTATCCCCGCCACATCTTCGTTGTCATACCAGAAGAACACCAATCGATAGAGGAGACTATTCTTCCATGACCACCACCAACGAAATCGCCGACAAGATCGCGTCCGAACAGAACCTGACCAAGGTTCAGGCGAAGGCCATCGTCGAAAGCGTCTTCAAACAGATTGCGGACGCAGCCCAGGCTGGCACGGAAACATCCATCCCGTCCTTCGGCAAATTCAAGGTCAGTGCGACGTGAAAGTTGCCTAAGTAATTGTTTGTACGGGATTTATATTCCGGGACAAACCTGATGTTCCGTCATCAGTAGCCTACCGGCACATGCGGGACTGGTAACGGTCCGGTTTGAAGCTGTCGGGACAATGTAGCCGGGCCTTCGGGCCATGCCGATGTCGTGAGGCTGAGGCATCTTCTGCGAGCATCAGTGCGGATGAGGCGCTAGGCTGGGTGGTATGATCAATGCAAATGAACTGCTGATAAACGTCGTGAAATTTGACAAGCCAAAGATGCTGACAGGCTTGAACCAAAAGGTGTGCGGTCGGCTGCTTCCCTTTACTTTGGAGGCACACGGACGAAGGACCGCCGGCGGATAGGCAGGATCTAACCCACCCGCGTTATTTAGGTGAAACACGGTAAACCCGTATCGTCGCCCGGCAACGGGCAGGCCGACCGCAAGGAAAGTTGTTGGCGGTGCGGGCAGAGGATGTCGGAGAAAGCGAACGCCGGACTGTAATGGTTTGGACAGGGGTTGCGGCTCGCCAACATCACCCCGCCCGAAAGGGGGCAGACTTCCGACGGGTCTCCCGTCGCGAGAGAATGTGCAGAACCCTCGGCAGGAGGACAGGCAAATGACGGTCACAACAGTGACTGGTGCGGCCTCCCGCGAAGCGGTGAGCTGGGACCAGATTGACTGGCGCAAGGCTTACCAACACGTGCGACGGCTGCAGATGCGTATTGCGAAGGCGGTTAGGGAAGGTCGCTGGGGCAAGGTGAAAGCCTTGCAACGGCTGCTGACCCACTCGTTCAGCGGCAAAGCGCTTGCCGTGAAACGGGTTACTGGAAATCAGGGAAAGAGAACACCCGGAGTGGACCGGATCATCTGGGACACACCGGGTAAGTGCGTCAGAGGATTATTGTCGCTCAAACGGCGTGGGTATCATCCTTTGCCGTTGAGGCGGGTATATATCCCGAAAGCAAATAGCAAGAAACTGCGTCCGCTCGGTATTCCGACGATGAAGGACAGGGCCATGCAGGCACTTCACCTGCTCGCTCTGCTACCTGTCGCGGAAACGACGGCAGACCCGAATTCGTACGGTTTCCGACCGTTTCGAGCGACCCGTGATGCGGCCCGCCAGTGCTATATTGCTCTGCGCGGACGAGGCACGGCGGAATGGGTCTTAGATGCGGACATTGCTGGTTGCTTCGACGAAATCAGCAAAGACTGGCTCATCGCCAACATCCCCATGGACAAGGTGGTGCTCCGGAAATGGCTGGACTCCGGTTACATACAGGATGGTGATTGGCACGCGACGAAAGCGGGTACTCCGCAAGGGGGAATAATCTCGCCCACGCTCGCTAACATGGCCTTGGACGGAATGGAAAAGATGTTACGGGACTTCTACGGCCCAAGACGTCGCAACAGCCTGACCAAGGTCCACTTGATACGTTACGCCGATGACTTCGTCGTCACAGGTGCTTCGAAAGAGGTGCTTGAGGAGGCGAAATCTCTAGTCGAGGACTTTCTGTCGGAACGAGGTCTGTCTCTGTCTGAAGAAAAGACTCGCATCGTGCGGGTCGAGGAAGGTTTCGACTTCCTCGGCTGGAACGTGCGCAGATATGATGGGCATACCCACATCAAACCCGCCAAAAAGAACGTGGTGGCGTTTATGCGCAAGATTCGGACGATCATCAAGGGTGCCGCCGATGTGAAGCAGGAGTATCTGATAATGCGGCTGAACCCGGTCATAAGGGGATGGACCAATTATCATCACAACCAGGTGGCGAAGGAGACCTTCCGCAAGGTCGATCATCTCATCTGGAAGTGTCTCTGGCAGTGGGCCTGTCGTAGACACCCGGACAAGCCGCTTCGCTGGGTGAAGTATCGTTACTTCGCTCGGGAAGGTACACGAGACTGGGTATTCCGCGCAGGGATGAAGGATAAGGCAGGAAACCTCAAGTTCATCCGCCTCATCCACGCGTCCGACGTACCGATACGTCGCCACTGCAAAATCCGGGCCGAAGCGAATCCTTTCGATCCCATGTGGGACAGCTACTTCGCCGGAAGGCGCGGTCTGCCGTCGGAAGTTACGGATCGGCCCGGTGATTCCACATCTCATACCGATGCACAGGAACTGGCGGCTCTGGTCAAACAGGGCTTGGCGGAGGCTTGAGCTGTATGCTGGGAAACTCGCACGTACAGTTCTTAGGGAGGAGCGGCCCGGCAACGGGTCGTTCCTACCCGACAGGAAACCCCGGAACGAGACGGACGCAATCCGGCGACGGGTGCTACGATCAAGATTGCGGCGTCTAAGAAGCTGACATTCACGCCAGGCAAGGCGGTAAAGGACGCGCTCAACGGCTGACGTCCCTGTGCTGCTGGTTCGGTGGCGTTTCCTTGACGTTTTTGAAAGAAGACGCCGCAGGTCGGGAGGCGATGGCGGGGTCAAGGATCGCGAACGCGACTCACGGAGCCGGGAGTGGAGAGCCGAAATGCGCTGGCATTTTGGGGGTACCGCTCTCCTTGATGCCGGCATTGGCTCCCGGCACCATGGGTCGATCTGATGGCACCAGAAAAGTCGGGAACGGGCTCGATACCCGCGACCGGTTTATCTGTCGCAAAGAGAAAGAGCCCCGCCTTGTCTAGCGGAGCTCCTCGGTGGAAGCTCAGGCCTCCCGCTTCGGTCGGTTCCAGATAAGGGCGTAGTCGCCTTCCTTCTCGCTCGGCCACAGGGCTGCGGTGATCGGGGCGTTGAAGCTTGGATCGTCCAGCTTGACCGAGATGTATTCCTCGCCGTCGTTGGAGACCGCCTTCCAGCCTGCACCGGAGCCGTTGCGGGATGACGATCGAGACGAAGTCGTCCTTCGGTCACATCAGATCCATCGAGGTCCGCGCAAGTGCGCCCAGTCCGGGACCGGATGGGTACAGTTGCGAAAAAAACATCGGCGAATTCAAGACCGATCCGCCACGGTATCGTCTTTGGCCTCGGGGCTCTTACCATGTCACGGCTGTGATCCTACCAGTCCCGTCGATGAGCTGATCGCAAGTCGGGCCGGTTTCTTTATGAAACTCCCGTGGCGGCCTTGCGGAGAAGGACAATAGACACGACAAAGCATCGAATCGGAATTTCTTGCGTTCCCTTTCATGCACATGGTTTCGCGCCAGACCAAAGTGACAATAACTCTATTAGGGGTAAACAATCTATTCTCGATGGTCTATAGGACGTTTCAACTCCAAGTCTTCTCTGTTCCGAGATATTAATGATCCTCTTTCATCATACTTCCGTTTCCCTCGCTGAGGGGATTTTGGCTTCTCAGCTCAACCTAGGTCACGTCAAGAGACGATCTGGAGAGCCGTTGCGCGATGTCGTTTGGCTGACAACCGATGAAAGCCACGAAGGTCATGGGCTGACGACAGGAGAACAACTCGATCCGGTTCATCGTCCGTATGTCGAAAAGGTAGAGCAAACGAAGCTCCGCCAGGGTCGTGTCTGGACGGCTGATAAGACGCGCATCAGAATTAAGGTCAAAATTCCGACTCGGGATCGCAAGCTTTACAACTACTCCGCCTGGTCCCGAAAAAATGACGGTCCGAAATTCGCGAAGCTCATGGGCCTTTCCTGCGTTCAGACCGTCGCCGGTCTGAACGCCTCGGAGCTGGAAAGAATGATGTCGATGACAGCAACGAAGGAAGAGACATGGTTTCTTTCGTTTCGGCCCATTGTTCCCGAGGAATTTGAAGAAGTATTATACCGGACCGAAGACGGCTACGTGCCTTATGACTTCGAACAACACGGCCGTCGCGAGCTTGAGGCGGTTGGAATTTACGCCGCAGACGAAAAAGCTCTCTCCGAATTGCGCGATCTTCTCGGTTCTCGGCACAGATATGACCGCGCCAGCGCCGTTGTGACCTGCGCCAATCTTGCAATGCCAGCAAACGTTGTCGTTCGCGGCGGAGGAATCAACGTGGCATTCAACCTCGTGACCCTTAGAGTGCTCGAAGGTAGTTCCGGTCGATATGGGGAAGAGATTGTCGCCTGGATCGAGCGGCATCTCAATGACCTAAACGAGGCTTGGGAGAAGAGCAGGACGCAGCTCATCAGCAATTCGTGAAATCTGGTCAACAGCGACCCGTTGCCGGTTCGCTTGGCGTTCTCTGTTTAATCGCTAATCATGGTGAGCAGTTGCGTCATCCCACAATCGCCACAGTCGTCACTCCGCAGTCGAAGTCGGTCAACCAGTCCGACGCTTTCCTTGCCAGCAAACACAATCAGCTCAACCTGTTCAACTCGCTCGATCATCTGGTTACCGATGAGAAGAAACTCAGCGACAGCGAACGTGGCGCAATCGAGCACCATATCGTAAATATTCGCGCGGCGATGGCCCGATTGTTATGGTCCAGGGAGATCTATGTCGGAACGTCTCTCCTGGATGAGCACGTTTTCGCCTGCGCCAAGCAAGGTGGTGGTGGTGTTCCGGCAAAAATCCTGAGCGGTCTCGCGTCGGCCGGGATCGAGCGCCCGGGGTTCGTACTTTACCCGTTGACCAGCTTCGGCATGAAGATGGAAACGCTGCCGTGGATGAATTCGGGACTAAAAAGCCACATCGTGTTTCGAACTCCGGGTTTGCGGTCAGCGCCCAGACCAATTCCGTTGCCCGGGCTTATGATCGACTGGTCGAGATGGCGCGTGGTTTGGGCATATGCCAGTGCATAGAGCGCAGCGGCATCGAGCATTTTTTTCATGCTGCGCAGTGGCTCAAAACCAACCCCTCGATGTTGGTCAGACTGACATCGCACACAGGGGATATGTATGAGAACCAGTTCGTTTACAGGCTCAATATCCGATCTGCTGCGTCGGCACTGTTGATGCTTCACGCGTTGTCGGTTAAGCGCGATGGCACCATCGACAAGTTCAGTTCGTCGGCACACGTCAACAACTGGGAAACACTCGATATTCGTCACTATCTGATCGGGGAGGGTCGGCCTTTGCCAGATGCTTCTGCAGCCTCCTCGCTCGGCTCTCAATCACCCGGCTACCGACCAGCGATCCCGTCCGCAACTTGCTCGGCGACACCTGATCAATTGCGAGTGCTCCTTAAGAGGATTGGCCTTTTCGTCCTCGATAATGCTTGCTATATTAAACGAAAGATTGGAGCAGACATGGCAAAAGTCGTCGTCAAAAAGCTTGGTGGCCCAAAGTCCGGAGTGCGTGGCAAGGCGGTCACGGAGAAACGAGTTCGCGATTCGAGTAGCGGGCAGTTCGTCACCGTGCGCACGATCGACGCGAAAAGCCAAACATTCGGACAAGATCTTACCTATGTATTTAGCAAGAATGTGGCCAAGGCGCGCCGTGACAACAAGGCTGTGACTGGCGTCGTCGATCGTGCTCCTGCAAAAGCTTGAACAGCCCGTCTTTCTGATCGTCGCTGGACCGAACGGATCCGGCAAGAGTAGCGTCTACGCAAATGCGGATCTCGAATTGGAAGGGCGGTCCGTATGGATTGTCAATCCGGATCTTCTAGCCGCCCGGATCAGTGAAGTGGAGAAGGAGCCACTTCCCGAAGCCAACTTGGTTGCAGTTCAGCGCATCGAAGCGTGGATCCAGTCATCCATAGCCGTTCATAAAACAATCGGTGTCGAGACCGTATTATCGACGGATAAGTATCGGCGTCTGGTTGAGGCAGCTGAAGCTTTGGGATTTGCCGTATGGCTTTTCTACACCGTTTTGGACAGCCCGGAGCGGTCGATCGAGCGTATCAAACTTCGTGTTGCGAAGGGTGGGCATGACGTGCCTGCCGATAAGGTGCGTGCACGCTACGTAAGATCTCTCGCTCAACTCCCTTGGTTTCTCGAACGAGCTGACAGAGCCTGGATTTGGGACAACAGCGGTGCAACGCCAAAGCTGATCGGCGAAAAACAGGATGGTATCATTACTCTTGACGAGAATGCCCTTAGCGTCATCTCGTCTGCTGTGCAATCTATCGCGACTGAGTGAATAGCGCGCCGCAGCCACGCGACTTTGTTGCAGCTTCCTTTCACTGAAAAGAGCCCCGCCTTTCGGCGGAGCTCCTCGGCGTGGATCAGGCCTCCCGCTTCGGGCGGTTCCAGATGAGGGCGTAGTCGCCTTCCTTCTCGCCCGGCCAAAGGGCTGCGGTGATCGGGGCGTTGAAGCTCGGGTCGTCCAGCTTGACCGAGATGTATTCCTCGCCGTCGTTGGAGACCACCTTCCAGCCGGCGCCGACCTCGACGCCGTTGCCGGCGGTGATGCGGAAGTCCGGAGCGTCGCGCGAGACGCGCTCGATGGGGTTCAGGCGGGCCTTCATGCTGACGGTGAGCGTGCGCACGTTGCCGATGATCGAGTTGTTGCCGTTGGTGGTGAATTCGCCGATGACTGCCATTGTCGTAACCTTTCCGGTTTGCTCGGGTCGCGCCCATCGCGTCCTCGATGACGGTGTTAAGACCGACGGCGATCGACGCCGCACCGCTGGCGGCCGGAACGAAGTGGAGGACGGCCGGGAGCGGCTTTCTTGGCCCGCGAGGAATGCGAACCTGTTCGCAGGGGAAGAAAGTTGCGTATGGCCGTTGCGGCCAAGGCGATCGAGACGAAGGCGTCCTTCGGTCACACCAGATCAATCGAGGTCTGCGTGGGTGTGGCCTGTCCGAACCGGATCGACCACGACATGCCGCGAGACCAATCGTTGAACTCACCACCAGCACGCCGCTGGCACAATCGTTTCGGGACCATGCTCACACCACGTCACGGCTGCAGACCTGCAGTTCCCTTCGACGCCATCGCCGATGGGTGCGTCTGCACTACCGACTGTTCGACAGCAGAGCCATCTTCGACTGGATGGTGTCTCCTCCCAACCGGCAAGGCCTCGGCTATGCTGCAATCGCACTCGCCCTCAGCGCCCCACACCCCAACGGCTGGTCAGCATGGAACATGTCCCCCGCTTCAGGAACTGACTGGGCCGGCGTCTTTCACGGCAGAGTTCCACCATATGGCGGTGCCTCTTCCGCTCCAAATGGAGCGGATCCGTCACCGCAGCGCCAGAAGGCTGCCCTAGACGCCACACATGCCTTCGCATTCGATGGGCCAGAGATCGAGTTGGCCATGATCGGCGGCCGTCGACAGGTCGGCTTCGTCAAGAGGAACACATGAGCGATGAAGATAAACTTCGCCACGGATGCGTCGAATGCCGGTCCGCAGTGCTCGATCGACTATCACCGCTTCTGCCCAGGCTTCCGGATCATGATCACGCATGTGGCGCCAGCGTCCTTTATCGTGAAACGGGCATCCGATGCAGGCCGATTTTGGGGGCGTCGGATAATCATGACGGCGCAACCAGGCCAGGCAATCGCGCCTGCTCATGCGCTGTTCGATCAACGGCCAACGATTGATCTGCCAGTCCTCGAATGAGGGTTTGATCCGGCTGACCTCGTCTGTCGAAATGCCAATCCACTGCTCCGCGACCGCATGATCAGGTGATCGCTTGCGCCTGAGGCCCGAACAATTCCGGGACCTTCCTCCGGATCGGCACGATCTTGTAATCCGCAGTGCAGGCCCTGCGCATCATGCCGATCGATACGGTCTCGCGCGATGTCGCGCGGGAACCGATCTGGACGAGTTCGCCGTCGTCGTCCTCATCGAGAACCGGTCGTGCGCTCCCGGCTGGCGTCACGGTTTTTGCAAAAGCCGGAATCGAAGCCCACCGTTTGCCGGCGACGGCGTCCATGAGATTGTCGCGAATATTGCCGGCCGACACCACATGGATCGGGAACGGAACGACATTCGGCGACATCAACCATTCAAGATGATCGTAGACGGCTTTTGGCTCCCAACCGGTATCGGCAAAGATCGCGCAATCGGGCATCGGCCCGATCTTACCATGCGCTGCCATCAGCGCCATGGTGGTGGACTGGACGCCGGCGCCGAGCGAAAGCGCCCGCAGCCGGATCGGCGAGGACGCGCCCTCCCCGGTAAAGTTCGACACCTGGAGCATCAGGCCGCCTCCTGTCCGGAGGCTGCCTGCGGCTGAAGGTCGTGCAGATAGGCGACAGCGCGCTGCGCATGCGCCGCCGCATTGAAGATCGCCCGCTTGTCAGAGCCGAGGATCTCGGCCCAACTCTGGATATAGGCGGCATGATCCGGGCGCGGCTCCAGCTCCGGCACGATACCCAGATCGGCGCAGATCATCGCTGCCCCAAGCTCCACCAGCATCTCTTCGAAGGCCCTCTCGCGGCGATCCTTGTGATAGCGGCTCAGGTCCCTGTTCAGCCGGGCAGGACCGCCCGCCCAATGGACATTATGCCGATATCGGCATAATGTCCATTATGCCGTAAGTCCGATTATGCCGCATGGCCAATTTTCAGCGCGGAGACTTTCCCATTCAGCCATGCGGCGGTTCGGCATAATCAGAGCGATTCAAGGAACGCGAGCAGTTCGTCGTTGGGTCGATACCGCCCTAGATGGGCCTCCGGTCTCGCGACCTGAGAAAGCGCCTTCTCCTTCAACCGCATGTCGGCGTGGATGTAGATCTGGGTCGTTTCCACGGATTCATGACCAAGCCAGAGCGCGATCACGGATTGGTCGACGCCGTGATGGAGCAGTTCCATCGCGGTGCTATGCCGCAAGGTGTGCGGTGTAACCCGTTTGCTTGCCAGGCTCGGGCATGCTCGGGATGCCGTGAGGCAATGCTTGCGCACCAGATGTTCCAATGCATCACGACTGAGCCGTTCGCCCCGGATCGAGGGGAACAGGGGACTGTCGCTGTCACTACGCTCCCCAATCCAACCCCGGATCAGCTTTGCCGTATCGCGACGGAGAGGCGTACTACGCTCCTTTCTCCCCTTGCCGATACAACGGATGTGGGCGCCGTCTCCCAAAACCACGTCCTTACAGCGCAGACCGATCAGCTCGGATGCCCGCAATCCGGTCTGAAGCGCAAGCAACAGCAGGGCGTAATCGCGGCGCCCCACCCACGTCGTCCGATCCGGCGCGGCCATGAGGGCTGCTATTTCGTCTGCGTCGAGGAACGTCACGCTTCGCTTGACGTATCGTTTGCTTGGCATCGAGAGAATGCGCTGGCAATGGAGAAGCCAGGTCGGATCGGTCATCGCAACGTATCGGAAGAATGAGCGGATTGCGGCAAGGCGCGTATTGCGGGTTCGTGCCGTGTTACCGCGCGCCGTCTCGACGTGGGTCAGGAAGTCGGCGACAAGATCGGCGTCAAGATCTTCGATCGTCAGCTTCGTGGGCGGCTTTCCACGCCGTGAGCCAGCGTAGCGTATCAGCAACCGGAATGTATCCCGGTAACCGGCGATGGTGTGGGGACTTGCCTCCATCTGTGTGCAGAGCCGGTCAGTGAAGAAGCGTTGGATCAGCGCGGGGAAACTGCTCGCCTTCATCGAATCCCCTCCGCTGCGCTTGCTATGCGGGCGGAAGCCAATTCCAGCAATTCCGGAACCGCCTCCAGGTACCAATAGGTATTGGCGGGGCTCGCGTGACCGAGCCAAGTCGTGAGTTTGATCATCTCGCGCCCGACATCCTGGCCGGAACGATACCAGTTTAGCAGCGTCCGAACCGCGAAGGTGTGACGAAGGTCGTGAATGCGTGGCCCGCGCCCATGGCGCTTGTAAGCCTGCCTCGGCCTCAAACCAATCTGTTGGCAGACCAGCGCGAAGTTGTAGCGGGCGCCGCAATCGCCGAGACGATGGCCATCGCACGTGACGAACATAGGCTCTGATCTGTGACCTAATAGCCGGTCCCGTTCACGCCCGTAGGTCTCCAGTTGGTGCACGACGGTTTGATCTAGGGGCAACATTCGTTCCTTGCCGAGCTTTCCGAAGCGAACACGAAGGACGCCGGATTCAACATCGAGATCGGTCTGGTCGAGACGCAAGGCTTCGTTAATCCGAAGTCCGGTCACGGCGATCAGGCCGAAGAGCGTCGAACAGGTGAGACCGCGCATGCCGTAGTCTGCCAAAGCGTCGGAGGTGGTGACGATAGTTTTCGAGGGTCGCAGGTTTGTAGTTCCTGGCAGCAAAAGTCTGCTCGAATGACGCCAGGTAAGCGTCAAGGCAGGTGGTATGGCCGGATATTGACATTTTAGCGCTCCTTGTTGTTGGAGCGGCAATCTTCACGCCAAAGACACATCTGTTAAGCAGATCTTCGACAGCTTCCGACCCCTTTCGGACCGTTGACCAAAATGATAACTGCGAACTGAGCAGACATCTCCGGCGGCACACTCAATGAAGTTTGATAAGTTATTCATACCCTCAGCTGAGTCTGAAGCTCGATTGGAGATCGTCGCCGCGAAGCCCACTGGCAAAGGCCCGTTTCCAACGATTGTGTTCAACCACGGCTCGACCGGCAGGGGGCAGAATAGATCCCTCTATTCCAGAACGGTGGCTCCCGCGATTGTGGCAAACTACTTTGTCGAGCGGGGATGGTTGGCACTGTTCCCTCAACGTCGAGGAAGGGGAAAATCTGGCGGAGCCTATGGTGAAGGTCTTGCCCTAGACGGTTCCGGCTATTCCTGCGACGCAGAAATAGCCATAGCCGGCTTCGAGCGGGCCGTTGAGGACGTCGATGCGGTAGTCGACCATCTGCGCGGTCGATCTGACGTAAATCAGGAAAAGCTTGTCATCGGGGGCGTCTCACGCGGGGGTATCTTGGCCATCGCTTATGCTGGCATGAGGCCAAAGACGTTTCGCGGTTCCATCAATTTCAATGGAGGCTGGCTGGGAACAGGGTGCCCGTCACATGCATTGGTCAACCCACTGCTTTTCCAGCGGGGCGCATCCGCAGAAGTTTCAACTCTTTGGCTGCATGGCAGCTCAGATCAATACTACAGCATAGCACACTGTAGGGGGAACTTTGACAAGTTTCAGGCCGCGGGCGGACAGGGAAAATTTGTGGCGGCACCCATGGGCCACGCATTGATGTTCAAGCCAGCGCTTTGGACCGAGCACGTCGACCAATATTTGCAAGACGTGATGGTTTAAGTCGCAGTACCGGGGCAGCTTAACACCGGACAAGCTAGAACGCGCACTGTCGTCTTGTCACGCGATAGTCGCCACTCTTGACGGCTCTGATTATGCCGACCAGCTGCATGGCCAATTGGAGGAGCTTCCGCCCTGAAAATTGGCCATGCGGCATAATCGGACTTACGGCATAATGCAAGGTTTCGTGCGCTCTCGTCGCAACGAAAGAGGCCATGTCCCGGAATTGTTCGGGCCGCGGCAGCTGGATGTGGTCGGAGGCAGGAGAATAATAGGCCTTGTCGCCGCCGTAACGGACGACAACACCCGTGTTATCGAAGAAGCGATCGGCATGCTCGATACGCTCGAGCGGTTTCGCGATCGGTTCGGGGCGACTGTAATAATGATCTGCAAGGCCATCGATTTGATCGCAATTGAAAACTGTATAGGCCTTCAGGAAGGGAATATCGCGCTCGACCTCTCCGCCGCCCGCATCGGGTTCGGTCTTGGTGAAGCGGCTGGCATAGACGACGGTCGCGCCGCTCTCGCCCTTGCGCACGTGAGCGCCGAGTTCGTTTGCCTGGCGCAGCGTCATCCATGTTGACGACATGAAACCACTGGCGACGCTCTCCGACCACAGAAGCAGAACATTGAGGCCGGTGTAAGCTTGTCCGTTGTGACGAAGCGGCCGGCTCACCCGGCCCGATAGATTGGCCGCACTCCACGGCTGCACCCACGGGCGCACGCCCTTTTCCAGATCGGCGACGATCCTGTCGGTGATGCGTGCATAAATGTCGGTCCGCGTGTTTGCTGCTTTCCTGCTCATTTCCAAACCTCCGTTTCAGGAGGCCGCGCCCATCGCGGCCCCGTTGCGGAGGGCCGAAAGCAGGAGCGATCGGGGCGAAGGCGCACCGGAACGGCCGGAACGCCAGTGGAGGACGGCGCAGCCGTTGCGGCTTGCCGCCGGCTCCTGCAGGACCGACGAACGGGACGGGGCAGCGATGTCGCCCCGCGTCTCTTCGTCTTTCTTCTGTATCCCCATTGAGCTTTACTCCAACGGCGACACAAAAAATGGCCGCCTCGGAGTGAGGCGGCCTCGTCCCGACGAAGGCGGAGCTGGATGCTCCGCCGGAGACGTCTCAGCCAAGAGCGTCCATCTGTGCTGCGGCCGCCTTGCGGTCGAGCGCCTGGCCGGGGTTGTCGACCGGCCGATCGAATGGCTTCCACGCTTCGCCGACAATCTGTTCGTAGGCTGCGACGGCGCCTTCAGCTGCCAGGCGGAGCGCGTGGGCCTGAATACCCATGTCGGCTGCGAACTCGCGCTTGCGCTGGGCGGCGCTGTCGTAACCGACGGGGCCATCGAGATCCTCGTCGCGAGCGTCCGACGCACCCTTGGCGGTCGCATCGCGTGCTTCGGTGACGGCCTTGCTGTAGAACTGGCCAGCGCCATGGGCCGATCCCACATAGGCGCCGACGATGCGCTGGAGATGGATCTGCATCGCCCGTTCGCCGAGGCCATCGGAGAGGCCGGTCGCGGTTTCGACGATAAGGCGCTCGTGCATGTCGCGGATGCCGTCGCTGTCGAGGATGGCCGTTCCGAAGCTTTCGGCGATCCGGAGCGCCTGCGCTTCGTCGGGGCATGTCAGGCGGACCATTTCGATCGTGGCGCCCTTGCGGAGCTGCACGACACGGGCGGCAGGGCGAGAAGCTTGACGGGAAGGGGTTGCGGGCTTTGCCATGATGGTTTCCTTTTCGGTTTGCCCGAAGGGTTCGGCCCCTTGGCCGTTCTGTCCTTCGGTGCGGTCGAAAAGAACCGGCGCAAGCCGGGCGGTTCAGGGTCCGGGCAGGCCAGAACGAGCGAAGCAGGTGGGCGGGCAAGCGGAACCCACGGTTCTGCGAAGCCCGCGTGCCTGTTTTGTCGAGAGCGGCATGACCGGCCGCCCCGCGGCGCGACAGCGGCCTTGAACCGGACGGGCGCTGGTTCAGACCGCCACGAAACCGAAGGACAGAACGGCAAAGGGGCTGATCCCGGATGCCGAAGCCGGAAAGGAGGTCATGCAAAACGCGCGCCAGGCCCGCGCCTGCAAGCTGGTCCTTCCATGCTGACGTCACTGCTGCTCCGCGTCGCCAGAATGGATCGCCGATATGCCCGATGTGCCTGTCAGAACACCCTGATTTGCTTGCGCCGGCTTTCCACGATAGACGCGCCTCTGGCGTTACGACCGACCAACAGTATTCGCGAAAGGAACACCGCAGATGAGCGATCATAGCGGCGACGATTATGTCTATGACGAAGCAACCGGCGAATGGCGTCCGGCATCCGAGATTTCCGCCGAAAAAGCAAAAGCCGCAGAAGTGCGCGACGCCTCCGGCAACGTGCTGGCCGATGGCGACTCCGTCGTGCTGATCAAGGACCTGAAGGTCAAAGGCGCCGGCCAGACCTTGAAGCAGGGCACGGTGATCCGCTCGATCCGGCTGACAGACGATCCGGAAGAGATTGACTGCCGGCATGACGCAATCAAAGGCCTGGTCCTGCGCACCGAGTTCGTGCGCAAGCGTTGATCAGGGCTGTGCCGATTGCTCAAGGTTTCGGCAGCCGATAGCGGTCCAGCCAGGTCGGGCCGTGCGTGTTGCGCAGCTTGCGAAGGATCTGGTCGTCATCGCAGCGCCCTTCGCCCATCCAGACGGTGTTGAGGATGCGCTTCCATGATCGGCCGTGCCTCGCTGCGTAATGCTGAAGCGCCTTTACCTCCTGATCCGTGAGAGACGGAAGCGGTTCATGGCGCTTCATGGTATCGTCTCCTGCAATGCCGCAATCGCGGACTGCTGCCGCATAAGCTTGCGCGCCAGAGCATCGATCTCTGGCTGGCGCTGCGCGGTGATCGCCGCAAGATTTGAGCGGTAGCGGGTGAGGAAGGCTTCGGGTTCAGGAGGCCTGCCGCGGCGATATCCGTATTTGCGCCGTCCAAGCGATGGGATCAGCGCGGTCATCCTGCGAATGATCTGGTGCTCGATCATGTCGAGCTGATGCCGCGTCTGCCGGCACGCTTCTTCCATGCGCCGCAATTCCGCCTGTCGATCGATGGACCGGTTCATGCCGCCGTCCTCCCCTTCCATGAGGCAAGGCTTGATGGGCCGTCGTAGGCTGCATGGCGCGCTTCATCGATGACGTAGCCGAAACGGCCTGCTTCGTATTCGGGTGACGGCACGAGAAATCGCCGTTCCTCGCCGCCATGATCGCGCCTGCCTGCTCGCGTGGCGATCACCTCGGTCATGCCTGGATGATGATCCGATCGAAGTGCCGAAATCACAATCCAGTCGCTGGCGTGGTCCAGCTTGAACGCGCGGCGATCCTTCACATGAGATTCGCCGTGAGCAAGCACATTCGCGAAAATCGCCTCCCACGCATCGGGCTCCCAGTTCTTTAGCGTCTCGCTGGCGCAACGCTTCTCGAAGCTGGTGAACAGTTCAGGGAAGGTGAGCGCCATGGCAGCCCAGGCGCAATCCTCCTCGTAGAACCCGTCGTCCGCCCGGAGCAGCGGATGGACAATGCGGTTTCGGTCGGCCGAGAGCCTGAAGCCGCCGTGGCTTGCAGTGGAGTGGAATTCGATCCCCTCGGCATAGGTTGTCGAGTGCTGGGCCGAACCCCATGGCGTATGCACATGGGGGGCGGTATTCCGACGTCCGAGCGCCTGTATTTCGCGCTGATGTTCGGCCTGTTCAAGGACGTGTGCACTAAACGCCGCCTCATCGGCGAGTTCGCCGCAATGGCCGTAGAAGTCTCCCCGTCGCCACTCGGGAAGCGGACGCCCAATCTTCCAGCCGGTGGCCAGATAATGCCGTCCGGAATGACCTGACAGCATGGCAAAGGCGTGATCGCCGACGCGGGCGACGGGGAACCCTTCGCAGGACAGACCAAAGGAAACCTCCGGAAATCCGGGGGTGCAGTCGGGCGTGTTCGTGTTGGGAAGATCGATCATGCGGCAGCCCTCCCTTCCACGACATCGGCGGCTATCTCATCCGCCGTGACGTCCTCGAGGACGGCGGACGGATAGCCATGGGTGGTCAGCCATTCCTGCGCAGCCTGCCGGCTCGTCGCGAGATGGACGAGGTCGGCGCTGTCGCCAGGGCGGTCGAAGACACGGCAACTGCCGACCGCCGGACGTTCGACGATGGTGAACATCAGGCTGGTTTCCAGCGAAAATGTGCGGTGGACGCGGATCGCAATAACACCGCCGCTGCCATAGTCGCCTTCGTGGAGCGTGAAGCTGGGCGGCAGGCTGATGTTGCCGGTGCCGCGCTCGTCCTGCTTGCGTATCAGCCGGCCTCTGCTGTTGTTGGTCTTCCATTATGCCGAGGTCGTAATTATGCCGAGTAGGTTTTGTCTTGGGGCGCGTTTCCTACGCTTAGAAGGCTGTACGATCGGCATAATATCATCCTCCCACAACCAATGGAGGATATGCATGTCAAAAGTATCGTTGTTCGATTATGAGCCTCACGTTGCCGCAACGTCGCTGTTGCCAGACGAGCTTATTGCGGAGTTCGTGGCGCCTTACGTCATGAGTTCCAATCACCTTCACAGAAACGCCTCACGACATTTGATTTGCTGGCTTGATCTCCACAAGATCGCCCTGGCTGACGTTACCAATGCGACATTGGAACGGTTCGGAAAGCATCGATGCCGGTGCCCTGGGTTCAAAGCCACTCCCAACAACCCTCGGCAATATATGTCGGTGGCGCGGATGTTCATTCATCTGCTTGAACAGCGAGGTGTGATTCCGTCGAGGAACCGGAACGATATTTCACAGTATTTAGGCCATTATGCCGCTGCACTGGCGGCAAAAGGCTACACTCCCAAGACCGTCAGGCCTATGGTTTTCAATGCACGGCACTTTGCTTACTGGACCGGCAACAATGGCGGTTGGGATCATGTGAACCGTGATACGATTGAGTTGTTCGCTCGGCACGATTGCTCATGCCCACGTGCCAAGAGCGGCCCCCTAAAACATGGCACTGTGGCGACTCGCCGCCGTGATGCTACCACGTTCGTCGCCCATCTCGTTGGCCAAGACATTGTAGCGTCGCCACCGCAACCCTCCAAGTTAGATGACAGGCTGGCGGCTTATTGCCATTGGTTGGCCACGGCCAGGGCGCTTTCCCCCAGAGGCATCGAAGACAAATTAAGGGAGGTGAAGCGGTGGTACGCTAAGATCTGTGGCGAAGAAGTAACGTGCTCGACTGAGGTACTACGTTCGATCCTGTTCGACCAGGCACACCGCTCGACTGGATCAATCGGTCGAACGATGAGCACCTTACGATCATTTGTCCGGTTCTTGATCGCTAAAGGCGAGTGTCCACCCGATCGACTTGCCGCACTGAATGTTGGGCCAACGATTCGCGCCAAGCAAGTCCCAAAGTACATCGATCGCGAGTCGATCGAACGCATCATCGGATCATGCGATACCTCGACGCGCAGAGGCATTCGCGACCGGGCTTTGATCCTGTTGCTGGCCAGGCTCGGCTTGCGCGCCGGCGACATCGCCACATTGCAACTCGATGATATCGATTGGGGCCAGGGCACAATCCGCGTATCCGGCAAGTCCAGGCGTGCGACCCGACTCCCTCTTCCCCAGGACGCCGGGGAGGCGATCCTGGCCTATATCGAACACGTTCGCCCAACTGTCCCAGACAAGCATCTCTTCTTGCGCATGAACGCGCCACATCGGTCGTTCGCTCATTCGAGTATCGTTGGGTGGGTCGTCACGAAGGCGATCAAGCGGGCTGGTCTGACCGGTATCCCTTCCGGATCGCACGTTTTCCGTCACTCGCTTGCCACCGCGATGCTGCGCGAGGGCTCCACTCTCGAGGCGATCGGTACGGTGCTCAGGCACAGGAAGCCGGATACGACCGCGATCTATGCGAAGCTGGATTTCAACAAGTTAGGTGAGGTGGCGCAGCCCTGGATTGGAGGTACGGCATGCTGATCGAGCACTTGGAGCGTTATGTTGACTACCGCCGCAAGCTCGGCGCCAAGTTCGAGACAGGCGAACATGCCCTCACCAGATTTGCGCGCTATGCCGATAATTTCGGCGATACGCACGTCACCACCGATCGGGTCCATGAATGGTGCAATCTCGCCTGTTCGCCCGATCGCGGTAGGACCATATACAATCACCTGCGTCGCTTCTCCACTTTTCTGCAAGCGGAGGACTCCCGGCACGCTGCGCTACCTAAGGGCGCGTTCGGATCGCGGAGGAACCCGAGACCGGCGCCACATCTGCTCCAGCCTGACCAGATCGAGGCGATTTTGTCGGCTGCTCTGACCTTATCGAACCGGACGATCGCTCCCTACACGTATCACTTCCTGCTCGGCCTGCTGGCCGTCACCGGCATGCGTGTATCGGAGGCGCTCGCTCTACAACGGTCAGACCTCACCTGCGACGGACTGCTGATTCGCCGAAGCAAGGGTGGCGGAAGCCGACTATTGCCGATCCATTCAACGACGCGCGAGGCGATTACCACCTATCTCGTCACGCGCAACCGGGCCTTTTCCATAAGCGACGATCTGTTCATCTGTTGCACAGGACGGGCGCCGACCAAGCAATCCGTCGGCAGGACGTTCAACAGCTTAACCCGTCAGCTTGGCATTCGTGGCCCGGTTGGCACTCCAGGGCCGCGATTGCATGATCTTCGGCACAGCTTTGCTGTCCGTTCGCTCGAGGCGTGCGCACACGATATCAACGCAGTCCGCCGCCACATGGTCGCGCTTCGCGATTATCTTGGGCACAGCAGCATTCTTTGCACCTATTGGTATCTCGAAGCCACGCC
This sequence comes from Agrobacterium vitis, assembly GCF_014926405.1. NCBI lineage: Bacteria > Pseudomonadati > Pseudomonadota > Alphaproteobacteria > Hyphomicrobiales > Rhizobiaceae > Gillisella > Gillisella vitis. The sequence continues at coordinate 135,006 of NZ_JACXXJ020000002.1, forward strand.
GGTTTTAATGCGCGCCATTGCTGCGGTAAATGAGGATCGCTTCCAGGGAGGTGTCCGGTGACCCCGCTCGCTTCTCATCTTACCGTATTTCTCGTCGATCATTTGCCGCGGCATCGCAATGCCAGCCCCCACACGGTCGCGACCTACGCCCACAGCTTCACATTGCTGGCCCGGTTCGCTGCGGCGCGGCGGCGATGCCGGCCAATCGATCTCCAGATCGAAGATCTCGATCCGGATCTGATACTGGCTTTTCTGGATCATGTGGAGACCGGTCGTCAGAACAGCGCCTCTACCCGCAATGTCCGTCTTGCCGCGATAAGATCCTTCTTTCGCTATATCGAGTACAAGATTCCTTCTTGCCTTGATCAGGTGCTGCGCATTCACGCACTGCCCCAAAAGCGGACCGACATGCGGCTGGTCGATACCCTGACCATCGATGAGGTGAAGGCGCTGCTCGCCGCTCCCGACAGCCGTAGCTTTGGTGGGCTTCGCGATCGAGCGATGCTTCACATGGCCTATGCATGCGGACTGCGAGCATCGGAGCTTCTTTCCATACCAGGCCAACCTTCGCGCTCAGCTCGCCCGGTCAAGGCAGATCGGACTCAGCGTGCTTTCAGGCCTTTCCCATGTTCCCGTACCGAATGCACAGGGCGGCTTCTACTTCTATCTTGATCTGTCGGAGCTGCTGAAAGCGAAGGCGGGCAGCGTTGCCGTCACCGCAGACGACGTTGTGAATTCGCTTCTGCGTGAAGTCGGCGTCGCCGCAGTTTCAGGCACGGCTTTCGGCGATCCATCGGGCATTCGTCTCTCATACGGGATCCCAACGGAAATGCTCGAAACCGGGCTTTCCCGTCTCGTTGAGATGCTCAACGCCTGGAAATGATCCGATCCTCCTCCTCAACTTCATAAAGGGATGCAAATGACAAACTATCATCCGAAGAGAGCCGTCATCCTCGCAGCAGGCTTCGGCTCCCGGCTGCGCCCTCTGACCGATCTCCGGCCCAAGCCGCTGGTCGAGGTCAATGGAGTTCCTATCCTTCACAATGCCTTGCGGAACCTCGAAGCGGTCGGTGTCGAAGACGTCACCATCGTTGTTGGCTATCGCAAGGACGCGATTCAGTATGCCTGCGGCTCGCGGTTCGGGAGACTCGAGGTCAGCTATGTCGAGTCTGCCGTATTCGACAAGACGGGCAGTGCGTATTCGCTCTGGCTGGCACGCGAGGCACTTCTTCAAGGCGATTGCTATCTTCTGGAAGGCGATGTCTTTTTCGAGGTGAATGCTCTCCATTATCTGACGATCAACGACGTCCCAAACACGTCCGCCGTCGCACCTTTCGACGCTTCGATGGAGGGATCTGCGGTCATTCTCGGGGAAAACGACTATATAGCCGAAGTCCGCATGAAGCAGACGGCAGCAAATCTCGCCGACGGGTCTCCGCAGCTCTTCAAGACAATGAACCTGATGCGCCTGAGCTCCACAGATCTCAGAGGCAAGATCGTTCCGTTCCTCGACGATCTGATCGGTACAGGTGCCGTCAAGGCTTACACGGAGGAGCTTTTCGCAAACCTGATTGAACGGCGTGGACTGCGGATGGCCGCAGCTCGCTGCGATGACCTTCGATGGTACGAGATCGACAGCGCTGAGGATCTGCGGATCGCGGAAAGGATATTCGCCGCACCCATGCGCATGAGCACAACGGTCGAGGCTCGCAGCGCCTGACCGAGGCATTACTCTCACTGGCGGATGTGTATGATGAAAATCTTACTCCTTGGTCACTATCATCAATCCATGATTGACGAGCTTGCTGCCCGCCATGCGGTGGAACAGGTCAAAGACGGCGACTTTACAAAACATCTTCATGATATCGACATCCTCGTTTTGCGCAGTCACGTCGGGGTCACCACCGCTGACATCAACCGAGCCGGGCGGTTGAGCCTCATTATTAAAGCGGGTTCGGGCTTCGACAACATCGATGTCAATGCTGCCCGCAACCGGGGCATCGTAGTCGATTCTACCCCGGCCGCGTCGAGATCTGTCGCCGACCATGCGGTTGCTTTGCTTCTCTGCGGTTGGCGACGTTTGCCGCTGTTTTCATCTGAGCTTCGCGCCGGAAACTGGGGGATCAAATACGCGCAACTGGCTCGGGATATTGAAGGACACACGCTCGGTATACTTGGCTTCGGCCAGATAGGTCGCCTCATGGCAAAGCGCAGCGCCGCCCTCGGCTTTAATATCTCTGTCTTCGATCGTTCGCCGATGAAACGGGAAAAGCAGCTGGTGGCCGAACAGACGGGCGCATCATTTACAAACCTGGAGGAACTGCTCAGCAGATCGTCCGCATTATCGATCCATCTCCCGCTCACCAAGGAGACGCAGGGGATGATTGGAAACGTCGAGTTCGACCGCATGCCAGATGGCATAGTACTGGTCAACACAGGCCGAGCGGGCGTCGTTCAACGGCCGGCACTGTTGGCCGCCCTGCGTTCCGGCAAGATCGCCAGTGCCGGGCTTGATGTATTTCACTCCGAACCGCTGGATCCCGCGGACGAGCTTCTCAACCTTCCGAATGTGTTGTGCACGCCCCATGTGGGCGCCCAGACCAGCGAGGCGATGGAGAACGTTGGGGCCGCAGTTGTCAGGCGGATCGAGATCCACGCCACAGCTTTGCTCAGTGTCATCAAACAACAAAATTCGGTTGTTTCCGGTTAAGGCGGCTCAAAATGCAGTCCATTATCTACGCGATCGATCTCGACGACGTTTCCGATCCGCAACTAGTCGCGGACTATTTCTTCGCGCGAGCTTATGGGTCCTCTTGCTTCGAGAGGAATCTGCAGCTTCTGAGGCGAACATTCCAGGAAGTGTCCGTCTCCATTGTCGGTAAGGAGCTTTTTAGCTCGGAGACAAACGAGAAACTACTGCTGCTCGCTGAGAAGCTCAATTTCTCGTTTGTCTCCAGGCAACTCGATCAACTCCCACAGGGCGACAAGCGTTCGGCCATTGTCATTTATCAGTCGGGCCTCGCCTTGCTGACGAAATTCACGGCACTGGACACCACTGACATGGAAGCTCCCCGCAAAAGCGATAACGGATCCGAGGAATCGAGCTTGCTGCAATCGATCAAGGCGGCATGCGACCACCATGGGGCAGAGGTTTTGCTTTGCCATGTTTTTCCAAGCCATAGTGAGGAGCGAGTACCCTTCATTCTTTACCGACCGCAAGAGGCGGTGAATATCACATCGATGGGTCCAGACCTGGTAGCGGGCGTCAAGCGCCATTTGGAGATCCGTGCCTCTCAGAGATCCATGGATGGTCCGGTATCGCGCCTGATCGTGCGGCATCTTTGCCATCTCGCCTCCAAGCCACTCGCGGCGGCTGGAATACACCCCAATTACGTCACGCTCGCGGGCGCCTTATCCGCCTTCTGTGCAGTTCTGCTATTTCTGGACGGACGAGCGTTGCCGCTCGCGGTTGGCGGAGTTTGCTGGCTCATCGGAGGTATTCTTGATGAAGCCGATGGCGAGGTGGCACGGCTTCAGGGCAAAGAATCGACATTCGGTTCCTGGCTGGATCTGACGTTGGACCGCGTCCTCGATGCCGCTATGTTGCTGGCACTTGCCTGGCCACTCACGCTACATGAGCCCTACGGTGAGCAATATCTCATTATTACGCTCTGTGCTTTGGTAGCTGTTTCTGCCAGCAGCTACACCGGCTTGCTCTACGATAGCTGGATGCGGTCCAAAGATCGTCATACCTATTTCCGACTGGGGCGCGACGTCAGAATTTTGATCATCACGCTCTGTGCACTTTTCGGCTTCCGGATGCTGCCAATCGTTCTCTGCGGTGTTTTTGCGGCGACGGAAATCGGCCGCCGGTTTTGGGTATGCTGGCGAGTCGAGCGGTCGGTTCAAGGTATTTACGAATAGATCCGACGTTCGTTGGGAATCGCAACATGTGTCGCAAGATCCGCGTGGTCGAAAGGAGCCCGAAATGGCCTCTTCATACTGCCTGTTTGACCCCCATTTGCTCGTGCCTACCGAAGAGGTGGATCTTTCGAGAGTACACGATCTTGAAGCAAAGATCCTGTCTGACGGGCATTGGATCGAACCGATAACAGCCCACAGGGATGCGCACTTTGTCATGGACGGGCATCATCGGCTCACTGTCGCGAAACGGCTCAATCTTAAATTTTTGCCTGTTGTTTTCCTTGGATACGAACAGGTGCAGGTGACGTCATGGCGTGCCGGAGAGACGGTGACGCCCGAAGAGATCTTCGCTATGGCTCGCAGCGGTCACCTGTTCCCGTTCAAGACCACGCGACACGTCTTCAATCCAGCGATTCCGGCTTGCGATGTTCCCCTTGAGCACCTCGGCTACACGTTGCGGCCGGACACGCTGACTGCCCCTTCCCCAAATTCTCAGAGCACGCTTTTGAAGAGGAGCAGCAGATGACCAGATCTTATCTCCATACGCCCGCCCTGCATGTGTTGACCCGGACAGACCTCGCAGACATCGAGCTGGCGCCGTCGGAAGTCATCCCGATCGTCGAGGAAGCGTATCTGTCCTATGCAAACGGCCAGTCGGGTTGCCCGACGAAACTGATGTTGCCGCTTCCAAACGACCGGGACTCGCTGTCGTATTCGATGCTTGGCTACGATGGCGGGACCGAGATGCTCGCTTTCAAAACGTCATACCGGCAGGGGAACACGAACTATGAGAAATATTACCCCACGATAAGCCTCTATGACGACACGACGGGCATGCCATTTGCGTTCATGGACTGCCTGAAGGTTGGCGGTTACCGGACGCCGGCATCAACAGCGATCATCGCCAAATATTGTGGGAAGGTCGACGCCCGCTCGGCCCTGATGATCGGGAGCGGTCGCTCAGGCGTCAACACGCTGCCCTATCTGTTGACCGCCATGCCGCAGCTCGAAACATTGCGCCTGTTCGGCACCCATCCGGAAGGGATCGCCCTGAGCATCGCAACCTTCAAAAGATATTTCCCGGATCGCGAGGTAGAACTGGTGGGTGATGTGCCCGAAGCAGTCGCGATGTCGGACGTCGTCGTGGCGGCCTCCGGGCGCGCTGCCCACCCCAGGGTTCAGACCAGGTGGCTTGCTCCCGGTGGTTTGTTGATTTCTGTTGCCAGCAAGGGTGTCGAGGACGGCGCACTCGGGGAGGCCGATTACACAATCGCGACCAACAAAAGCCAAATGTTCGACAAGCACCGACGGCTGGCTGGTCCAGACGGCATCATGGACGTCGATGCAGAACTGCCCGACATCATCGCAGGTCGCCGATCGGGGCGGCGCAGCCAGGATGACAAGGTCTTTGCCTTCAACAGCGGCATGGTGATCACCGATATCCCGATTGCTCATGCCTTCGCGACGCGGGCTATAGCCGCGGGTCGTGGCAGGAGGATCGAATTGTGGAGTTAGCGGTCCCTTCCTTGCAAGCTTTGGAACGAGAATGGGCGGTGACGATCAGAAATGATATCGATCTGCTGCAGCAAATCGCCCATGTCGTCCAAGGCCCTTTTCATCTCATTCATCCCCAAAGCTTCGCTGAGAACCTTTCGGCTTTTCAGGCGGTGCTGAAACGGCACGAAGTCCGGGGCCGTGTCTATTTTGGCAAAAAGGCAAACAAGGCCGGAGCCTGGCTGCGCGAGATCGCAACACTTCATGGCTCGATCGATGTCGCCAGCGAACCAGAATTCGTTCATGCCCTCGCAAATGGAATAACGGGGGAGCGCATCGGCGTTACAGGCGCTGCAAAGAGCGATGAACTCTTGTGGCTGGCGAGCCGGCATAACGCCATTGTCGCCATCGATGCGCTCGACGAGCTTGGGCGGGCGATCGCGATAGCAGCACGATCCACTACGCCCCTGCGGATTCTGTTGCGGGTTCTCCCGCCTTCAGCCCAGGACAGTCGCTTTGGACTGAACGAAAGAGATCTCGGCATTGCGCTCACAAAGTGCGCGCAAGCAGAGCAGCACATCGAGATGCAGGGATTTTCCTTTCATCTCGATGGTTATGCCGTCGAGCCCCGAGCGGAGTTGGCTCTTGCCTTGGTACAAACATGCCTCGACGCGAGGGCAATGGGCCTGACGGCTTCGGCGATTTCAATCGGTGGCGGGTTCGCCTGCAGTTTTGTTTCCGAGGAAGACTGGCTGGCGTTCAAGGAAGGTTGCAGGCCCGAACTCTTCCACGCCGCAAAGACATTCTCTCAATTCTACCCTTTTTTCCAGTCGCCTACCGGTGCGGGCATGCTCGATGCGATCCTTAGCAGCTCGTGCGCAGCCGGAAATTTGGCTGCCGAGCTTCGCAACCATCAGATCGAGCTTTTTCTCGAACCCGGCCGAGCACTGCTGGACGGCGCAGGTATGTCCGCGTTTCCGGTCCAGGGATTCAAGCAAAAACGCGACTACGGCCTCGTCACTGTTGCTGGCCTCAGCATGAGCATGTCGGCTCAATGGGTCAACAGCGAGTTTCTGCCGACGCCAATGCTTGTCCAGATGGGGCCGGAGCGCCCACAGGAACCGACCCGGGCCGCGATCGGCGGATCAAGCTGTATGGAGTACGACGTCTTGACGTGGCGCAAAGTCGCGTTCGAGGCGCCGCCACGCTACGGCGATCTCATCCTTTATCCGAATACCGCTGGCTACCAGATGGACAAGAACGAAAGCTCTTTTCATCAGCTTCCCCTTCCGCCCAAGATCGTCGTCTCACGGCAAGACAATCAATTCGTTTGGAGGATTGACCAATGACGCTTCAAGACCGACACGTGGGGAGCAACATCGCCACAGCCGGATCGCAGCTGATCGGCGATACCCCTTTGTTCGAACTTGCGCGCGTCGGTTCGGGCAGTCGCCTTCTTCTGAAGATGGAGCAACTCAATCCAACCGGATCCTGCAAGGTGCGGATGGCCCGCGAGATGATTTTGGCCGCCGAGCGGGAAGGACGCCTGAAACCCGGTGGGCTGATCGTGGAGTCGAGCTCAGGCAATACCGGAACCGGCCTTGCGTTTATTGCGATCGAGCGTGGTTACAAATTCATCGCCGTGGTCGACAACAACGCCTCGCGCGCAAAACTGAGCGCCATGAAGGCCTTGGGCGCCGAATTGCGGTTCGTGGGCGGCCAAACGAGCGACAAGGCGAGTACAATTGAACGCATGCGGATCGCAAACGAGATCGCCGAGACGGAAGGAGCTTTCTGGCCGGACCAACACCATAACCCAAATAACAATCTGGGTTATGTCGGACTGGCAGAAGAACTGGTTCGCGATCTGGGCATTGACATCGGATATCTGGTCGGGGCCGTCGGAACTGGCGGTACGCTTTGCGGGACGGTGAGTGAACTAAGACGGCTGGGCTCAAAGGTCGTCAGCATCGGTGTCGAACCCGCGGGCTCGATAATATTCGGGGGTCCCGCGCGCCAGCATTGGCAGACCGGAGCAGGTGCTCCGGAAGGTTTCTGCGTGGGCCCGAATGTCGATCATTCCCTGATCGATGAGGAGCTTACCGTTCGCGATATCGACGCCTTTGCAACAGCGCGGATTGTTGCGCGGAAAACAGGATTTCTGGTCGGCGGGACAGCAGGAATGGCCATCCATGTCGCCATGAAGCGATTGCTCCTTCTGGAGCGCCGGAGCACCATCGTCGTTCTCGTATGTGATGCCGGGGAGAAGTATCTCGACACGGTTTACAACGATGACTGGTTGCAAGAACGGCAATTGCTCAGCGAACCCGCCCATCAACGGATCAACCGTATGTTTGAAGCCTATCGCGAATCTATCCGGATGGCCACGCAAGCTTCCGGACCAGCAGAGCAATCAAGGCTGGTCGGGTGATCATTGAGTGGTGTGCAGTTCGACGCCTGCATGCTTCAACGACTTCGCAAGGAGCGAAAACGATGGATACCTGCATTACAGTCTGGCAATGGCCACAGGAAGAACGCTGGTACGACGAAGGGGTCAGGCAGTCCTTGCGGCTGATCTCTGACGCGGGCTTTACCCATATCAACTGGAACCCTGACTCCGGAAATTCCTACATGCTCAGCGACGCCGAGATTGCCTTCACCGCTGAGATGGTCCACGCATCCGGACTTAAGGTGAAATCTCTTCACGGCAGCAACGGACGCAATCCGATCAGCGAAGTGCGATGGCGGAAAGACCGGCGTATAGGTATGGAAACCCGCAGAGACATTCTGTCCCCTCACGAGTGGCAGCGGAAAAGCGGTGTGGAGCTGGTCAGGAACCGGATCGACCTGGCCTGCGCATTCGGAGCGCCCGATATCGTCATGCACATCGATATCACGGATGAGGTGTTCCGCTCCAGAGTGGCAGAAGAAGCCTTTTTTGCCCCCTTATGGAGGTCGCTTGAGGAGCTTCAGCCATATTGCCTGCAAAAGAAGGTCAAGATTGCGGTCGAAACTCTGTTTTGCGCATCGGCTTCGAGCTTCCTGCAGCTTTACGAGCGGCTTTTTGCGCGCTTTCCGGCTGAGTTCATTGGCCTCTGCCTCGATACAGGTCATTGGGAAATGATTGCGCCCGGATCATGCTCCGTTGTGGAACAGTACGGAGATCGCCTTATCACCACGCATATCAACGACAATTTTGGCGCAACCGATGATCATCTGCTGCCCTTTGATGGGCGCATCGACTGGGAAGCCGTTACACGCGCAATCGCGGCAACAAAATACGAAGCACCGCTCAATCTGGAAACCCACATAGACCGATATGGCATGGCCGAGGGGGCATTTTATCAGCGGGCGCACAAAGTTGCCGTTCGGCTTGAAGAACAGATTTCGGCCTATCGAGGCATGCCACGCAATGATCGACAAGCTGGGCGAGTCCGCGGCGTCTTGTAACGCCGTCTCCCGCGCAAATGGTATTGCTAGGGAGGCGGATCCTTGCTGCTGCTGGAATTCGTTCCCCTTTCGAGTTAGTTATGCGCCGAGCCTTCGGGCGAAATCCAGAACAGATAATGGAATGGCATATGCTTGAAGTGCAGCAGAGACAAAATCTGAGTGCCGCAGCTACTCGGCTCCTGGACTATATCGAGCGACACCCGAACGCCGTGCTTGTCAGTTCCGCACTCGAGCTTGCTGCGAAAATCGACGCTTCCGATGCAACCGTTATACGGTCGATCCAGACGCTTGGCTTTGATGGACTACCTCACCTCAAAACCGTGATCGCGGAGAAACTCGATGAGGGTGCCCGTACACCGGTGGAAAAGGTGGGCGTGACCGTGAGTGAGCTGACACAGGATGGGGGCCGGCCTCCGCTCCAGATGGTGGTCGAGGCCTATGCCAGGACACTGGAGAGACTGTCGCGACCGGCATTGCCAGAGCAGTTTCAGTCCGCGGCGCTGCTCCTCAACGATGCCAGCCGGATCGGCCTTCATGGCGGCGGGCCGCTTGTCCGTCTGGCGCAGCAGACCTCAACGCATCTTGGCCGGATAGGCCGCGCGAATTTCGTGATGGAGGGTACCGGCCACGCCTTCGCCGACGCACTGCTCGGCCTGCAGCCGGGCGATGCTGTAATCCTCCTTGCCTACGGCAAAGTTCACAAGGAAAGCCTTCTCATCAAGGAGGAGCTTCAACGTATCGGTGGAATGCTCGTCGTCATTACCGACAACCCGACTGGTCGCCTCGCGGTCGGTGCTCAGTCCGTTCTGGAAGTACCACGAACCGAGGTCGGCAATATGACGTTCTATGGAACGATCCTGCTCGCCCTTGAGACCCTTGTCCTGTCTCTTACCCAGCTTGGCCCGGACCAGGCCATGGAGACGGCGCGCCGACTTCGCGATTTCCGCAGTGAACTGGATCGCAGAACCTGAAAGCCAGACGCTGCGTCGTCAACACTACGCCAATGATGATCAGGGAAGACCAACAATGACGCCAACGGCCGAAAAGCCGACTGGCCCAAGGAGATCAGCCGATATTTAAACTTGATCGTTATTATCATGAATGGTAACAGCTACTACGCTGTGTAGTGGCTGGGTTCCGGAACACGACGCCATTCCACGGGCAGCGACGCGCCGGACAGGCTGGGGCTTCGTCCGGGCATGGTCGTCATGTCGAGTTTAACCCGAGGAGCCTATTCATGATTTCCCGAAGAGCGGTGCTTGCCGCGTCCGTGGCGCTCGGCGCCGTAACGACCGTGTTCGGCCGCAGCGCGTGGGCAAAGGAAGAACGTATCCTCCAGATCACCTCTCCTCGCGAGATCACCAGCCTCGAATTGGCTGACACCAGCTATCATTTCCGCCGGCTTCGGGTCGCCGAAACCCTGGTGACGATCGATCCAGATGGCAAGCTCGCCCCGGAACTCGCGAAAAGCTGGTCTGTGAGCGACGACGGTCTGAACTGGGCTTTTGTTATCCGAGAAGGCGTCCGCTTCCACGACGGTAGCGTGTTGACACCCGAACTGGTTCGGGATGCCATCGAAACCATGCGCAAATCGCGCAACAATACCGAGATGGTGCCGCAGCTGCCAATTTCGTCGGTCAGCATCGATGGTCAGACAGTGGTTGTTACTCTGAAGCAGCCGTTCAGCCTCGTGGCGGACTTTTTCACCGACGGCCCCGCCGTCATTCTGGCAAAGTCCTCCTTTGCTCCTGACGGAACCGTCAAACAAATCATAGGCACGGGTCCTTACAAGATCACCCGGATCGAGGGCAAAACCTCGGTGGATCTCGAAGCTTTCTCCGAATATTGGGGAACCCCGGCAAACATCTCCAAAGTTCATTTCACCGGCGCGACGTCGCCCGACACGATTGCCAACATGGCAGAAGCGGGTCAGGTCGATCTGGTTCTCGGTCTGCCGCAGGCCTTGCGCGACCGGGTCGAGGGCAGCGGCAAGGTAAAGGTCAAGCAGGTCCAGACTGCGCGGATCAACGGCGTCTTCGTTAATGCGGGAGACGTGCGCTTCGATGACCCTGTTGAGCGTCGGGCAATCTCGCTGGCCGTCGACAGGCAGGGGATTGCCAAGGCACTGTTCGGCAATCCAAAGGCCGCCGCCAACCAGCTCTTCTCTGCTGCCTTTCCCGACTGGTACGATTCCGATCTGCCGCAGATCGAACGCGACGTCAAAGAGGCCGAGCGGCTCTTGGCTGGGGCTGGCTGGACCAAGGGGTCGGACGGCGTCCTCACCCGCGATGGAACGCGCTTCTCGTTTGCGATGATTGTTGGCAAGCAGCCGGAAGTCAAATCTTTGGCGGAAGCGATCCAGGCGCAGCTCGCCGACGTCGGCATCGAGGTCAAGCTCGAAAACGGCAACCAGGGACAAGTTCTGGAGGCCGTCGCCAAGGGCAGCTTCCTCTTCGGCCTCACGCGACGAAACTATGGTGCCGTGCCTGATCCCGTCGCCACCCTGGTGCTCGATTATGCCGAAAGCAATGCGGCGAACGCTGTATGGAGCGGTGTGAACTACCGCAATCCGGACATGGAACAAGCCCTCAGCGAGTATCTTGCCGCTCGCAGCGAGGACCAGCGCGCAGCGGCTCGAAAGAAGATCCGTGCGCTCGTCAATGCCGATCTGCCGGTCATTCCGGTGGTCTGGTACGACTACAATGTCTCGATTTCCGACCGGATCGCTTTCGACAGCGTGCCAATCGATGCCCTCGAGGTCGGCTTCTGGATCGACCGCGTCAAATGGGTTAGCTGAGCATGTCGGCCATGCGCGGCATTGCCGGAGCGGTTATCGGTCATCTGTTGGCTGCGGCGGGCGTTGCGTTTGCAGTTGCCAGCCTCGCTTTTGTCGCAGTGCAGATGGCCCCGGGCGATATTGCGTTTCGGGTTGCGGAAGCTCGTTACGGCGAGCGGATTTCCCTGCAGACCGTGGATCAGGCGCGCCAGATGACGGGGCTGGATCAGCCTGTCATTCTGCAATATGGCCGGTGGGTCGGGTCCGTATTCACCGGCCAGCTAGGACGCTCCATGATCAGTGGCCGCGAGGTCACGCCGGAAGTGTGGCAGAGTTTTCGCACGACGATGAGCATTGCGATCATCGGGGTCGGTTTCGCTCTCGCCCTAAGCCTGGCAACAGGTTTTGCAGCCGGGATGCGGCGAGACAGCATTGTCGATCGGGGGTTTCTCGCCGTTTCCGCGGTGCTGTCATCAGTGCCGTCGTTCTTGCTCGGCATCATTCTGATAACGATATTTGCGATCGGCCTGCGCTGGCTGCCGGCGGCCGGCAATAACCTGCCCGGTTACGTGATCCTTCCCTCCTGCACGCTTGCGCTTGCGCTCCTTCCAGAGCTTTCGCGCGTGGTGCGTAACGCCGTGGTCGCAACGATGCAGGACTTCTATCCGACCTACGGGCGGATCAAGGGCCAGAGCTGGTTGCGGATCATCTTTACCCATGCACTGCGGCCGACCCTCGTACCGGTCATTGCCTATTTTGGGCCGCTGGTTGCTCATACGATCGGTGGTCTGGTCGTCATCGACGTGTTGTTCAACCTCGACGGTCTCGGAACTCGGCTGATCGATAGCGTTCTGGCGGCCGACATACCGATGGCGATGGGTGCAGGGTTGCTGATTGGCGTCTCCGTGGTCGCGATCAACGGCCTCAGCGACATCACGGTCAGGCTGCTCGACCCGCGGCTGTTTGTGGCGGGCCAACAGCCATGACGTTTTCATCGCTCGATCGGGTTGCCATCAAGCCCCGGCGCATGCCGCCACTGTCGATCGTGCTTTTTGGATTCATGCCTTTGGCTGCAATGCTGCTGGTGGGGTTGTTCGGGCCTCTCCTGTTGACCGTCGATCCCAATCGACAGGATCTCGGTGCCGCTTATGCTTCTCCGTCCACCGACTATCTTCTGGGCGCCGACAATCTTGGACGATCCATCGCAGCCCGGCTGGTTGCAGGAACACGCATATCGCTCGGAATTGCCTTTGCCGGAGTGGTCGCTTCACTGGCCACCGGTCTGGTGCTCGGATTTCTGGCCGCGTTTCGGACGGGCTGGATGAGGCAGGTCATCATGCGCCTGTCCGACGTGATCATCGCCTGCCCCAGCCTATTGTTCGTCATTCTGGTTTCCGGCCTGTTGGGCGGCGGGATCGGTCCGATTCTCTTTGGCCTCTGGATGTCGCAATGGCCAGGCTTCGCCCGCCTCACCGCAGCCATTACCGCGCGTGAACTGGCCACCGATCATGTCGAGGCCTCCCGTCTGCTCGGGTTCGGTTCGGTCTACATATTCCGCACACACGTCCTGCCGGCAATTGTCCCCTATCTTTCCTCCCTCGGCGTTTTGACTGTTGGCGCCAACGTCCTGACGATTTCGTCGGTCGGCTTCCTCGGTCTTGGCCTTCGTCCCCCGGATGCCGAATGGGGCGGTATGATCGCCGGAACCATGACCTTCTTCCGCACCTATCCTCACATGGTGCTGGCTCCGGCCGGTGCCATTCTGATCTGCACACTCTCGGCAACGCTGATCGGCGAATATTACAGCGCCCGTCGCCAGGGGATCGAGGAGGTTGTCTAGGTGAGCACCCTTGCTGTCGAACGGCTGACGATCGCAACGCCTGATCGTGTCATCGTGGAAAACATTTCGCTCAGCGTGGCTGCCGGCGAAATCCTGGCCGTCCTCGGCGAAACAGGCAGCGGCAAAAGCCTGATCGGCAGCGCCATCATGGGTCTCATTCCGGGCGGCGTTTCGGTCTCTGGCCGCATCATCGTCAACGGGCGCATCTATGACGCCGCCGACCGCACAGCACTTAGGTCTCTATGGGCGAAAGACCTCTTCCTGCTTCCCCAGGAGCCGCTCAACGCGCTTGCGCCCCTGCTGAGCGCAAAGTCTCAGGTCGGCGAGCAAATTCAGTCGCCACGACGATCACATGAAGCCGGCGCAGCACTCTCGGCCATGCAACTGGATGCTGAACACCATGACAAGCGTCCATTCGAACTGTCCGGAGGCATGGCGCAGCGTGTGATGGCAGCGATCGCTTCCGTGACCAGTGCCGGCATCGTCCTCGTAGACGAACCGACCAAGGGTCTCGATGCGGACCGGCGCGATGTTGTGGCCCAGGTATTCAGCGCGTTGCGAAAGAGCGGTCGCGCGATCCTCCTCATCACTCACGATATCGCGCTTGTCCGGTCACTGGCCGATCAGATCGCCTTTCTCGACGAACGCTCGATCATAGAGTCCGGACTTGCGAAAGAAATCCTGAGGGATCCCCGCACGGATTATGCGCGTCGGTACATCGCAAGCGATCCCGCAACGTGGGAACCCCGCCCCTATGCGCGGTCAACGACTGCGAAAGTCATCGAGGCCGATCACCTGCGCATCGGTATCGGCAGCAGAATTCTGGCGGACGATCTAAATTTTCATTGCCATGCCGGGCATATTTCGGCCCTCCTGGGCAAGAGTGGTATCGGAAAGACGACCCTGGGCAGAACGCTGCTCGGACAGGCCTCCCCCCTTGGGGGGATCATCCGGCGGCCGACAGCGGCACGTGGCGGCTCCCTTCAAAAGCTCCATCAGGATCCGACGCGGGTGTTCTCGCCGTGGCAGTCGCTCGGGCGTAGCCTCGAAGATTTGCGTCGCCTGCCAGACGGCGACCGCGGCTTCGGCGAAGTCCCCGGATTGATGCAGCGCTTTGGCCTGCGTCACGACTTGCTTCATCGCCGCCCGCATCAAATCAGCGGTGGTGAAGCGCAACGCCTGGCACTTGTCCGCATTCTAGCGATGAGGCCGACGATGCTGATTGCCGACGAGCCGACGTCGCGCCTCGATCCTCCGGTGCAGGAGCAGGTTATTCGTCATCTGCGCAAAGTCGCCGACGAGGACGAGTTGGCGATCCTGCTCATCACCCATGATCGGGACCTGAGCACAGCGATAGCGGACCGCCGCATGCTGATGGTGGCGGATGATAAGGCCCCCGCGTCGTTGATCGACGTCACGAGATCGAAACCGAGCAGTCTTCCTACTTGACGTAATGGACATTACCTTCCCCGTAGTGTAATTTAAATAACGTAGTCAACGCTACGCTTCGTGAACGCCTCGGTAGGACATAAACATGCATTTTGACGCCCAACTCTGGGCGGCGACGAAGGGCTTCCGGGCCCGAATCGCCGCAGCCATCGCCCTCGGATTTGTTTCGCTGGCACTCGGCATCGCAAGGTTCATTATCCTCGGCTGGCTGATCGCGCGTCTGTTCGAAGGCGCGCCCTTGGCCGATCAGTTGGTTGCCATTGCCATACTCGTGGCGGTCATCCTGTCACGCATGGGTCTTGAATACTGGCGCGCGATGGTGGCGCATCGCACGGCAGCACTCATTCAGGACCGGGTCCGGCTCAGCCTCTTCGATCAGATCGTGCGGCTGGGACCGGCATGGCTCGCCGAGCGCCGGACGGGCAGTATAGCCCTTTCGACAATTGATGGTGTCGAACAACTCCAGGCGTTTTTCGGCCAGTTTATCCCACAGGTCGCCATCGCCTTTCTGGCGCCCGTGCTGCTGTTTGCGGTCCTGTCGTTCTGGGACGTCCCCGTCGCAGCCGTGATCTCGGTGGCCGCCATTCTCGCCTTGATCTTTCCGGTGGTCCTCAAGCGTATTGGCGAACAGTCGACGCTACGCCGCGTGCGCTCCTTCAAAGCCTTCGGTGCGGATTTTCTCGATGCCGTGCAAGGCTTGCCAACCCTCAAGGCGTTCGGCCAAAGCGCCGCGTTCGGCGAGCGGCTTGCCCTGAAAGCAAACCAGTTGGCCGACAGCACGATGTTTGTCCTGCAAGCTGCCCTTATGAGCCGGGCATTCACGGACCTCGCCATCGCCGGCGGTGCGGCTGCCGCCATTGCGCTTGGCGCGTGGCGCGTCAGCCACGGGGACATGAGTATCGAAGCCTTGCTTATCGTGTTGATGGCTGGGACAGAGGTGTTCCGGCCCTTACGCGATCTGCGCTCCCTACTCCATCGGGGCATGATGGCCAACGCAGCCGCCGTGGGGATCAAGGCGTTGCTGCAGGCGACACCACCGCGCCCACCACGCGAAACCTCTGCCACTCCGGATATCGAGCCGTCAATATCCTTTGATAATGTCCAGTTCAGCTATTCGGTCGAACGCGGCGCAGCCCTGAAGGGCGTCTCTTTCGACGTCAGGGCAGGCGAGCGCATCGGCATTGTCGGCTACAGCGGTTCGGGAAAATCGACCATCGTCAAGCTTCTGCTGCGTTTCTACGACGCTGACACCGGTACGATCCGCATTGGTGGGCACGATGTCACAACGCTGGCTGCCGATCACATCCGCGATCAGATCGCCGTGGTCCAACAGGATACCTATCTTTTTTACGGATCGGTCGAAGACAACATCCGTATCGCCCGTCCCGACGCGACACCGCAACAGGTGGAGGCCGCTGCGCATGCAGCCAACGCCCATCAGTTTATTGCTTCGCTTCCGCAGGGCTATCGCACAATCATCGGGGAACGTGGCTTGCGACTGTCGGGCGGTCAACGACAGCGTATAGCGATTGCCCGCGCAGTCTTGAGAGATGCTCCCATTCTCATCCTCGACGAAGCACTCTCGTCGGTCGACGCTGAAAACGAAAGCATTATCCAGACCGCACTTGATGATCTCTCCAGGGAGCGGACGACTGTCGTGCTCGCGCATCGCCTGTCGAGCGTGATCGATGCTGACCGTATCCTCGTGGTTTCCGATGGCCTGATCGCCGATAGCGGCACCCATGCCGAACTGATCGCCCGCGACGGCCCGTACCGGAAACTCATGGCCGAACAGATCGAACTCAATGAAAGTGACGCCTTGCTGGACTTCGGCACGGCCGTCGCACCCGAGAAAGAACGCCCGGCCACTATCGCGACGACATCCTCGGCAAAACCTCAACTGACCGAAGGGGAGAGGATAGCAGCGGGCCTGACCTCATTCCAGACCTTGGGAACGCTGTTCAAACTGATCGGGCCCTGGCGCAAGCAATTGATCCTCACCGTCACCTCCGGCGTGGGACGTGTCTATGCCTTGATCGGCGTCAGCACGCTCAGCGCTTTGACAGTGGCGGCAATCAAGACGGGCACCCCATTCGGCTCGTATGTCGCCTGGATGGTGGCGCTGGTGCCTCTGGCAGCGTTCCTGCAATGGAATGAATCGTGGCGCTCCCACGACATGGCCTACAGACTGCTCGCCCAGATGCGTGTCGATCTCTACTACGCCCTGGAAAAGCTCGCGCCGGCCTATCTTCTGAAGCGGCGGTCAGGCGACCTAGTCTCCCTCGGAACGCAAGACGTCGAGACGGTCGAGTATTTCTTCGCTCACGTCGTGGCGCCGGCGATGGTGGCGCTCCTGATACCACTGACAGTTCTGATCGCTCTCACCTTCATCGCCTGGCCAACGGCGGTCGTGTTGTTGCCATTCCTGGTTTATGCCGCCCTCGCGCCAGTGTTTGAGCGACGCAAGGTTGATGCCCTCGGCGGCCAGGCTCGCGCCGAACTGGGTGGCCTCAATGCCTTTGTCGTGGACACAGTGCAAGGCATGGGCGAACTCATCGCCTTTCGCGCGGTTGCTGCGCGCCGGAAGGTCTTTCACGATCAGACGGCGGAGTATCAGCGCACGAGAGTGGCGCTCAATGCGGACCTGTCGTTCCAGACGGCCAGGCAGGAGGTGGTATCCGCCCTCGGATCTGCGGCAGTGCTGGTCACTGCGGCCTTCATGATCCATAGCCATGCGTTCGAGCCGACGCTTCTCCCGCTGGTCGCCTTGCTATCGTCCGCAGCCTTCCTGCCCGTGTCGGAACTGGCGCAGGCGGCACGACAGCTGGCAGACTCGATCGCGTCCACGCGGCGCGTTCATGCCGTCCATGTCGAGCCCATTCCGGTTGTCGACGGTCCAATGCTCCTGCCCGAAACAGCCGGTGGA